>JBDIAL010000134.1:0-10017 GCA_039812405.1 Nostocoides sp.
GAGGCGCAGCGTCGCCCGCTCGACGGACACCGTCGTGTGCGAGCGGGCGAGCTCGACGACCGGCCGGCCGGCCCGACGCGCGAGGGTCCGCGCCCGGCGCACGGTGGCCGTGTCGAGCTCGAGCACCCCGGGCACCTCTCGCCGTGAAGACACTCCTGCAGGCTACTAATGCGGGCCGACGATCCTTCGGCATACGCCGGGCTCCGCCGGACGATTCTCAGGATCGAGCATCGCAGCACCTCACCAGACGGTCACCGGATACCTCGACCCAGCGGAGCACCTCCGGAGTCGAGGTGACCCCACCCCACGGCCCGGTCAGCGGATACCTCGACCCAGCAAAGCACCTCCGGAGTCGAGGTGACCCGACTCCACCAGACGGTCACCGGATACCTCGACCCGACCATGACGGGGGCCGACGGGCAGCAGGGTCGGCTACCGGATCGAGTACTCGTACGGCAGCGCCGCGAGCTCGTCGCTCCCGAACTGGCCGTAGGGCGGCACGGAGGTCGCCAGGGTGTCGACGTAGAGCGTGCCCTTGACGACGGTGCCCGACGCGCCGCTCGGCGTGATCGTCACGGGGATCGTGCCCGTCTGCCCGGGCCCGATCTCGACCGGGGCCACCCCTGCCGACGGGTCGGTCGCGGCCAGCTCGATGTCACCGGTCGGAGAGCTCGCCGCCGGGTCGAACGGTGCGGTCACGACCGACGCGGTGACGGTCACCGTGCCGGCGGGGGCCGGTCCCGGATACGGCCCGCACTCGCTCGGCAACGCGTACCAGACGCCCGAGGTGAGGCGCCCACCCGTCGGCGAGAACGTCACCGACGGCGACGTGCCACACAGGGGCGTCGCGCCGCTGGCGGCGCTCGCGAGGTCCGGATCCCACGGGGTCGTGCCCAGGTCGAACATCGTCGGCAGGCTGGAGGTCGCCGAGACGGCGATGCCGGTGGTCTGCGTCGGGACGAACCACGCGGGAGAGCTGCCCCGCTCCGGCAGGGACTGGGTGCTGCTCGTCAACGATGCCAGGGTGACGGCCGTCGTCCCGTCGAGCCGTGGGTCGACGAAGACGTCGGCGGGGGCGGTGCCATGGTTGGTGACGACGACAGGGACGGTGACGGGGACGCCGGCCGCCAGCATGGTCGCCGCGTCGTCCGGCAGGCCGGTGGCCGACGCCTGGGCCGTGTCGAAGGCGATCGATCCCGTGAATCGTTGGGACACCTCGTCCCCGACGACCGGCTCGGCGAAGTCGACGACGAGCGTCCAGATCCCCGGCACCGGATGGAGGGTGTATGCCGACAGGGCTCGCTGCGCGGTCCCTCCCGACGTGCGGTTCTGCCCGTAGCCGAGCGTCTCGCCGTCGGGTCCGACGAGGTAGGCGCCGACCGGGTCGGCGATGTCGTCGGTCAGGGCGAGACTCGCCGTGATGTCGGTGACGCCGCTCGGGACCCGGAACTGGTAGAAGGCCTCCTGGCCCTCACCGGGTGCCCGGCCGTTGCCGCCGGTCAGGGTGCCGGTGAACGCGCCGCCCTTCCGGCCCACGGTGACGAGGCTGCGCAGGCTCACGGGGATCGTCGTCGTGTGCGCGGTGGACGGCTTCCCGGAGTCCTGCGAGGTCACGAGGACCGAGCCGGAGGCGTCGCCGGACGACGAGGGGACCCGGGCCTGCACCCGGACCGCGCGGCTCTGGCCCGGAGACAGGGTGAGCCGGGCGGGGTGCATCGAGGCGAACGACGCATACCGCTCGGTGGAGACCTGCCACGGGACCGTGCCGTTCGTCCCGTTGCTCGACCCCGCGATCCCGAAGATCACGCCGGTCCAGGTGCCTGCCGTCGGACGGGTGACGTCGACGCTTCCGTAGTTGCCGACGCCCTGCGGCAGCGAGTGGGCCGCCAGCCGGCCCGACGGGTCGACGAGGATGAGCCGGACCCGGGCATTGAAGCCGTTGGCCGGCTGACCCGGATAGGCGATGGACGCGGCCAGCCGGTCCTGACCCCGGGCGACGTGGAAGGTGAACGTCCCGTAGTTGTCGGCATGACCGGCGAAGTCGGTGAACTGCGGGCTGACGCCGTCGGTCAGGGTCACCGTGCCGGACTGGGCGTCGGTGCTGCGGCCGGCCTGCCGGCCCCGCAGAGTGACCTGCTGCTTCGTGGTGCCCGTGTTGGTCACCGTGACCGACCAGGCGTGCTGGGAGCCGGGACGACCGACCACGCCGAGCTGTCCCTTGGACAGCCCGATCGAGTCGCCCGTCCGGCTCGGGGCGCCGTCGGCGGTCCGGATCGACTCCGCGAGCTGCACGGCGCGGTAGGAGTCGAGCAGGCCGGCGCCCTGCTCGTCGGCCGGAGCGCCGAGGTCGTCGGTCGAGCTGACGAGGACCCGCTTGACGACGGCGGGCGTCGGTGCTGCGCCGTGGTGGGTCTTCCGGTATGCCTCGATGACCAGCGCCGCAGCACCGGCGACGAACGGCGACGACTCGCTCGTGCCGCCGCTCTCCTCGACCTCCGAAGGCTGCCCGAGGAAGTTGACGCAGCCCTGGTAGGTCGACGAGGCATCGCAGGAGGCGAAGCTGAGGTCGCCCGGTGCGACGAGGTCGAGCGTGCTGGCATCCTCGGTGACGCCGCCGGAGCTCAGCGAGCTGATGTTGTCGTCGAGCCATCCCGTCGTCGCGAAGTACCGCGCCGCGGCGTAGTTCGTCTGCGCGTAGAAGCGGAAGTCCGTCGAGGCGCCGACGGCGATCACGTGCGGGTCGCTCGCCGGGGAGCCGATGGTGTTCATCGACCCGGCATCGCCGGACGACACGGCCACCGTGACGCCGGCGGCAGCGGCGGCGTCGTTGAACTGCTTGGTCACGTCGAGCGCCGTCACGTCCGGGAACGGGTTGCTGCCGAACGACTCGTTGATGACGTCGACGTGGTCGGTCTGCACGGCGTAGTCGATCGCCTGGAGGAAGTTGGACTCCGTCGTGTCGTTGAAGCTGCTGTAGACGTCGAGCCCGACGAGGCTGGCGCCGGGTGCGACGCCTTCGATGCGGATGTTGCAGGCCGAGGGGGCCGGCTGGGCCGAGAAGCCCTGCACGTTGTAGACGTGGATGCCCTGACCGGCGATGGTGTTCGCGTCGAGGAAGGCCTCGTCCCCGCTGGTGGCCTGGCCCGGCCCGTCGCCGGTGAAGTCCTGGTAGTCGCTGAAGGCCGTGGTCCCGTCGGGGCGGAGGAAGTTGACGTTGTTCGGGTCGATGCCGTCGGCGATCCACGCGACCTTCACCCCGGCGCCCGTGATCCCCAGGGACCGGGCGGTCTTCGCGTGGGGGTCGTCGGAGTCGGTATGCGTGAGTGAGAGGCCCTCGGGGTCGAGCTGCGGAGTGGTGCTGCAGGCTCCCGGGATGACGTTCGGGGTCAGCGAGCTCGTGGCCTTCGGCGTCGTCGCACCGGCCTGGGGTCGCGCCAGCCGGATGGTGACGTCGGGGACCACCGCGGCGACGTCGGGGTCCGCGGCGAGCTGGGCCTGGTCGGCACCGGAGACCGTGGCGGCGACGGCGTTGACGACGTGGTAGTCGGTCACCGCCGTGGCGTGCATCCGCCGCAGCCGGGCGAGGACCGGTGCCTGCGCCCTCTCGACCGCCTCGGCGCGCACGGTCGCCGCGGCGCTGCCGACCTTGGCGGCCGCGGGCTGGTATTTCATGACGAGGATCACGTGACGGTTCGCCGGGACCGTGGGCGCGGCGACCGCGCTCGACCCGACGCCGAGCGCCGACACGGTGGCTGCGGCGACGAGCATGACGAGCGCCGCGTGGCGGGCGGTGCCGTGATGTCCGACGGTGAAGGAATCGACAGGGGCACCGGACCGGGCCACGCGATCATCTCCCGAAAATGGAGGGAGGAGAGGCGAGAGAGCCTCAGCTCTTCGCACGGTAGTCCTCGACCTCCGCAGGCGGAAGGGATGCGGATGATCGATTTATCCGGACTTTGACGGTCCCCTCGTCGAGGGGGCGCTATCGGGCGGTCGCGACCTCCGCTGCCTGCCGGGCGATCTCCAGCTCCTCGTCGGTGGGGACGACGCACACCGCGACCCGGCTGTCGGGGGCCGACACGATCCGCTCCCCTCCGGCCACCGCGTTCGCCTCCTCGTCGAGGGTCACGCCGAGGATGCCGAGGCGGCCGCCGACGGCCGACCGCAGCACCGGGGCGTTCTCGCCGATGCCGCCGGTGAAGGTGAGCGCGTCGAGCCGGCCGAGGACGGCGGCATACGCCCCGACGTACTTGACGAGCCGGTGGACGACGACGTCGAAGGCGAGGGAGGCCGCCGCGTCACCCGCCGCGCGCCGCGCGGTGAGCTCACGGAAGTCGGAGACGCCGCTCAGCCCGAGCAGCCCGCTGCGCCGGTTGAGCTCGGTGTCGACGTCCGTCGCGTCGAGGCCCTCGACGCGCGCGAGGTGCCCCGGGATGGCCGGGTCGATGTCGCCGGACCGGGTGCCCATGACGAGGCCCTCGAGCGGCGACATGCCCATCGACGTCTCGATGCTGCGACCGCCCGCGACGGCACTCGCGCTCGCGCCGTTGCCGAGGTGGAGGACGACGGTGCTGACCTCCTCCAGGGGCCGGCCCAGCAGCGCGGCCGTCCGCCGGGACACGTAGGCGTGGGACGTCCCGTGGAAGCCGTACCGACGGATCCCCAGCACCTCGCGCCACCGGGCCGGGACGGCATACGTGTAGGCCTCCGGCGGGAGCGTGTGGTGGAAGGCCGTGTCGAAGACGGCGACCTGCGGCACCCCGGCGAACACCCTCCGGGCGACGGCGATCCCCTCGAGGTTCGCCGGGTTGTGCAGCGGCGCGAGCGGCACGAGCCCCTCGACCGCGGCGACGAGGTCGTCGTCGACGAGGGTGGGTGCGGCGAACCGGCTGCCGCCGTGCACGACCCGGTGCCCGACCGCCGCGAGCTCGTCGCGCCCGAACGCCGGCCCGTGCTCCTCGAAGGCCCGCAGGGCGAGGGCGAAGGCCGCCTCGTGGTCGGGGACGTCGACGTCCTCGGTGAAGCGCTCGCCGCCGACCTCGTGCCGGATCCCCCCACCGGGGGCGCCGATCCGCTCGATGAGGCCGCCCCCGAGATGCTCGCCGGTCGCCGGGTCGACGAGGGAGTACTTCAGCGACGACGAGCCGGCGTTGATGACGAGGACGAGCGGGTCGCTCATCGGATGCCCGCCTGGATCGCCGTCATCGCCACGGTGTTGACGATGTCACGGACCGTCGCGCCGCGCGACAGGTCGTTGACCGGGCGGTTCAGGCCCTGCAGGACCGGGCCGACGGCAACGGCCGCGGCGCTGCGCTGCACCGCCTTGTAGGTGTTGTTGCCCGTGTTGAGGTCGGGGAAGACGAGGACGGTGGCGCGCCCGGCGACCGGGCTGTCGTGGAGCTTCGTCGAGGCGACGGCAGGGTCGACGGCGGCGTCGTACTGGATGGGCCCCTCGACGAGGAGCTCCGGCGCCCGCTCCCGGACGATGTCGGTCGCGGCGCGGACCTTGTCGACGTCGACGCCCGTGCCCGAGGAGCCCGTCGAGTAGGACAGCATGGCGACCCGCGGCTCGATCCCGAACTGCTGCGCCGTCGTCGCCGAGGAGATCGCGATGTCGGCGAGCTGCTCGGCCGTCGGGTCGGGGTTGATCGCGCAGTCGCCGTAGACGAGCACCCGGTCGGCGAGGCACATGAAGAAGACGCTCGAGACGACCGAGACCCCCGGGACGGTGCGGATCACCTCGAGCGCGGGGCGGACCGTGTGCGCCGTCGTCGTCACCGAGCCGGCGACCATGCCGTCCGCCTCGCCGAGGTGGACCATGAGCGTGCCGAAGTAGGCGGGGTCGGACACGACGTCGTGCGCCTGCTCCATTGTCACGCCGCGGTGGGCGCGCAGGCGGGCGTACTCCTGCGCATACGGCTCCCGCCACGGGCTGGTCAGCGGGTCGACGACGTCGATGCCGTCCAGGTCGAGCCCGACCGTCGCCGCCTGGGCCTGGACCCGGTCGGGGTCACCGAGCAGGGTGACGCGGGCGATCCCGCGGGCCACGACCTCCTGGGTGGCCTCGAGGATGCGGCGCTCGGTGCCCTCGGGGAGGACGATGCGGGTGCCGGCCCGTCGTGCGGCCTCGACGATGCGGTGCTCGAACATGAGCGGGGTGACGACGTCCTCGGTGCCGGGTGGAGGCCGCAGCCCGTCGAGGAAGGCACCCGGGTCGAGGTGGTCCGCGACGAGCGACACCGCGGTGGCGATCTTGCGCTGCGCGGTGGGGGCAAGGCGCCCGGCGGCGGCGCCCAGCCGGTATGCCGTCGCCATCGTCCCCTCCGGCGCGGACACGACGGGCAGCTCGACGTCGAGGCCGGCGATGAGCCGCTCGACCTGGGGCGAGAGGGGCAGGTTGCCGTTGACGATGAGCCCGGCGAGGGAGGGGAAGGTCGCCGAGCGGTGGGCGAGGAGCACCCCGAGGACCACCTCGTCGCGGTCCCCGGGCACGACGACGACACCGCCCTCGACGAGTCGGTCGAGGACGTGCGGCATCGTCATCGCCGCGATGACCAGCCCCATCGACTCGCGGTCGAGCAGCTCGGCGTCTCCGTGCAGGAGCCGGCCGTCGCACGCCTCGAGGAGGTCGCGGACCGTCGGGGCGCGCAGCAGCGGCGCCTCGGGCAGGACCGCCGCCGACAGCGGCCCGAGGGCGTCGGCCACGGACGTCGCCATCGGCTCGACGAGGTCGGCCGGCACCTGGTTCGCGACGACGCCGAGCACCTGGGCGTGGCTGTCCCGGGCCGCCTCGACGGCGAGGAGGGCCGAGGTGACGACGTCCTCGACCCGCCGGTCGGCGGCCGGGACGACGAGGACCATGCCGGCGCCGAGGTTGGCCGCGATGCGGGCGTTGACGGAGAACTCCGTCGGGGTCGCGACGTCGCTGAAGTCGGTGCCGATGACGAGCACCGTGTCGAGGTCGCGGGTCACCTCGTGGAAGCGGTCGACGATCGTCGACATGGCCCGCTCGGGGTCGTGGTGGAGCTCCTCGTAGGTCACCCCCGACACCGACGCGGCGGCCCGTTCCCCCGGCAGGAGGGACAGGAGGGTATCGACGAGGACGTCACCCTGGCTCGGCGCGACGGGCCGGAAGATGCCGACCCGGCCGGCCCGGCGCGCGAGGGCGTCGAGGAGTCCCACGGCCACGGCCGACTTGCCCGACCGGGCCTCGGTCCCCGCGAGATAGATGCTGGTCACCACGGGCGTGTCTCCGCTCCCACACGTCAGGCCCGCCGCCAGGTCCACGACGCGACGTCGGGCAGGTCCTCAAGGTGCTCCCGAATGTAGTCGTGGTGCTCGGCGAGCCGCTGGTCGCAGTAGGCCTCCAGCGCGTCCCACCCGTCGACCCGGCGGCCGGCGCGGCGCAGCACCTCCTTGACGAGGTGGAACCGGCTCATCCGGTTGAGGACGACCATGTCGAACGGCGTCGTCGTCGTGCCCTGCTCGCTGAACCCGCGGACGTGGAACCGCCCGGGGTCGCTCCGGCCGTGGATGAGCTGGTGGATGGCGCGCGGATATCCGTGGAAGGCGAAGACGACGTGGGTGCTCGCCGTGAACAGCTCGGTGAACTGGCTGTCGGAGAAGCCGTGCGGGTGGTCGTTCTCCGGGAGCAGCGCCATGATGTCGACGACGTTGACGAAGCGCACCCGCAGGTCGGGGACCCGCTCGGCGAGCAGCTCGGCAGCGGCCAGCGCCTCCTGGGTCGGCACGTCGCCCGCGCAGGCGAGGACGATGTCGGGCGTCTGGCCGACCGGGCCGTTGCTCGCCCAGTCCCAGCGTCCCGCACCGGCCGCGCAGTGCTGCCGCGCCTCCTGGAGGGTGAGGTACTGCAGGTGCTTCTGCTTGTCGACGACGACGACGTTGACGTGGTCGGTGCTGCGCAGGCAGTGGTCGGTGATCGCCAGCGTCGTGTTCGCGTCCGGCGGCAGCCAGACCCGGACGACCTGCGGCGACAGCGGCATGAGCGCGTCGATGAGCCCCGGCCCCTGGTGGGAGAACCCGTTGTGGTCGTTGCGCCAGCACGTCGAGGTCAGGAGGATGTTGAGCGAGGAGACGCTCGCCCGCCACGGCAGGGTCTGGGCGTGCTGGAGCCACTTGGTGTGCTGGACCGCCATCGAGGCAGAGACCATGGCGAACGCCTCGTAGGTCGCCCAGAACCCGTGCCGCCCGGAGAGCAGGTAGCCCTCGAGCCAGCCCTGGGTCAGGTGCTCCGAGAGCACCTCCATGACCCGGCCGTCCGGCCCGATCCCCCGGTCCCACGGCTCGCCGTGCTCCATGAAGCAGCGGTCGGTCACCTCGAAGACGTCCTGGAGCCGGTTGCTCGCCGTCTCGTCCGGGCAGAACAGCCGGAACGTCCCGCCGCCGTCCGCGGTCGTCGTCGCGGCATACACGTCGCGCATGAGCGTGCCCGCGGACCGGGTGTTCTCGACCGAGACCGTCCCGCGGGTCCCCCGGAGGTCCACCTCGTATGCCGTGAGCGCGGGCAGGGGCAGGTCGGTGCGGAGTCGGCCGCCGTTGGCATACGGCGTCGCGGACATCCGTTTGTCGCCGTCGGGGCTCAGCGCCCGGAGGTCCGCGGCGAGCCGGCCGTCGGCGTCGAAGAGGTCCTCGGGGCGGTAGGTCCGCATCCACGCCTCGAGCATCGCGAGGTGCGCGGGGTTCTCCCGGACGCCGGCGAGCGGCACCTGGTGGGCGAGGTTGGTCCCCTCGATCTTCACCCCGTCGACCTCCTTCGGCCCGGTCCAGCCCTTGGGGGTCCGCAGGATGATCGCTGGCCACGCGCGACGCCCGGGTGCGGTCGGGCCGCTCGTCGAGCGCGCCTCCTCCTGGAGGGCGACGATCCGCTCGTGCGCCGCGGACAGGGCCGCGTAGAAGGCGGGGAAGACGAGGGCGGGGTCGTCGCCCTCGACGACGACCGGGTCCCATCCCTGCGCGCGGAGGTATGCCACGTTGTCCTCGTCGCTGTCGCGGCCCATCACCGTGGGGCCGGCGATCTTGTAGCCGTTGAGGTGGAGGATCGGCAGGACCGCGCCGTCGCGCCGCGGGTTGAGGAAGGTCGGCAGCCGCCAGGAGGCCGCCATCGGGCCGGTCTCGGCCTCCCCGTCGCCGATGACGCAGGCGACGGTGAGGCTCGGGTGGTCGAAGGCCGCACCGGCCGCGTGGACGAGGGCGTAGCCGAGCTCGCCCCCCTCGTGGATGCTGCCGGGCGTCTGGACCGAGACGTGGCTGGGGATGCCGCCCGGGCTGGAGAACTGGCGGAACAGCCGCAGGACGCCGCGCTCGTCGGACCCGACGCGCGGGTAGACCTCGGAGTAGGTGCCCTCGAGCCAGGCGGCCGCGACGAGGGCCGGGCCGCCGTGCCCGGGGCCGGTGACGTAGAGCCAGTCGCTGCCCGTCTGCCGGATCCGCCGGTTGACGAGGGCGTAGATCATCGACAGGCCCGGGCTGGTGCCCCAGTGGCCCAGCAGCCGGGGCTTGATGTCGTCGGCGGTCAGCGGCCGCCGCAGCAGCGGGTTGGACCGGAGGTAGATCTGGCCGACGGTGAGGTAGTTGGCGGCGTCCCACCACCGCAGGTCCTCGCGCAGTGCCTCGTCGGCGTACTGGGTCGTCATCTCGTTCACAGCCCTTCCGGGGGTCGTCGATGGTCCGTCGCCCGAGATACTACGACGTGTAGTCGTCAAGGCGGGAGGCGAGGAGGGACCGTACGGCCGGGACCCGGCGGACGAGGTCGAGGGCGTATGCCGCGTGCCCCGGGGTGTAGCCGTTGCCGATGAGCAGCCGGACGTCGGCGGCGAGCCCCTCGGCCCCGAGCGCAGCGGCCGCGAAGCTCGTCGCCATGGAGAAGAAGACGACGGTCCCTCCGTCGGCCGTGGCGAGGATCGCCGGCTGCTCGCAGCCGGGGACGTCGACGCACACCACGGTGATGTCGGCCGGCCCGCCCGCCGCCCCGACCGCCTCGGCCAGGGGTAGCGGGGC
>JBDIAL010000135.1:0-9981 GCA_039812405.1 Nostocoides sp.
CGCGAGCCGGACGACCGCGTCGGCCCGCGCGACGACGGCGGCGTCGTGGGTCGAGGTGACGACCGCTCCCCCGGCTCGGCGATAGGCCTCGACGACCCCGAGGACGGCAGCCCAGGTGAGCCGGTCCTGGCCCACGGTGGGCTCGTCGGCGAGGAGGGTGCCGGGACGGTGGGCCACGGAGGACGCCATCGCCAGGCGCCGCTGCTCCCCGCCGGACAGCTGGCGGGGGTCCGCCCCGAGCAGCTCCCCGAGCCCGAGGGCCTCCAGGAGGGCGACGGCCCGGGGCCGGGCGACGTCGTCGGGGAGGCCGACCGCGCGGGCCGTGACGAGCGCCTCGTCGAGGACCGTGCGGGCGATGATCGTCGAGGAGGACCACTGGGGCACCCAGGCGACGGCCCGGGCGAGGTCCCGGCTCGGGACGTCCGTCGAGGGCGCCTGCCCGGCACTGTGGTCGACGAGGCCGGCGAGAGCGAGCAGGAGGGTCGACTTGCCGGATCCGCTCGGTCCGACGAGCGCGGTCGACCGGCCGGCCACGGCCTCGGCGGTGGCCCCGTCGAGGGCGACGACGCGCCGCTCCTCGCCCGTCAGCGTCCGGGTGACCCGCTCGACCCGGAGGTCGCGCACGGCCCGGCGCGGGTGGTTGCCGGGGTCGATGGATGCCCTGTCCGGGCTGCTGCCCCCAGCACCGTCTGTCGCATCACCCGTGGTCCTGTCGGGATCGACCGAAACCCCGCCGAACACCGACCCGGGGATCGCGACCGGCTCCGGGTCGGCGATGCCGGGCACCCAGATCCCCTGCGCCGCAAGGGACCTCCCGTGATCCTGGAGGACCGCCCCCGGCGTCCCGTCGGCGAGGAACCGCCCGTCCGGGCCGAGCACGACGAGGCGGTCCACGAGGTCGAGCCACGGCCCGAGACGATGCTCGACGACGACGGTGGTCAGGCCGCGGGACCGGGACACCTCGTCGACGACCCCTCGGACCGACTCCGCGTTGTCGGGGTCGAGCATGGCGGTCGGCTCGTCGAGGAGCAGGACGCGGGGGGCGAGTGCGAGGGCCCCGGCGATGGCGAGCCGCTGGGTCTGGCCTCCCGACAGTGCCGACGTCGGGGTGTCCGCGGGCTGGTCGAGGTGGACCGCGGCGAGCGACTCGGCGACGAGCGCCGGCATCGTCGCGGGCTCGCGGGCGACGTTCTCCAGCCCGAAGGCGACGTCACGGCCGATCGTCGCGGCGACGATCCCCGCACCGGGCTCCTGGAGGACCATGCCCACCATCCCGGCCCGGCTGCCGGCCGAGAGGCCGTCGATCGTCACGCTGCCCGACCGCTCACCGGCGTCCGCGGTCTCCAGGAGCCCTCCGAGAGCCCGCAGCAGCGTCGACTTGCCGGCACCCGACGGGCCGGCCAGGAGCACCCGCTGGCCGGCGGGGATCGTCAGGGTGAGGTCGCGCAGCACGGGCTCGCGCCGCCCGTAGGGACGCCAGGTGAGCCCGGCGACCTCCACCCGACCGCCGCCGTGCTCGGGCCGGTGGTCGGCCGGGGCGACGAGGGGCTCGGTGGTGGCCACGTCAGCGCAGGCCGGTGGCCTCGCGCAGCTCCTGGCCGGCCGGGAAGGCCCCGAGCGCGCCGGCCCGGGCGAGGGCGCGGGTGAGGAGCCAGCCGAGGCCGCCGGCGATGACCCCTCCGGAGGCGGTGAGGATGACCCCGTAGGCGATCTTCCAGCCCCACGTCCAGTCGGTCCAGTAGACGAACCACTCGTAGACGACCTCGAGCGGCGCCGACAGCGCTCCCGCGAGAAGGGCCGCGCCGAGCCCGAACGAGGCATACCCGAGCAGGAGGAAGCCGAGCTCGGCCCCCGCCCCCTGGAGCAGGCCGGAGACGAAGGTCGCCGTCCCCCACTGCGTCCCGGGCAGCATCTCGACGAGCGCGGCGACGACCTCGCAGAGGACGGCCGCGCCCGGCCGGCGGACGACGAGGCCGCCGACGACGCCGGCCATGAGCCACGGCCCGCCCGTGATGCCCTGCAATGGCGGGAAGACGCCGCCGAGGAGGGTCGCCGGCCCCTGGTAGAGCTGGCCCCAGCCCCAGTAGGCGATGCCGAGCGCGGCCCCGAGGAAGACGACGGTGAGGATGTCGACCGTGCGCCACCCGAGGAGGGGGGCGGTCGCGCGGATGCTGCCGGCGCGCCGCGGCGTCGACGTGGTGGAGGTGGAGTGGGTGCTGCTCATCAGGATCGACTCCCTACGCCGGTGCTAACCGGATCAGGTGGAGGGTCTGCGGTCTCCCGCACTCTCAGCGCTCTCGCGCTCCCCTGTCGTGGACGGTCACCACTCTACCGCAGGAGGACCCGGGTGATCGGGCCCGTCGTGTGGCAGGGTTGACCACGACGCGATCGGCGACGGCGTCGCGCGCGGCACCGATGGGAGAGACACATGGGTTCGGCAACGTGGCGCATCCTCGGCGCGGGCTCGGCAGTGGTCGCCGGCCTGCTCGCCGGCAAGCTCGTCGACGCCATCTGGGCGAAGTCCGGGCACGACAAGGCAGTGGACCCCGGCAACCCGGAGGTGCCGCTGCGCCAGGCCGTCCTGTATGCCGCGCTCACGGGTCTCGTGGTCGGCGTCACCCGCGCCATCGCGACCCGCAAGGCGGCCCAGCTCTACGCCCGGTCCTCCGGCCACCTCCCGCCCCCGATGGCCCACGAGGCCTGACCGCTCGCTCAGAGATCGAGGGCTCGCGCGAGCGGGACGCCGGGCCGGTAGGCCAGGTGGAGGTAGGACGGCGCGTCGAGCACGGTGAGGTCGGCCGCCCGGCCCACCTCGATCCGCCCGATGTCGTCCCGGCGCAGCGCGCGGGCGCCACCGGCCGTCGCGGCATACAGCGCCTCGGCAGGAGTCATCCCCATCTCCCGGACGGCGAGCGCGATGACGAACGGCATCGAGGTCGTGTTGCAGGTGCCGGGGTTGCAGTCCGAGGCGAGGGCGACGTCGACGCCGGCATCGAGGAGCCGCCGCCCGTCGACCCAGGGCATCCGGGTCGAGAACTCGACGCCGGGGAGCAGCGTGGCCGTCGTCGTGCCGGCCGCGTCGGCGAGCGCCTCGACGTCCGCGTCGGAGAGGAAGGTGCAGTGGTCGACGCTGGCCGCCCCGAGCTCGACGGCCAGCTGCGCACCGGGCCCCGGGCCGAGCTGGTTGCCGTGGACCCGCAGCAGGAGCCCGGCCTCGGCGCAGGCGCGCAGCACCGCCCGCGACTCCTCGCCGTCGAAGGCATGGGCGGACGCCGGCTCGCAGAAGACGTCGGCCCACCGCGCGAGCGGGGCGCAGGCGGCGAGCATCGGCCCGGTCACGAGGTCGACATAGGTCGCGCGGTCGCCGGAGTAGTCGGGCGGGACGACGTGGGCCCCGAGGAAGGTCGTCTCCGCGGTCACCTCGCGGGCGAGACGCAGCAGGCGTGCCTCGGCCTCGACGGACAGGCCGTAGCCGCTCTTGACCTCGATCGTCGTCGTGCCCTGGCTGCGCAGCTCGACGAGCCGGTCGGCGAGCAGGGCCCGCAGCTCCGCGTCGCTCGCCGCGGCCGTGGCGCGGACCGTCGTCGCGATCCCGCCCCCGTCGTAGGGGACGCCGGTCATCCGGGCGACGAACTCGGCGCTCCGGTCGCCGGCGAAGACGAGGTGGGAGTGGCTGTCGACGAAGCCGGGCACGACGGCCCGGCCCCCGACGTCGACCCGGGTGTCGCAGGCCGGGGCTGCCGGGGCGGGGCCGACCCAGGTGACGGTGCCGTCCTCGACGACGACGGCGGTCCCGTGCCGCAGGCCGAGGCGGTCGACGGCTCCCTCGGTGTCGGCCTCCGTCGCGCAGGTCGTCAGCTCGCCGATGCCGGTGACGAGGGTGCTCATGCCCATGTCGGGGGTGCTCATGCCGGGGTCCGCAGCAGGTTGAGGGCCTCGACGAGCAGCTGGTCGACGGCGCCGAACCGGTGCCGGCCGTCGACGACGACCGGCCGCCCGCCGACGAGGACGAACGTCACGTCGGGCCCGGTCGCCGTGTGCAGCACCTGGCCCGGGCGACTGCCGGCCGTCCGCAGGCTGTCGAGCCGGACGACGACGAAGTCGGCGAGCGCCCCCACGCACAGGGCGCCGCCGTCGTACCAGCCGAGCGAGGCGTAGCCCGCCGCGCTCGCCGCCGACATGAGGTCGGTCATGGCGAACCGCCCCCTCTCGTTGCTCGTCAGCCGCTCGTGCATCTCCAGCCCGCGGACCTCCTCGAAGGGGTCGACGACGGCGTTCTGGTCCGAGCCGAGCGACAGGTGGGCCCCGGCGTCGAAGAGGGCCCGGGCCGGGCCGATGCCGTCGGCCAGGTCGCGCTCGGTCGTCGGGCAGAAGCACACCGTCGCGTCGGCACCGCTCAGCCGCGCGATGTCCTCGTCGGTGAGGTGCGTGGCGTGGACCGCGGTGAACCGGTCGGTGACGAGCCCCGCCTCCCCGAGCAGCGCCGTCGGCGAGAGGCCGTAGAACGCCTGCGCCGCGACGTTCTCCGCCATCTGCTCGCTCACGTGGGCGTGGACGACCCGATCGCCGACCACCTCGGCCAGCTCCTTGAGCGCCGGGCGCGGCACCCCGCGGACCGAGTGGGCGGCGGCCCCGATCCGGACCGTGTCGGTGTCCCGGAGCCGCGCGACACGGTCGGCCCAGGCGTCGACGTCGCGGTCGCCGAAGCGCTGCTGCACCTCGTCGAGCGGCACGTGCCCGCCGCCGTGCAGCCCTCCCGCGAGGTAGCACGTGTCGAGGAGGGTGAGCCGGATCCCGACGTCCTCGGCGGCCTGGATGACCGCCCGCCCCATCGCGTTGGGGTCGTCGTAGGGCACGCCGCCCGGTCCGTGGTGGAGGTAGTGGAACTCGCCGACGACCGTGTAGCCGGACAGCGCCATCTCGGCGAACACGGCCCGGGACAGCGCGAGGTAGGTGTCCGGGGAGAGCCGCCGCGCCACGGCATACATGACCTCCCGCCACGTCCAGAAGTCGCCGCCGCCGTCGTGCGTCCGCCCGCGGAGGGCCCGGTGGAAGGCGTGGCTGTGGCCGTTGGCCAGGCCCGGCAGGACGATGCCGTGGAGGACGACGTCCTTGGGCTGGGGCCGGGTCCGGGGCTGGATCTCGGTGAACCGCCCGTCGGTCACACCGATCCGGACGCTCGTCGCGACGCCGGTGGGGAGGAACGCGTGCTCGGCCCAGTACGTCGTCATCGCGCACCTCCGGTGAGATCCTGGAGCACCGTCGCGAGGGCACCCACCCCGGCGAGGCAGTCGTCGGCGCTGGCCCACTCCTCCGGCGAGTGGGAGATGCCGGTCGGGTTGCGGACGAAGAGCATGGCGCTGCGGACGCCCGCGTTGGCGAGGATGCCCGCGTCGTGCCCCGCGCCGGTGCCGATGACGGGTATGCCGTGGAGCCGGGTCGCGATCCGGCGCGCCAGAGCGGGGTCGAAGCGGGTCGGCGGCGTCCAGGACTCCTCGGCGACGACCCCGCCGAACTCCTCGGCGATCGCGCCGACGTCGGCGACCGCGGCCCGGACCGCGTCGGGGTCGGCACCCCGCGCGTCGAGCCAGCCGGTCACGTGGCTCGGGATCGCGTTGACGCCGCCCGGGGTGACGGCAACCTTGCCGACGGTCGCCACGCAGCCGTGCGCCTCGGCCGCGCGGCGGGCGGCGATGACGGTCGCGGCATACCCGAGCATGGCGTCGTCCCGGTCGGCGAGCCGGGTCGTGCCGGCGTGGTTGGCCTCGCCCGGGATGTCGACCCGCCAGCGCCCGTGCGGCCAGATGTCGCTGCCGACGGCGACGGGCACGTCCTCCTCGAGGAGGTCGAGGGTGCGCCCCTGCTCGACGTGGAGCTCGACGAAGGTGCCGACCCGGCGGACCGTCTCGGGGTCGGGGCCGAGTGCCTCCGGGTCGCGACCGGCCGCGCGCAGGGCGTCGGCCATCGTCGTGCCGTCGGCGTCGGTGAGGGACCGCGCGCGGTCCGGGGCCAGGGCGCCGGTGACGACCCGTGACCCGGCGCACGCCACCCCGAACCGGGCACCCTCCTCGTCGGCGAAGCTCACGACGCCGAGGGGCCGGTCGGGCTGGAACCCCGCGGCGCGCAGCGTGTCGAGGGCCAGCAGCGCGCTCACCACGCCGAGGGGCCCGTCGAAGGCGCCGCCGTCGGGCACCGAGTCGAGGTGCGAGCCGGTCACGACCCCCGGCGTCCCGGCCGCCAGGGCGGCATCGGGGTCCCCCCACCAGGCCCACTGGTTGCCCATCCGGTCGGTCGTGACGTCGAGCCCGCGAGATCGGCACTCCGCGGCGAACCACTCGCGCAGGTCGTGGTCCTCGCGGGTCCACGCGAACCTCCGGTAGCCGCCGCTGCGGGGGTCCCGGCCCACCGGGTCGAGGCTCCTCCACAGGGCGCCGAACCGGGCCGGAAGGTCCGCGAGGACCGGGGCGTCCGGCGGGGGTGTCGTCGTCACCGCACCATTGGACCTCATCCCGGGCCGCCGCGCCGTCCGAGGGCCCGGATCGTCGTCTCGGGCCCGAGACGAGGCCGTCGGACCGCCCTGGGTGGCGCGCCGGCCAGACACCGCCGCCTGGCGATCGGACCCCACCTCAGGACTCGCGCATCGGCACCCGGACCCCGCGCTCCTGCGCGACCGTCTCGGCGAGGTCGTAGCCCGCGTCGACGTGCCGGATGACGCCCATCCCGGGGTCGTTGGTGAGGACCCGGGCGAGCTTCTCCGCGGCGAGAGGCGTGCCGTCTGCGAGCGACACCTGCCCGGCGTGGATGGACCGCCCGATGCCGACCCCGCCACCGTGGTGGAGCGACACCCACGAGGCGCCCGAGGCGGTGTTGACCATGGCGTTGAGCAGCGGCCAGTCGGCGATGGCGTCGGACCCGTCGGCCATCGACTCGGTCTCCCGGTAGGGCGAGGCGACCGAGCCGCAGTCGAGGTGGTCCCGGCCGATGACGATCGGCGCCGAGACCTTCCCGGAGGCGACGAGGTCGTTGAAGGCGAGGCCGGCCTTGTCACGCTCGCCGTATCCGAGCCAGCAGATCCGCGCCGGCAGGCCCTGGAAGGCGATCTTCTCCCGCGCGCCGCGCATCCACTTCTGGAGCCGGTCGTTGTCGGGGAAGAGGTCCATGACGGCCTGGTCGGTCGCGTAGATGTCCTCGGGGTCACCGGAGAGGGCGACCCACCGGAACGGGCCCTTGCCCTCGCAGAACAGCGGCCGGATGTAGGCGGGGACGAACCCGGGGAAGGCGAAGGCCCGGTCGTACCCGCCCTGGCGAGCCTCGTCGCGGATCGAGTTGCCGTAGTCGAAGACCTCGGCGCCGCCGTCCTGGAAGCCGACCATCGCCTCGACGTGCCGGGCCATCGACTCGCGCGCCCGGTCGGTGAACTCCTCGGGCTTCTTCTCGGCATACTCGGCCCAGTCCTCGACCTCGATGCCGATCGGCAGGTAGGAGAGCGGGTCGTGGGCGCTCGTCTGGTCGGTGACGATGTCGATCGGCACGCCGCGCCGCAGCAGCTCGGGGAACACCTCGGCCGCGTTGCCGACGACGCCGACCGACCAGGCGCGTCGCTCGGTCCGGGCCGCGACGGCCACCTCGATCGCCTCGTCGAGGCTGTCGGCGACCTGGTCGAGGTAGCGGTGCTCGACGCGCCGCTCGAGCCGGTGCCGGTCGACGTCGACGATGAGGCAGGCGCCCTCGTTGAGGGTCACCGCGAGCGGCTGGGCGCCGCCCATCCCGCCGCAGCCGCCGGTCAGCGTGAGAGTGCCGGCCAGCGTGCCGCCGAACCGCTTCTCGGCCACCGCGGCGAACGTCTCGTAGGTCCCCTGGACGATCCCCTGGGTCCCGATGTAGATCCAGGACCCGGCGGTCATCTGGCCGTACATCGTCAGCCCGAGGTGCTCCAGCCGTCGGAACTCCGGCCACGTCGCCCAGTCCGGCACGAGGTTGGAGTTGGCGATGAGCACCCGGGGCGCCCACTCGTGCGTCTGGAACACCCCGACGGGCCGGCCGCTCTGGACGAGCATCGTCTCGTCGGGCGCGAGGGTCGTCAGGGTTCGCACCATCGCGTCGAAGGAGCGCCAGTCCCGTGCCGCCCGGCCCGTCCCGCCGTAGACGACGAGGTCGTCGGGCCGCTCGGCGACCTCCGGGTCGAGGTTGTTCTGCAGCATCCGCAGGGGGGCCTCCGTGGTCCACGAGCGGGCGGTGAGAGTGGTGCCGCGCGGTGCGCGGACGGGGCGGGCGCCTTCCATGGGGGACTCCTTCGTCGGGTGCGGGTCGTCGGGCCGGCCGTACGATCCGGGCCAGCCGGGCTCGTATGCCGTGTGCTCGTCTCCATTGGACCGTCTCACCGGGCGTCGTGCACCCGCCGGACTTCCGAACCTGTCTCGTACCCAAGACATGCCCGGGCGCGGGGCCGCTCCGACCACGCCCGGGGACGACGAGGCGACCCGCTGCGGCCGGTCGGCTACGGGAGCCGGGCCTCGGGGCGGACGCCGTCGTCGGTGTTCTCCCGGGCGGCCCGGACCGCCCGGTCGGTCAGCGAGTCGTAGATCGGCTGGCAGCGCAGGATGGTCGCGACGAGCATGGCGATGGCGCACGCGCCGAGCATCGGCGGGAGGAGCACCGCGGAGCCGGTCATCTCCGTCGCGAGGATGAGGCCGGTCACCGGCGCACGGACGGTCGCGGTGAAGAAGGCGGCCATCCCGATGAGGGCCAGCCCACCGGGCTCGGGCGCATGCCCCGGCGCGAGCGAGCCGCCGACGAGCCCGACGAGCAGGCCGAGGTCGGAGCCCAGGACGAGCATCGGGGCGAAGAGACCGCCCGGCGTGCAGGCGGCATACGAGACGACCCCGAGCACGAAGCGCACGGCGAGGACCCCGCAGACGCCCACGATGCTCCCGCGGCCGAGCAGCGCGTCCTGGGTGAGGCCCTCGCCGCCGCCGACGAGTGACGGGGCGAACCAGCCGAGGATGCCGACGCTCGCGCCGACGAGGGCAGCACGGACCTCGACGGGGAGGCGGCTCGTGTCCGCCACGTGGAGACCCGCCATGACGGCCCGGTTGTAGGCGACACCGACGATCCCCGTGAGGACACCGACGGCGACGACGAACGGCGCGTGGACGAGACGGGGCGCGGCGACCGGCATCATCTGGAACTCCAGGTCACCGCGGACGAGCACGTGGGCAGCGGCGAAGCCGGACGCGGACGCACCGAGGGTCGCGAGCGTCGTGCGGGGATCGAACCGTCGGACGAGCTCCTCGAGGACGAAGACACCACCCGCGATGGGGGCGTTGAAGGCCGTCGCGAGCCCGGCGGCGGCCCCGGCCGCGACGAGGAGCCGGACATCGGCGCGGCTGCGCCGGAGGACCTTCCCGACGATGATCGCGATGTTGCCGCCCATCTGGACCGACGGCCCCTCCCGGCCGAGCGCCAGACCCGACCCGATGGACAGCAGCCCGCCGACGTACTTCACGGGCAGGATCCGGAAGCTCCCGGGCTCGGTCCGGCCCTCGACGACCGCCTCCACCCGCGGGATGCCGCTGCCCTCGGCGTGCGGCTCCACACGGTGGACGAGGGCGGCGGCGACGCATACGGCCGTCGCGGAGCCGGCGACGACGAGGAGGAAGCCGAGGAGCGGGCTGCCGTGCGCCCACTGGACGACGTCGACCCGCAGGTCCGCGGCCCGGTCGAGGAGGAGCCGGAACGTCGCCGCCATGACGCCGGTGAACACGCCGACGACGGCGGCCACGGCCGTGAAGCCGAGGACCCCCGCGACCTCGTCGGCTCCGCGTCTCACGGACGGGATTGTCCCACCTGTCCGATGGTCCGACGCCCCGGCCGGCGGAACCGGTGTGCTCGGGCGAGGGGGGCCGGTGCGCTCAGGCGAGCGGGCCGGTGACCGACTCGGCCGCCGCCACCGGCACGCCGGCGACCACGGCGGCGTGGGCG
>JBDIAL010000136.1:0-9931 GCA_039812405.1 Nostocoides sp.
CGTTCGGACCTGGAGCGACGGCTCCGCCAGTGGCGGGAGGCCAACCTCAACCTGGTCCGCGTCGCCGCCGTCGGCGTCTACGAGTCGGCTGACTTCGCCGACCTGTGCGACGAGCTCGGGCTTCTCGTGTGGCAAGACGCCATGTTCGCCTTCTACGACATCCCGACGACCCCCGAGTTCCGGCAGGAGGTCGGGGAGGAGATGCGCCAGGTGCTCCACGGCTGGCAGGGGCGCCCGAGCCTCGCCGTCGTCTGCGGTGCCAGCGAGAACGAACAGCAGGCCGAGTATCTCGGCCTCGCACCGGACAGCTGGCGCAACGTGGTGACCGCGGAGGACCTCCCCCGGCTCGTCGAGGAGGTCGTGCCCGGCACCGTCTACGTCCGCACCACTCCGGACGGCTCTCCCCTGCCCAGTCAGGTCAACGCCGGTCCGACCCACTACTTCGGTGTCGGTGGCTACCTCAGACCGCTGGACGACGTCCGTCGCTCCGGTGTGCGGTTCGCCAGCGAGTGCCTCCCCTTCGCGACGCCGCCCGAGCCGACCGACGACCCCCGTCGCGCGCGGCTCCTGGACGGCATGGGCCACACGCCCGAGTGGAAGCACGCCGTCCATCGTGACGCCGCGACGGCCTGGGATCTGGAGGACGTGCGCAACTGGTACACCACGACGGTGTTCGGCACCCGGATCGACGACGTCCGGCGCTACGACACCCAGCGGGCCTTGGACCTGGCCCGGGCCACGAGCGCCGTGGTGTTCGAGGCGACGTTGGGCGAGTGGCGCCGCCCTGGCAGCACCTGCCATGGCGCCGTGGTGCTCCAAGGGCACGACGTGGCATACGGCGCCGGCCTCGGTCTCGTCGACAGCGACGGACGGCCGAAGGCGACCTGGTGGGTCATGCGGCGTCTCATGCAGCCCGTGGTCGTGCTGCTCACCGACGAGGGCGTCAACGGCCTCGGTCTGCACGTGAGCAACGACAGCCGTGTCGACTTCACCGGCCAGGTCCGGCTCGACCTCGTCACGGACGGCCAGCACGTCGTGGAGTCGGCAACGGCTCACGTGCACACCCCGGCGGGCGGCGGCGTATCGGTCGACACCGGCCTGTTGTTCGGGAGCTTCCGAGACCTCTCCTGGGCCCATCGCTTCGGCCCGCCCGCCTACGATGCCGTCGTCGCCACCCTGCTGTCGGACGACGGGGCCACGGTGAGCACGGCCCACTTCCTGCCGAGCCCCACTCTCCTGCGCACGCCCGAACGCGACCTCGGGCTGCAGGCACGGATCGAGCAGACGGCCCAGGGCCCCGTGGTCCACCTGAGCACGGAGAGACTCGCCCTCTGGGTCGCCCTCGAGGTCGAGGACTGGCTCGCGGAGGACTCGTGGTTCCATCTCGCCCCCGGCGTGACCCGGTCGGTCCGGTTGACATCTCAGACCGAGGCCGCCCCGTCGCCACCGCGGGTGAGCGTTCGGGCCTTCAACTGCTCCGCGCGAACCCGTGCCGTGGTGGCCTCGTGACCACCGCGTCACCGGGCTCGGACGACGGGGCGACCGTGGCTCTGGTCGCTTCGTCGTATGCGGTGGCCCACCCGGGTGCCCGGTGCCGGCTCGGGCGTGGGGCCGCCAGGCCAAGACACCACACAGGTTGTCCCAACGACAGCAGCTCGTCCGGTGAAGGAGAGTCATGAATGCGCTGAGAACGACGAACGGAGACGACGTGACGGGTCCGACCGAGTCACAGGTCGACATCAACGACTCGGTATGGAGTCGCGATGTCGAGGTCTACACCGGTCTGGACTCCTGGACCGACCCCGGTGAACGCGCCCTGCTGCAGCGTCTCGCGCCGCAGACGCGAGGCCGGGCGATCCTCGACGTGGGCGTCGGTGCCGGGCGGTCGGCGTGGTATCTCACCCTCCTGTCCGAGGACTACGTCGCCGTCGACCTCAACCAGGACATGGTCGACGCCGCACGTCGCAACCTCCCCGCGGCCGACATCCGCCAAGCCGACGCCCGCGACCTGTCACAGTTTCCCGACGCCCGGTTCGACCTGGTCTACTTCAGCCACGCCGGCCTGGATGCCATCGACCATGTCGGACGTCGGCAGGCTCTCGACGAGTTCGTCAGGGTCACCAGTCCCGGTGGTCACGTCGCCTACTCGACGCTGAACCGGCTGGGCCCGTTCTGGCACGCGGGGCCGGGCCCAGTGGCTTCGCCGGGACACCGGCCGAACCCCTACAACTACGCGCGGTTCGCCGCGCGGCTCGCTCTCCATCCCGCGCGGCACGTCCACGGCTTCCGGAGCGCACACCGGCTGCGCGCGATGGCCGAGGACCACGGCGCCTGGGGAACCGACACCATGCCGACCCACGACTGGAGCCTGCTGGTGCACTACGTGACGGCGGCGGCAGCCTGGCAGGAGCTCACCGACGTGGGCTTGGAGCCCGTTGCCATCATCGGCGACGACGGCCGAGACCTGGACCCGGCAGCGGAGAACCGGGATATCCGCTGGTTCCATCTGCTCGGACGAAAACCGGCCTGAGACCGCGATATCCGAAAGGACCTCAGGGCTCTCCACCAGGGCGACTTCCCACCAGGGCCGCTACAGCCAGCGGTAGCCGCCCTGGTGGAAGAGCAACGGGTGCACGCCCTCGCCGCGACGGGCCACACTGACGATGCGGCCCACGACGATGTCGTGGTCGCCGCCGGGGAAGACCGACTCCGTCACACACTCCATCGTCGCCACCGAGGCGTCCAGCAGGGCCACGCCGCTCGACCCGCGGTGGTGCCCGATGTCCGTCAGCTGACCCGAGCGGGAGCGATTGGGTCTCGCACAGGCCGAGGAGATGGCGTGTGCCGTCGCGTCCAGGATGCTCACGCCCCACCGCCCGCTGTCGACGATCGCGCCGTGGAAGCGTGCGTGCCGGTCGATACAGACCAGGAGCAGCGGCGGGTCGAGCGAGACCGAGGTGACCGAGTTCGCGGTCATGGCGACGTCGTCGCCGTCGGACAGGGTGGTCACGACACAGACGCCCGTCGCCATGCAGCCCATAGCCCCTCGCAGCGTCGCCGGAGTGACCGGCTCGTCGGCGGGGAGCTGCTCGGCTCGTGCCGCACCGAGGCGGAGGGACTGGAAGGTGAGAGCCACCGTCGCGGCATCGATATACGACGCCCCGTCGTGGACCGGCGGCACCCCGTCGTGGACCGGCGGCGGAGCCCCCTCGACCGGTGCCGCATGCTCCAGCCACTGCTCCGCAATCGACAACGTCCTCACGTCTATCACGGTAACCGCGTTCGGTCGTCGCCGTCCTTCGTTCCGGACAATCCGCCCCCGTCGCGAAGGGTGATGTCGGCGGCATACCTCCCTAAACTGCCCCACAGGAACGAGCACTTCGGCTACGGTCTACCGGGTGGGGCGGCTTCTCCTGGCGCAGTGGAGGCGCGACGGGGGAGATGAGTCTCGTCGCCTGGTCGGTCTTGACGTGGCCCGATGCCTGGCGCTGCTCGGCATGATGGTGGCCCACATCCTGCCCAAGACCGTCGACGGTCGCGTGCCGTGGCAGCAGATCGTCGTCTCCGGGCGCGCCTCCGGCCTGTTCGCCGTCCTCGCCGGGACGAGCCTGGCCCTCATGAGTGGCGGCACGACACCGGTGACGGGACGGCGTCGCTGGCAGGTGAGTCGTGGACTGGCCGTCCGCGCGGTCCTCATCACCGCGCTCGGCCTCGGTCTGGACAAGCTCCACGACGCCGGCCTCGGCGTGATCCTTCCCTACTACGGCCTCCTCTTCCTGCTGGGCATCCCCTTCCTCGGCCTGAGGGCCAGACAGCTGTTCGTGCTGGCCGCCGTCTGGACCGTGACCGTGCCCGTCCTCAGCCAGCTCGTCCGTCCCTCGATACCGGTCCCCGCCTCCAGCAAGCTGAGCCATATGGGACCCGAGCAGCTCGTGGTCTACCTCGGTGTCATCGGCGACTATCCGGCCGTGCCGTGGCTGGCCTTCCTGTTCGCCGGCATGGGTCTGGGTCGGCTGGCCCTCGACACCCGCCGGATCGCCCTCGTCGCCGGCACGGTCGGCGCGACGCTCGCCGTCGTCGCCACCATCGTGTCCGACCTCATCACCAGTCATGCGTCGGTTCGCCGGGCGCTGATCGCCACCTGGCCCGACCAGAGCATCCACCCCACCTGGCAATCGCTCACGGTCGCCATGGACGCCGGACTGTCGGGCACCACACCGACCGGTTCCTGGTGGTGGCTCACCGTCAGGGCCGCCCACTCGGGGACGCCCTTCGACTTCGCGCAGACGATCGGCGCCGCCCTGGCCGTCATCGGTGTCACCCTCGTCCTGGCGCGATACCGCCCCCGGGTATGGCAGGTCGTCTTCGGAGCCGGGGCGATGACCCTGACGATGTACAGCCTTCACCTCGTCATGCTCCGCCCCGACACACCGCCCGACATCGGGGCTCCGCGCTTCTGGCCCGAGGCATCCGTCGTCATGGTCGTCGGAGCGCTCTTCGCCTGGGCCCATCTGCGTGGACCGATCGAGGGCCTCGTCACGCTGGCCTCGCGGCTCGCCGCCGGGAGGGGACTGCGCCGATGACCCGTCGCGACCACCGTGACCGCCCCGAAGGGCCGTGCAGGGGGCGCACGGCCCCCTCCTGCGACGAGGGGCTGCTGCCGCTCCTCCATGCCCAGCGCGGCCTCCTCAACGCCCAGCTCGCCGACCCGGCGAACGCGGCGGTGAACGTCGTCATGACGCTGGACATCACGGGCGACCTCGATATCGAGACCTACAACGAGGCGATCGGTCGGACCTTGGAGGAGTTCGACACCTTCCGGTTGCGACTGTGCCTGCGGGACGGGGACTGGTTCCAGCACTGTCCGCCCTCCCGAGCCCGTCCGGCCGAAGTGCTCGACGTGCGAGCCGAGGCCGACCCGGTGGCCGCGGCCGAGAGGCACTTCGCGCGGCTCGACGAGCAGGCCTTCGACCTCGTCGGCGGCGGTGAGCTGTTTCGAGTCCAGATCGTCCGCGTCGCCGATCGGCACGCCATCGTCTACTTCGCCGCCCACCACCTTGCCTGCGACGGCTACGCCGCGACCTGGTCCCAGCTGCGCGTCGCCGAGGTATACCGGGCCCTCGTCAACGGCACCGAGGTTCCGCCGGCCGCGGTGCGTCCCTTGGCGGATCTGCTCGTCGCGACGCGGCCGGATCCCGTCGACGTGGAGTTCTGGTCGGACTACCTCCGGGGGGTCGGGCCTCGACTCTCCTTGTCGTCGAACCGTTCACGCCCGGCTGCGAGACCTCACGTCGCCTCCCGTTGCGTCCCAGGCGGATTCGCCGTCCTCCGCGCGGTCGGCGACCGACCTCGGTGGTTCACGGCGGGCCTTGCACTGGTGACCCTCCAGCTGGCTCACCTGCTGGAGGCCACCGAGGTCGTCGTCGGCTTCACGACTCCCGGTCGGACGACTCCCGTCGAACGGTCCACCCCGGCCCAGCTGATGAACGTCGTGCCGTTGCGGGTGCCGGTCCCTCCCGGCGTCGGCCTCGACGCGACCCAGCACGCCATCGAGACCGAGCTGTCCCGGGTCCGGCCCCACCTGACCGCCCGGCCCGAGGATCTCGTCTGGCACCTGCCCGTCGGCTGGCGCCAGGCTCGGGTGTACGGTCCGACCTTCAACGCGCTGCCCCCTCTGGTCCGGCTGGACCTGCCCGGCTGCGACGTCGTGGAGACGATCCGCAGCCGCGGCCCCGTCGACGACCTGATGTGGACCTTCCACCCGCGCGGACACGACCTGCTCGTCGAGCTGCGCGGCAACCCTCACCGCTACGACGCCACGACCGTCACCGGGATCCACGACGAGCTGTGCCGGACGGTGACAGCGCTGGTCGAGGGGGGCCGGTGAACCCCGACCTCGGTCCCCTGCCCGTGCACCCGGCGCAGCTGGGCATGATCGCCGGGCACCTCCAGGTTCCGGGGCAGGCGGCATACAGCGTGAGCCAGCTGCGGCGCATCCGTGGCCCTCTCGACCTGGACTCCTACGTCGAGGCCAACGCCCGCCTGGTCGAGGAGACCGACTGCATCCGCACCCGGTTCCAGGTCTGCGACGGGACTTGGATCCAGCACCTGGACCTGCGTCCGCGCGTGACCTTCACCGACCTCTCCGATCGTCCCGACGCCGCCGAGCGCGCCGACCGACGGCTGCGATCCAGCGCCCTGGTCCCGTTCGACCTGCTCGACGGGTCGCCCCTCTACCGGCTGGAGCTGGTGCGGATCGCCGACGAGGACCACCTCGAGCTGGCCACCGTCCATCACGCCATCGCCGACGGCTTCGGCTCCATGCGCATCCTCCACCGGCACGCCGAGATCTATGCCTCCCTCCGCCGTGGCTCGGAGCCGCCCCCCGCTCCACGGGGCAGCCTGCGCGAGCTGATCGCCCAGTCACCGCCGGTCGAGCCGGACCTGGACTTCTGGCGGTCCTACCTGGCGAAGTCCCCCGACCGGATTGCGCTGAGCGACACCGTGGCACCGCCGGCATCCCTCCCTCTCCTGGCACGTGTCGAGGTGGCCCGGCTCCGGGCCGCTCTGAGCGAGGCGGTCGGGGAGCTGCGCTGGCCGTATGCGGTGATGGCCGCCGTCGCCGAGTACGTCGCCGACACGCTCGGCACGAGCGAGGCGATCCTCGGCTGCATCTTCGCCGCCCGCAGCCGACCTGTGGAGCTGGTCACGCCGAGCATGCTCATGACCGTGCTGCCGATGCGGGTGGACCTGCGTGACCGCTCGCGTCGCGGTCTGCTCCGCACGGTGGCCCGAGCCGTGGGGGGCGTGGCGGGCCACGTCGGGGACCGACCGGAGCGGCTTCGCACCGAGCTGCCGATCGCCTGGCGCCGTGGGCGGATCCACGGTCCAACCGTCAACGTCGTCCCGTTCGGCGACCAGCCCGGTCTCGACGGCTGCGACGTCGACGTCGAGACCATCTCACGCGGCCCGGTCGACGACATGATCATCAGCATCGTGCCGGCGCCCGACGACGGGCTCATCGTCGACCTCGCCGCGAACCCGAACTGCTACACGCCCCACGAGACGGAGACCCACGCCGCCGGACTGCTCTCAGCGCTCGGCGCCTGGGTCTGAGTCGAGCCGGCCCGGGGACGCGTGGCCTTGCCCGCTGTCGGGATCGCCGCCTCGCTGTCCGGTGCTCGTCCAGCGAGGAGCCGGCGTCAGCGCAGCCCGTCGCTCCGCGATGAGGGTGAAGACGACGTAGACGACACCGGCGGGAGCCAGCCAGGGCCGCAGCAGGACCACATGCGTGAACCAGGACCAGCGACTGGCCGAGCGGACCGCCCCCCCCACTGCGTCGGACGCCGATGCCCTGCGCAGGTCCGCGTTGCCACGCCGGACCCGCGTCAATCTCCTCAGCAGCGCTGCGTTGCTGTGGGGCGGCTCGACGGTGGTGTGCACGGCGGTCACGAGACGCTTCTCGTCGGGGCCGAACTGGCTGTCGAGGAACAGGTCGTCGGCGACCATCTCCGGGAAGGTCGAGAACCGGGCCCGGCCGGCCTCCGAGACCACCATGAGCCCACGACCGTACATGCCCTCCGACACGGCCGGGAGCCGGTTGTTGACGGCGTAGTAGGCCCGAACCCCCAGTGGACGTCCCCGCGTGTTGATCCGGCGGACGGGATAGGCCGCCTGCACGGTCTCGTCGAGGGCGGCGACGAGGGCGCGGCCGACCTCGACCGGCACCGTCATGTCCGCGTCCAGGTAGGCGCGGGGGAAGGTCAGCGCCACGCGTTCGGCCGCGTTGATCGCCGCGGCCTTCCCCGGCTCGGGCAGGTCGAGCACGGTGACACCAGGGACGCGTCGGGCCTGTTCCACGGTGTCGTCCGAGCATCCGTTGGCGGCGACGACGATCTCCAGCTCCCCCGGGAGAGCCCCCTCCAGCAGCCCCTCCAGGCACCGCTGGATCGTCCGCCCCTCGTCGTGCGCCGCGATGATCACGCTGGTCACGGCCGAAGCCTATCCCGAACCGCCATGACGACCGGCCTCTTCCGCGTAGGGTTGACTGTCATGGGGGTAGTTCAGCTGGGGAAGATCGTGGCGGCAGAAGTGTATCCACTCGACGCGCTGCCTTCCGACGCCCGAGACGCCTGGCTGCGGATCCGTCAGGGGAGTGACACCTACGGCAGCCCCTACTTCCATCCGGGATTCGCCGACGCCGTCGCCGCCTCCGGTATGCCCGTCGTCGTGGTGGTGGGCCGCGACGCCGCCGGCACGACACGCGCGGTCTGGCCCCTCCACCGTTCCCGGGGTCGGCTCCTGCCGGTCGGCTCCCCGGCGGCCGACTTCCAGGGACCGGTGGCCGAGCTCGATCTCGATCCCGAGCTCGTCATCCGCGCCGCTCGCGCCCGGGTGCTGGCGGTCGACCACCTCGTCGCGGGCAGTGCGCAGAAACTCGAGAGCCAGGTCACGACATGGCGGCCCTCGCCGTGGATCGACCTGACTGGCGGGATGGACGGCTACCTGCAGCGGGCCTCCAAGTCCGGCAGGTCCAACATGAGCCAGGCTCGGCGCCGAGTTCGCCAGGCAGCGGACCGCTACGGTCCGCTGCGAGTGGATCTCACGTCCACCTCGCATACCCTCCTGGACCGGGTCATCGCCCTGAAGCAGGGCCAGTACGCGGCGACCGGGGCCCGCGACTACTTCGGCGTCTCGGCCCACCGGGCACTCCTTCACCGGCTCCTCGACGAACAGCACGTGGACTTCGGCGGCCTGCTGTCGGCCGTGTATGCCGGAGACCAGCTCATCGCCGCACACTTCGGGATCCGCTCGGGCTCGATCCTGCACTGGTGGTTCCCCGTCTACGACCCGGCCGTTGCCAGCCTGGCCCCTGGATGGATCCTCCTGCGCGAGATCGCCTGCGGTGCGCCACAACTGGGGATCACCCGGCTGGACCTGGGCCGCGGCGAGGACGAGTACAAGCGTCGAGCGATGACCAGCACGGACCACGTCGGGACGGCATTCGCCACCCGGGACGCGGTCACCCGGCACGCCATCGCCCTCGGTCGGTCGACGATGGCCGGAGTACGGAGCAGCCGGGCAGCTCCCGCGCTACGCTCTCTCGTTCACGGTGCCAGGCGGCGCGTGTGAGGCGGCCAGTGGCCGGCGCTCGCCTGGATCGTCCCGCAAGGAGGAACTGTCATGACTGCCGCAGCGACGCGTGCTCACGTCCTATTCCACGGCGTCGGAACGCCCAAGCGAACACTGGAGCCCGGTGAGGAGCAGTACTGGATCGAGCCGAGCCAGATGGAGGAGATCCTTGACGCGCTGACCCAGGTCCCGGGACTGGTGATCAGCTTCGACGACAGCAACTCGTCCGACCTGGAGATCGCGGTGCCCGCGCTCCGGAGACGCGGGCTGGACGCCACCTTCTTCGTCCTGGCCGGGCGTCTGGGCGAGTCGGGCTCCCTGGACGCCGTCGACGTCAGGGCGCTCCTGGGCGAGGGCATGGCCGTGGGCTCGCACGGGATGCACCACGTCCCGTGGCGCCGACTCTCTCCCGAGGCTGTCGAGGAGGAGCTGGCCGCCGCCCGGCGGATGATCGAGGACGTCGTCGAGGGGCCCGTCGAACGCGCTGCCCTCCCGTTCGGATCCTACGGGCGCCGAACGCTGGCCCTCCTGCACCGGCTCGGGTACACGGAGGTCTCGACCAGCGACCGGCGCCTTCAGCGCGCGGGAGGCTATCTCCAGCACAGGTTCTCGGTGCGCCGGACCGACACGCCGGAGACCCTCCTCGCCGAGCTCCGGAAGGCCGCCACACTGCAACAGCGAACGATCAGGACGGCTGTCGGTCTCGCCAAGCGATGTCGCTGAGCCGGATCGTCGGCCACGAGGGGACCTGAGGGAGCGGACCCGGGCCCGTCAGTAGCGCGCCACGATGTGCGGCTGA
>JBDIAL010000137.1:0-9914 GCA_039812405.1 Nostocoides sp.
ACTCGGCGCCGCGAAACCGGACGGTTCGGGCCGCGGGGGGCCTCGGGTCGCGAGGGCTCAGGCGCCGCGGCGGCGGGACGGGCCGCCGAGCGCGACCCACACCGTCACGCCGTTGCGCTCCTCGGTCACGCCCCATTCGTGGGCGAGGCTGCGGACGATGCGCAGCCCGCGGCCGGTCGTCGACCAGAGGACCCGGGGCGCGGGGCGCGGGGTCGTCATGCCGCCGCCGTCGGTCACGTCGATCTCGACGCACTCGCCCTTGACCTTCCAGCGGATGCGGAGCGTGCCGTCGGCGAGCGGCCGGGCGTGGCGGATGGCGTTGGAGACGAGCTCGGAGGTGACGATCTCGGCCTCGTCGACGAGCGAGGCGGGCAGGTCGCGGGCGACGAGGTCGGCGACGACGGCCCGCCGGACCCGGGAGACGCTGCTCGGTCGCCACGGGGCGCGGATGGTGCGGGAGGCCCCGACCCCGACGGTCCCGCCGAACTCGTCGTGCACGGGCGCAGCCGTCGTCGACACCGCCTCACTGGACGGAACGGTAGCTGCCATGTTGCTGCTCTGCCCCTCGATGATCACGTCTCAGGGAGCATGGTACCCACTTCGGGCGATCTCCTCCATCACAAAGCGCGGACGATTCGTAATTATCGCACTAACTCCGGCATCTAGGCATCGCGCGACATCGTCCGGCTCATCCACCGTCCAGACGAAGATCTGGTGGCCGTTGGCCTGCTGGCGCCGCACGGCCCGGGGGGCGCGACGCAGGATGGCGGGGGTGAGGCCGATCGTCGTCACCCCCTTGGGGAGCGAGCCGTCGCGCATCCACACCGGGAGGTACTCCACGAGGTAGACGAGCCCGACGTCGGGGTTGAGCGAGCGCATCCGCTGGAGCGCCAGGTGGGAGAAGGACATGACCCGCGTCTCGTGGCGCGCATCGCGCCCGTCGAGGCCGAACCGCGCGAGGGCGAGGGAGACGGCCTTCTCGACCCGGCCGCCGTGCCGGCTCGGGTGCTTGGTCTCGACGAGGGTGAGCAGCGGCCGGTCGACCTCGGTGACCGTCGTGAGGAGCCGGTTGAGCGTGAGGAGCATGTTCCGGTCGCGATAGGGCTCCTCCGGCTCGTCGCCGGGGGCGATGGCCTTCCACGAGCCCCAGTCGAGCGCCTCGAGCTGGGCCAGCTCGAGGCTCGAGACGACCCCGTCGCCGTTGGAGGTCCGGTTGACCCGGCGGTCGTGGACGCAGACGAGATGGCCGTCGGCCGTGAGTCGGACGTCGCACTCGACGCCGTCGGCCCCCTCGGCGATGGCCCGGGTGTAGGCGGCCAGGGTGTGCTCCGGCTCGTCCCGGCTGGCGCCCCGGTGGGCGATGACGAGGGGCCGGTCGGGTCGGTCGGGCCGGTCCCCAGCCCCGGTCGCGGACACGAGGGCCATCCTGCCGCATCCCGACGCCCGGGACGGGGCGGGTGGGAGGATCCGGACCGTCATGCCGTCGCATACCGCCTCCGGGCCCGCCACGTCCGCGCGGGCCGCCCACGCGCCTGTCCCGCGCGGGCATCCTGCGCGCACCCCCACCGTCCGCGGCCACGCCACTCACACCCCGGGCGGCCGGTGCGTTGTATGCCCGTGAGCCTGCCCCCGTTCCAGCGTCTCGTCGACGCGCACTGGCGTGACGTCGCGCGCCTCGCCCATGCCCTCGCCGGTCCGGTCGACGGCGACGACGTGGCGCAGCAGGCCTGGGTGCAGGCGCTGGCCGCCTACCCGACCCTGCGCTCGACGACGAACCTGCGGGGCTGGCTGCTCACGATCACCCACCACTGCGCCATGGACGCCCACCGCCGCCGGGCCCGCACCGCGCTCCCCACGGCGGACCCTGCCCTCCTCGCGACGGCTCCCGTCACCGAGGGACCCGAGGCGGCCGCCCCGGACGCCGCCCTCTGGGCGCGGGTCGCCGCGCTGCCCGACCGGCAGCGCTCGGCCGTCGTGCTCCGCTACGTCGCCGACCTCGACCACCGCGGCATCGCCGCCGCTCTCGACACCTCACCCGCGATGAGCCGGCGTCTCGTGAGCGATGCCCTCGCCGCACTCCGGAAGGACCTGCCATGACCGAGCTGCTGCGCGACTTCGACCCTCCCGTCCGGCCGCCCGTCCTCCGCCCGACCGACGTCTCGTATGCCGTCGAGGACACCGCCGTGGGCCGGATCCTCCTCGCGGGCACCGACTCCGGCGCGCTCGTCGCCAGCTCGTTCGTCCCGTCCGCCGAGGCGGAGGACCAGGTCCTCGACCGGCTCGCGCGGTGCGTGTCACCCCGGGTGCTGCGCCACCCCGCGGCGCTCGACGCGGCCCGCCGCGAGCTGGCGGACTACCTCGGGGGACGGGCCCGGTCGTTCACGACGCCGGTCGACCTCGCGCTCATGACGCCCTTCCAGCGGGTCGTCCTCGGCCGGCTGGCCGAGACGGTCGGCTACGGCGAGCGGACGACGTACGGCGCCCTGGCCCGGGCGGTCGAGCGGCCGCGGGCCGCCCGCGCCGTCGGCGCCGCCCTCGGCGCCAACCCGCTGTGCATCGTCGTGCCGTGCCACCGCGTCGTCGGCGGCACCGGTGCCCTCACGGGGTATGCCGGTGGGCTGGCCGCCAAGGAGCGCCTTCTCGCGCTCGAGTCCTCCTCCTGAGATCCGCGAGATGCGAGAGGGATCCGCCCACTCCATCCCGCGGCATACCGCAGCGGGGCGGGGGGACGGATCGGCCCGGAGCCTCTGGGACCATCGGGAGGGTGGACACCCAGACCGCCCGGGAGCTGCTGGACCGCGAGCGCGCCCAGGCGCTGCAGCGCCTGACCGACCTGCGGGCGAGCCTGGACGACATCATCGAGGCCGCAGCCGGCAGCAACCTCGACGACGAGCACGACCCCGAGGGCGCCACGATCGCCGCCGAGCGCCAGCAGGTCGCCGCCCTCGCCGAGCACACCACGAGCCAGCTCGCGGCAATCGACGCCGCCCGGGCCCGCCTCGCCGCCGGCACCTACGGCCGGTGCGAGCGCTGCCACCGCCCGATCCCCGATGCGCGACTGCAGGCCCGACCCACGGCCACCCGGTGCATCGACTGCGCCCGCCTGAGTCCGTGAGTCCGTGAGTCCGGCGGGCCCGTGAGGCCACCCGGACCGGTGCCGACCGGCGGTCGGTCGCGGTAGCGTCGGCCCCGTGCAGGAGCCGACCTCGTCCGGACCGCTCGATGCCGTCGACCAGCGCATCCTCGGCGCGCTCATGGAGAAGCAGCGCACCGTCCCCGCGTCCTACCCCCTCAGCCTCAACGCCCTCCAGACCGCCTGCAACCAGCAGAGCTCGCGCGACCCGGTCGTCGACTACGACTCGACCCTGCTCACCGACACCCTGCGCTCGCTCACCGACCGGGGCCTCGTCCGCCGGGTCTGGGCGGGAGCCGGCCAGCGGACCGTCAAGTTCCACCAGCTCCTCGACGAGCGGCTCGGGCTCGCGGACGCCGAGCGGGCGGTGCTCACGGTCCTCCTGCTGCGCGGTCCCCAGTCGCCGGGCGAGCTGCGCACCCGCGGCGAGCGGCTGCACCCCTTCGCCGACAAGGAGTCCGTCGCCGAGGTCCTCCGGCGGCTGGCCGGGCGTCCCGAGCCGCTCGTCCGGGAGCTCCCTGCGCGGGCTCGGGAGCAGGACCGGCGCTGGGTGCACCTCCTCGGCCCGGTCGCGGACCCGACGGCCGCCGAGCCCGCGCCGGCTGCGTCCCTCCCCAGCGTCCTCGCCGACGGCGCCGAGGAGCGGGACCGCCGGGTGCGCGCCGCCTACGACGCCGTCGCGCGGACGTATGCCGACCGGCTGGCCGACGAGCTCGACGCCGAGCCCTTCGACCGGTGGCTCCTCGAGCGGGTCGCCGACGACGCCGCCGGCGACCCCGTGGCGGACGTGGGCTGCGGACCGGGCCACGTCACGGCATACCTCGCCTCCCTCGGGTGCGACGCCCACGGCCTGGACGGGTCCGCCGAGATGGTCGCCGTCGCGCGGGAGCGGTTCCCCGGCGTGCCGTTCGAGGTCGGCGACCTGCGGCGGCTGCTCCGGCCGCAGACCGCGTCCGGGTGGGGTGGCGTCGTCGCGAGGGACGCGCTCGTCCACCTCGACCCCGCCGAGCTCGGCGACGCGGTCGCCTCCCTCGTCCGGGTCCTGCGACCGGGTGGGCGACTCCTCCTCACCCTGCCCGCGGGTGCCCCGGGCCATCCCGAGGTGCGCCACCTCGACACGTGGTGGGAGCACCCCGTCGCCGTCGACGTCGTCCGCGCCGCCGCCGACGCCGTCCGGCGCGTCGTCGCCACGGCCGGGCTCACGGATCTCGAGTGGTATCTGCACGGGTCGACCGGCGCCGAGGACGGCGACCGGCTCGTCGTCACCGGCACCCGCGCCTGACCGCCACCCTCGACACCGCATCCCCTCGACACCCCCGGTGGTCCGGCGTACCCTCGGCTGCATCGGAAGACTGAGGCTCCTCGCCGTCACCGCAGTCCTCGCCCTGGCCCCCGTCGCGCCGGCCGTGGCGGCCGATCGCGGCGCGCCCGTCGAGCCCGCCGCCCCCGCAGCCACTCTCACCGTCGTGCATACCCGGACGGTCACCCACACCGTCCGGTCGCTCACGACGGGCTCCGGCACCGTCTATGGCGGCACCGACCAGGGCATCGTCGCCATCGACCCCTCGACCGGGCGCGTCGTCCGGCAGGTGGCGCGGGTCGGCGCGTTCGGGGTGCAGGACGTCGCGCTCGACCCGACGAGCGGCGACGTCTTCGCGGTCGCCGTGAGCGACAGCAGGCTCTACCGGATCGACCCCGCGACCGGCCAGGTCGTCCGCAGCGCACCCCAGTCGACCCTCCTCGGCTACGTCGCGGTCGATCCGGTCCGGCACCGGGTGGTCGCCACGACGGACACCGGCGTCGTCGCCTTCGACAGCCGGACCCTCCGGGCGATCTGGAGCGTCGAGTTCGACGGGTTCCCCGACGACGTCGCCGTCGACAGCACCGACGGGAAGACGCTGGTCCCGACCACGGACGACGGGCTCATTGTCGTCACGGCGTCAGGACGGCTCGACCCCAACGGGATCTTCACCGACTACACGGCGCTGCGCGTCGCCACCGACCCGGCGCGCGACACGATCTACGTCGGCTCCTACGGCCGGGTCGTCGTCGTCGTGCACGGCACGGCCGTGCGGAGTGTCACGGTCAGGGGAGACGTCGAGGACCTCGCCGTCGACCCCGCGACGGGACGCGCGTATGCCACGAGCGACGTCAACGGGGCGATCGGCCACGGCTGGCTCACCGAGCTCGACGGGACCCACGCGCGCCGGCTCGCCGACCTGCGGCTGGCCGGCGGAGCAGTCGTCGTGGGCCGCTCGGCGACCCACACCGTCGTCGGCGCCTACCCCTCGTGGGGGACGCCGGCCCGCCTCTACACGGTCAACGGCTGACGCACCGCCGATCGGCCCCGGCCGGTCGAGGCATGTGAGGACCACCGCAGCGGCACCCCCGATACCTCGACTCAGCCCAGACTCCGACGATTCGAGGTGTGCGAGGACCACCGCGGCGGCACCCGATACCTCCACCGGAGCGGAGTCCCCGCCGGTCGAGGTATGCGCGGACCACCGCAGCGGCACCCGATACCTCCACCCAGCCCAGTCCCCGACGGTTCGAGGTATGCGCGGACCACCGCAGCGCCACGAGATACCTCCACCCGGCTAGGAGTCGAAGCCGAGCCCGGCCGCGTCGAGGGCCCGCAGGAACAGGTTGCGGCGGCCCGCGCGGTGGTCGGCCCGGTCGAGGGACCAGCGCGTGGCCTCCACCCCCGCATACGCGAAGGGCTCGGGCGGGAAGGGCAGCGGCCGGTCGCGGACCATCGCCAGCTGCGTCCGCTCGGTCGACTCGCCGGCGAGCTGGTCGAGCATCACCTGCGCGGCGAACCGCGTGGCGGCGACGCCGAGCCCGGTGAACCCGGCCGCATACGAGACGCGTCCCCGGTGCGCCTGCGCGAAGAACGCGCAGAACCGGGTCGAGGTGTCGATGGCCCCCGCCCAGCGGTGGGTGAAGCGGATGCCCTCGAGCTGGGGGAAGGTCGTGAGGAGGTGGGAGGCGAGGCGGCGGAACGACTCCGGACGCTCCTCGTACGAGGCGTCGACGCGGCGGCCGTAGTGGTAGATCGCGTCGTAGCCGCCGAAGAGGATCCGGTTGTCCGCCGAGAGGCGGTAGTAGTGGAACTGGTTGGCGAGGTCGCCGATGCCCTGCCGGCCCGTCCACCCGAGCTGCCCGAGCTGCTCGCCGGTGAGCGGCTCGGTCATGAGGACGTAGTCGTAGACGGGCACGGTGTGGAGGCGGTAGCGCCGCAGCAGCGAGGGGAAGACGTTCGTCGCGAGGGCCACCCGCCCGGCCCGGACCCTCCCCCGCGGCGTGGTGAGGGTGACCGGCCCGGTGCCGCGTCCACCGTCGAGCGACTGGACCCTCGTGCCCTCGACGACCTCCACGCCGAGGTCCGTCGCGACCCGGGCCAGCTCGTGGGCCAGCCGGGCCGGATGGACCAGAGCGCAGGAGTCCCTGTCCCACGCCGAGGCGAGGAAGGTGGGGCTGTTCACCGCGTCCCGGGTCTCCGCCTCGTCGAGGTAGCGGGTCTCCCCCAGCGTGGCGGGTGCCTCCTCGGCGTACTCCCGGACCCACGCGACCTGGTGCGGCTCCACGGCGGGGGCGAGCGCCCCCGTCCGCTCGAACTGGACGTCGAGCGCGAGCTCCCGCACCGTCGCCTCGATCTCGTCGAGGTTGCGCATCCCGAGCCGGTTCAGCTCGTCGATCTCGTCCGGCCACCGGGACAGGCCGTTCTCGTGTCCGTGGGTCAGGCTGGCGTCGCAGAACCCGCCGTTGCGGCCGGACGCCGCCCAGCCGACGGTGTTCGCCTCGAGGAGGACGACCCGGGCGCCCGGGTCGCGCTGCTTGGCCAGCAGCGCCGTCCACAGTCCGGTGTAGCCGCCGCCCACGACCGCGAGGTCGGCCGTCGTGTCGGCCGTGAGCCGGTCGTATGCCACGGCGTCGGCCGCCGCGTCGTCGAGCCAGAACGACCCGCGGCGACTGCCCCGCAGGGCCTCCTCGACGAGTCCGGGCGCGGGCGGGTGCCGCTCGTAGACGGTGTCATGACGCGGCATACGGAGCTCCTCGCACGGAGCACACGCTAGCCGGACGGCACGGTGGCCGCCCGGCTGTCGGCTCTCCTAGCCCTCGGCGCCGAGCGGGACGAACAGGTCGGTCCGCAGCGTGGCGGGGTCGGCGGTCGGCGTGGGACGGGTGACGTAGACCTCGAGGAGCGCGCGGTCGGCGGTCGGGCCGCCGTCGGCGACGGCGGCCGTGAGACGCGCCCAGGCCGGCCCGAGACCCTCGTAGCCCCCGAGGTGGGAGAGCGCCACGGCCGGACCGGCCGGCAGCTCGGAGCCCTCGACACCCTCGAGGTCCGCCCCGGCCGCCAGCGGCTCCGCGACGGGGTAGCCGACCTCGATGTCGAAGGTGGTCGCCGGGTCTCCCCGGTAGACGGCGAAGGCGGGCCCGGCGGGCTCGATGCTCGCCGCGAGGAGGGAGAAGCCGGCGTCGAACACCTCGGGCAGGTCCGACAGCGTCACGCCCGACCGCCGGACGACGGCGGTGGGGACGGCGGGCAGCGTGACCCGCTCGAGCTGGGTCCACGGGTTGCGCGGGCTCGGCAGGGTGGGCCGGCCCGCGGTGGAGACGGTCCGCCCGTAGGTGTCCACGCGCCGCTGGGCGTCCTCGAGGCGGTCCGTCACGTCGGCCGCGCCCGGGAGCTCCCGCACGTCCTCGAGGGTCGGACGCGCGCCCTCGACCTCGGCGACCGGCACCTCGACGGCCTCCCGGACCGCGAGGCCCTCCTCGTCGAGGAGGACGAACAGGAAGGTGTCGGCGGCCGACGACCGCACCGCGGCGAAGGCCGGGGCAGCCGATCCGTCGTGCTGGACCCGGCTGCGCACCTGGACGCGGCGGCCCTCGCCACCGGCGTCCTCCGCCGACACGACGACGTCGCCGGGCGTCGACGGTGCGGGCGTGAGCTGGCCGCCCAGGCCCTCGGCGACGAGGAGCTTGGCGTAGTCCGGCACCGGGAAGCTGCGCGACGAGACGACGCCCCGCTCGGCGAGCTCGGTGAGGACGCGGGAGTTCAGGGTGAGCAGGTCGGTGGCCGAGAACAGGCCGAGGTCGAGGACGTCGAGAGTGCTGACAGACATGGACGAATCGTAACCGGGCAGTCCCGGACGCCCGGTTCCGGCCGGCTCGCCCCGACCGGGCGGACCCCCGTCCGGATGCTCCTATCCGCGGGCGGTGAGGATCTGCGGGTCGCCGGGGGTCACGAGGATCGTGTGCTCGCTGTGGGCGGTCCGGGCACCCGTCGCGCTGCGCAACGTCCAGCCGTCGGGGTCGACGACGAGCCGGTCGGTGTCCTCCATGACCCAGGGCTCGATGGCCAGCAGCATGCCGGGCCGCAACCGCACACCGCGGCCCCGCCGGCCGGTGTTCGGCACGTGCGGCTCCTGGTGCATCGTGCGGCCCACCCCGTGACCGCCGAACTGGGTGTTCACGGCATACCCGGCCCCCTCGAGCACCTCGCCGACGGAGGCGGACACGTCGCCGAGGTGGGCACCGGCCCGCGCCGCCGCGATCCCGGCCGCGAGGGCCCGCTCGGTCGTCTCGATCATCCGCTCGTCGCCCGCGCGCCGAGCCGTCCCCACGACGACGCTCACGGCCGAGTCGGCGACCCAGCCGTCGACGGACACCGCGAGGTCCAGCGTCAGCAGGTCGCCGTCCCGGAGCGCGTAGTCGCGCGGCAGGCCGTGCAGGACGGCGTCGTTGACCGACGTGCAGATGGTCCGCCCGAACGGTCCGCGACCGAAGGGCGGCGCGTAGTCGACGTAGCAGGAGGTCGCCCCCCGCTCGGCGATCATCGCCCGCGTCCAGTCGTCGATCTCCAGCAGGTTGGTCCCGGGCCCGAGGCGCCGCAGCAGCGTGGAGAGCACGCCGGCGACGAACCGCCCGGCGGGACGCGCGGCCTCCGCCTCGGCAGGGGTGAGGATCTCGATCACGCTGCACACCGTACGGCCGCCGACCGGGAGGGGTGAACCCGCGGGGGGCGGCGCGGCGGTCCGCGCCGGTCACCCCGTCACAGCCAGCCCTGCTCCTTGGCCCGCGCGACGGCCCGCGCCCGGGTCGTCACGTCGAGCTTCATCATGATGGTGGACAGGTAGTTGCGCACCGTCCCCTTGGTGAGGAAGAGCCGCTGGGCGATCGTCTCGGTGTCGAGGTCCTGCTCGACGAGGCGCAGCAGCTCGACCTCGCGATCGGTGAGCGGGCTCGGGCCGGTGCGCAGCGCCTCGGCCGCGAGCTGCGGGTCGATGACGGTGCGGCCGCTCGCGACCGACCGGATGGAGTCGATGAGCTGGTCGGCCGTCATCGACTTGACGACGTATCCGGAGGCGCCGGCCGCGAGCGCCCGGGGGATGTGGCCGCTGCCGGGCAGCGAGGTGAGCAGGAGCACCTTGCACTCGGGCAGGTGCTGCACCAGGGCGGCCGTCGCCTCGATCCCGGTGGCACCGGGCATGTCGACGTCGAGGAGGGCGACGTCGGGACGGGTCTCCAGGGCAGCGTCGAGGACGAGGTCGCCGCGGTTGACCTGGGCGACGATGTCGAAGCCGGGCTCGGTCTGCAGGAGCGCCGCGAACGCCTCGGCGACCAGGTCGATGTCCTCGGCGATGAGGATGCGCAGGTCCGTCGTCTCCGTCGTCATCTACAGCGCTCCCGCCTCGACGACCCGGGCCGCGCCCGGGCCGGGCGTCGTGGGGGCCGCTCCGCCCTGCCGGGCCGGGCCCGGGTCCTCGCACGCGGG
>JBDIAL010000138.1:0-9856 GCA_039812405.1 Nostocoides sp.
CAGCGCAGGTCCAGCGGGTCCTCCTCCAAGGTCTCTGCTCCGTCGGCCTCCTCGGCGTCGACCCCGATCGCCCACCGCTTGAGCAGGGCGCGAGCCCGGCAGGCATTGAGCGCCGGCGCCGGGATCGCGCCGGTGATCGCCTCGACGGCGATCCGCTCGACGTTCTCGAGGATCCGGCACGGCGGGTTGTGGTCGTTGCAGACGAGGAGGTCGGGGAGCTCGGGCCGCCAGGGACGGCCGGTGGCGACCTCGTAGGCGACTCGGTCGTCGCGGCCGACGGTGTCGTGGAGCGCCGCCGCGCGGAGCTGCGCGGTGAGCTGTGGCGTCGTCATCTCAGTCACCCGTCAGGGCGCGGTAGGCGAGCCGCTGCCGGTCGTAGTCGAGGTCCTCCCAGGTCGCCAGGCCGAGGGTGAGGACGGTGTGCTCGAGGCCGCGCACTGCCTCCCAGGCGTCCCAGTCGTCCCGCTCGGGGTCGTTGACGATGCGGTTTAGGTCCTTCGCGGCCTCTCGGACGCTCGGCTCGACCTGGAGGCGGACGACGGCCGAGGCCGCCCGGCTGACGGCTTCTCGCCGGTCCGCGGTCATCGCTGGCTGATGGTTCATGACAGTTCCCTTCTCGGTGTGGTGGTGTGTCGTGTTGATGTGTGCAATGGCGTTAATCGGGTGAATGCTTCGCCGGAGGCGTCCCCTCGGCGCCGACCCGGGACCGCGGGCTACGCGGCCTCGTCGACGTGGTCGACGTCGACCAAGGCCTCGGTGATGGAGTGAACCGCGGCGAGAACGCGGGTCGCGGTGGCCTTGAGCACGTCCGCCTCGGCCCGCTCGGCCCACTCGGCCACGTAGCCGGTGCTGTAGGCGCTGCTGTCGAGGCCGAGCATTCCGGCGACGACGTAGGCCACGCTCTCGGCCTCGACCTCGCACCGGCCGCGGTGCAGCACGTACTCGGCCGGGTCCTCGAGGTGCCCAAGGGCGATGTGTGCCGCCTCGTGAATCGCGGTCTTGGCCTGCTGCGCGGGCGCGTTCCTGTCCTCGATGACGACGCTGACCGGCTGCCCGGCCTCCTCGTTAGCCGGGCGGGTGATCCCGTTGGTGTGGCCGTCGAGCTCGGCGAAGGTGACGGGGACCCCGGATGCGCTGAGGTAGGCGACGACGCGGCCGAGGATGCCGTGCTCGTCCTCCCCCGTCAGCCGCTGGGCGACGCTGGCGACCTGCTCGGCTCCTTCGATGGCGTCAGTCTGGGAGACGTCGAAGACCGACACCGGGAAGAAGATCCGGCGGCGTCCCTCGACGACCTCGCCGGTCTCCTCGTCGGCCTGGTCGACCGGGACGGTTCCCGTGCCGATGATCCGCAGGCCGCGCTCCCCCTTGCGCACCTGGCGGCCCTTGGCCTGCCAGGCGCGGTAGCCGGCGACCATCGTCGCCTCGGGGCACTGCACGAAGATGAGCAGGAGGTTGCCGAAGCTGTACTCGTGGAAGCCTCCACAGAATCGCAGGTAGGCCGCCCACGTCTCGGAGTTCCGCAGCGCCTCGACGCCCTCGGCGAGCTGCTCATGCAGAGCCTTCATCTCGGCCTTGCGCTGCTCGGGGCTCTTGCCCTTGCGTGCCGTCATCGTGGTGCTCCTCGGTGGGGTGTGTCGCGTTGATAGGTCAAGTGTAGTGGATTGGGTTTTTTGGGTCAATAGGATGCACGGGTTTTGGTGGGTGTTTTCTTTCGCTGTGAGCGAACCGCCGGCCATGGCCTTAAGTCAGGAGGGCCGTCACTGACCCTCCTCCCTCCTCCGCGGCTCTCCGTCTTGTTCTGTCGCTGTCGCCGGCCCTCTGGGGGCATGGGGGAGGGGGTCGCCCCCGGCATGGGCGACCCCCTCTGTCGTTCGGTTCAGGCGGCGCGCTTGCCCTTGCGGGTCAAGCCTGCGGCTCGCTTCTCGACCTCGGTCAGCGCGTAGCCGTTGGCGGCGAGGAAGCGCAGGTAGAGGCTCGTGTGGGCGTGGACGGATCGCCACGACTGCCGCCCGGTCTGCGCCTCGTACCCGGCGAGGACCTGCCCGAGGGCGAGGACGGCGGCGCGGCCGTCGGTCACCTTGGTCAGGGCCTCGGCGCTGCTGTCGATCCCGAAGGCCTTGGCGACCTCGTGGGCCTTGTGGTCGTCGACGTTGGCCCGCGAGCTCCATCCGCTGCTGGCGATCGCCTGGGCGATCAGGACGGTGGAACCCTTGGGCGCAGCGCGCCGGGTCAGGAAGCCGGTGACCCACTCGCGCCGGGTCGCCTCGGCGGCATCCCATGCCTTGTTGGACTCGATGACGTCGCGCCGCTCGGCCTTCGCGGCCTCGCGCTGCTCCTCGCTCATCTCGTCCCGGCTCGGCTTGCTGCTGGTGCTGGCGTGCAGTTCGGCGTGCCCGTTCTTGCGCCATGCGGTGCACACGTAGATCGCGTCGGCGACAGCGTGCCGGGTGTTGCCCTTCCAGTCCCAGCCCGTCCGGACGTAGGCCGCGTGGCCGGGGCAGCCCTTGTGCGTCTCGGCGGTGAGGGGAGTGCGCTTCTTGTCCCCGGGCTCGATCAGGTAGCCGAGTTGGGCGCCCGCCTTGTGCTCGCCGTAGGAGTCCCAGGTGGGGAGCACGGTGGTGCCCTCGGCGGTCAGCGCCTCGACCGCCTCGGCCGTGCGGGCCGCGCGCTCTCGGTCGTCGCGCAGCCGCTGGGCGACGTGGTCGAACTGGCCTTCCTTGGCCGCGACGGTCAGCACCTTGACCGCGTCGACGTCGGCCTCGAACTCTGCCAGCGTCGCCGCTTGGTCGAGGGTGAGGTAGTCGAACCGCTCGGCCGCCTTGCTCGCGAGGGCGGACCCGGCGACGGTGAGGGCGGTCTCCACGTCGGCCTTCTTGCTGCCGGTCTGCTTGGCGATCTGGGCGGCGGTCAAGCCCAGACCGGCCAAGGTGGCCAGCGCAGCAACCCGCTCGCCGGTGGTGACCCCGGCGCGGTGGTCGTTCTCGGCCAGCTGGTCGATGATCCGGTCCGCCTCGTCCGTGGACGCGACGACGTAGGCGGGGATCGTCTCGATCCCGGCCTGGGCGGCGGCGAGGGTGCGGCGCTGCCCGTACCGGATCACGTACCGGCCCTCCTCGTCGACTGTCGCGACGACCGGGACGAGCACGCCCCGGGTCTTCACGCTGTTCAGGAACTCGCGGTCGACGCGGGCGTCCAGCCGGACGTTGCTGCCGATGATCGCGGCCTGTGGGTCGATCTGCTCGACCCGGGGAGTGAACTGCTCACTCATGGTGGTGCCCTTCTGTGGTGGTGTGTCGTGCTGACTCTCCCTATTGTAGTGGATTGGGTTTTTCGGGTCAATGTGTAGCGGGGCTTCTTTGTCCGCTGTCAGCGAACCCGGCCGATCGGCCCGGCGCGAGCATGAATCGCCCTCCGCCGCGCCACCCACCCCTCCAGGCCTCTCTAAGAAGCCGTCCAGGTGCCGCCGCGCGCCCCGTGAGGGGGCTTCTCCCGGCCTAACGGCGTTCTGGTGGGGTCTTGGACTCGGCGTCCGCCGGAGCGCCTGAGGACGCCGTCCTGCACCCGGCAGCTCGGCTGCGTCGCTGGCTCCGACCGGCGAGTTGGGTGAATGGGGTGAAGTCAGTGGTGCGGGTGGGCTGGGCGAATGTGTGAGGCGGGCACCCATTGCGTGACGACGACGGGGTCGGCGTCGTCGAGAACAGCAAACGTGGTGTGCGCCATCCACGTGCCGTCGCCGGCCTGGCGCCACTGCAGGAGAAGGCCTGGGCGGGCGACGTCGTCGACGAGGACCTCGACGTACACCGAGGCGGGTCGACGCCGGGCCGGCTCTGCGCCGGCGATCGGGCGATCGCGCAGCGGTGTGCCGGGCCGCGTCGGCGGGGAGGTGGCCATGCAGGCAGGATGCCTCACCGTCCCGACGACCGGAGCGGTGTCGGTGGTCGGCTCTAGGGTCCGGGGCCATGAACATGTGGAGCATCGCCGTCGACGAGCTGGCCGAGGTCGAGCGGGAGCATCGTGAGGAGCTCACCGTCGAGCACAAGCTCCAAATCGTGCAGATCCAGGCGCTGCTCTCGATCGCGCAGGAGCTGTCGGGGATCCACCACGACGGCATCAACCCCGAGTACTTCAAGGGCTAGGGCCGGGCGCGCTAGAACGGCGGCTCGTCGAACGGGTCTGGCTCGACGAGGTGCTCGTCGTCGTGGGGCCAGGCCCCAGGTCGGCACCGGTCGCAGCGGCGGACCGGCGGCGCCGGGGTGCCGAGGAGCTCGTGGACGCGCAGCGCGGCCGGGTCGGCCGGGATCCAGCCGTGGTCGCACTCCGGCCGGCCACAGCGGAGTTCCTCGGGAGTCATGTGCGGCAGCCGCGGGTGGTCAAGCTCGGGGTCGAGCCGGCGCAGCCAGTGCGCGAGCATGACGACCGGCCGGGTCCGGATCGCCTCGGGGGTGATGGGGGAGTGGAGTCCCGCTCGTCGACGAGCGTCGCCGAGCGCGTCGACGACGTCCTGGGCGTTCCACGCCGGCGTCGCGGCCGCGAACCTGGCCAGCGGCGGCGTCAGCCGCGCGACCGACTCACCGCTGAGCCAGTCCACCTGGGATTTAAGGTGTTTGGCGAGGCTCCGGGCAGGTGTGCGACCCCGGGTGCGGCGCATCTTGCTTCTGAGCGCCGGCGGAGCCGGCTCCGCCTTGGCCCTGCCGTCAGGGTGACGGTATGGCTGGGTGAGATTCAAGGCCTCCTCACGTGAGGTGCTACCAGGTGTATGACAGAGATGGGCTCGGAGCCGGCGAGGCACGGTGAGCGCGACCTCTGTGGATAACCCTCGCTGCCTGGAGCCGAAGCCGCGGCCGCGAATGCCTGCGTGCCACAGGGCGAGCTTCTCGCTGCGGGTCAGCATTCGCCCGGGCTGGACGACCCGCTCGAGCCCGACGGCGCGCAGGAACCGCTGGTAGCGGTACACCGTGTCCCGCTGGACGCCGACGACCGAGGCGATCGTGTCGGGCCGAACGATGCACTGCCGTCCGGTGTGCGGGTCGGCGTACCCGGACTTGACCACACAGATCTGCCGGAGCGTGTCGCGGGTCAGGCTGTGCTCGTCGACGAGGTCCGGCCGGAGCTCGAAGGCGATGAGCGCGGCGAGGATCCACTGCTGCCGGCCCTGCCAAGCATGGATCCTCGAGTAGGAGCCCGGGGGAGCCAGCTCGTGATGGCCGTAGCGTGCCTGGGCGCCCCTCCCGCGGTCGTCCTGGTGGTAGCGCGGCAGCACCTGGCGGTCGTAGATGCACGTCGACAGCACCAGCTGACGGTCCTCGGCGCCGCACGCGCGATGTCGGAGCAGCCTCGGCATCGCCTTCGCCAACGCCGATGCCGGCGTCGACGAACCGACACGCCGCGCTTCTTGGCCCGCGTGGGCAGCGTGATCTACAGTGGGCAGCACAAAGCCACTCCTTGACTGGGGAGTTCAGATGAGGCCCGGGTGCAACCGGGCTCGTAGCTTTCGACAGAGGCCGCCGCTCCTACACGGCGGCTTCAGTCATGTCAGGGCACTGCCCCGATCGTTAGGACGCAGCGAGATCCAGCTCTCCCGTCCGATCGGTGGGCTTGGTCCACCACGTGGGGATCCCCACGTCGTCGAGGTCGTCGACGACGTGGAGGAGGAGCTCCTCGACGAACTGGGCCTTGGTCACGCCCAGGGTCGCTGCGACCCGTTTGGCGATGTCATTGGCCTCAGGATCGACCTCGACGAAGAGGGCGAAGGAGCCGGCTACGGATCCGCGGGGACGCCGCTGGGTGGCCATGCGGGTGAGCCTAGGTCTAGCCGTGCCGTTTGTGGGGGACGGGTGTCGCGTTGCGCGTGTTGCGCATGTGACTTCAGCTAGCGGAGGAGGCTGTAGACGGTCGCAGCGGCGATGGCGCCGACGACCGCGCCTCCGGCGAGCTGACCCAAGGAGTGCCGTCCGTCGCGCCACCGCGCCCAGGCCAGAACCGGTAGAAGCAGAAGGACGAAGGCGCCGACCTTGGCCTGCTCGAGGAAGACGATCGCCACGGCGCCGGCGGCGACTGCTAGGTGCATGCTGGCCTTCCAGGCGAGCGTGACGAGAGTCATCGCGGCGAGGCCCGCGGCCATTGCAACAACGAGCACGACCAGCTGGCGTGGCGCACCTAGGTAGGCGAGGAGGGCGAGCGCGAGGCCGACACAGACCAGCGCTGCCGCCATAAGGGCCGGCCGCTGTGATCGACGCACGACCTGACGATCGTCGGCGCGACCCGACCTCATGGCCCGGAAGAGGATGACGTACGGGAGGCCCACGACAAGCACAAGCGTGAGGACAGCCCATCCAAGCCCACCTAACAGGGTCGAGGAGTGTCGCACGGCCACGTAGATGGTGAGTGCACCAACGACGTTTCCGGGCGTCAGCAGAGCGGCAATGAGTCGAGCCGGGGTTGAGGGCCGGGCGGCGCGCAGCCGGTCGAGGTCGACCGTGTCCTTGCTCATCGTGGGGGCTCCTTTGAGTGTGAGACGGCGTCGGCGAGGTGGAGGACGGGAGTGGGCCACGGGCCCGGGTCAAGGCGGAGCAGCGCGCTGCGCGCGGACTCGCCCTCTGGGACTGGTTTCGTAAGGATCGCGGCCCCGAGCTCGGACATGGATCGCGCATCGGCAATGGTGTGCTGCTCGAGCGAGTCGGAGATCTCGATCAGTCGTCTCTGCGCAAGAAGAGGCTGACTGAACTTGGCGGTCGCGGGGAGGGGGAGGCGGACCTCCGGGTGGCGGTCGACGAGGGCGCTCCAGAGCGTACGTGTGCGTCGGATCGTCTTCGCTGCGGCAAGTCGTTGGATCAGCGGCGCCACCAGAGGGATGGCCACGTAGCCGGTGATCATTAGGACGGCTGGTGCGGGCACCAAGACGGTCCGAAGCGTGTGAAGCCAGGGCCGCCCGATCAGAAGGTTGATGAGGAACAAGACGATCAGGATGAGGGCAGTCACGGAGGCGGCCGCGATGAAGCCCGTGGAGAAGGCGCCGGCCGGATCGGTGTGTCGGATGTCCCTGACGTGACGCAGGGCAACCCATCCCACGACCGCGAAAACGTACCCGGCATACAGGTACAGCACGCCGCCGTACACGGTCGGCCAGCCGCGCTCGAGGGTTGCGATGTCGGTGAGCTGCGCGTCATGAATTGGCGAGAGCCCCCAGGCGATGACGAGTAGAACGATTGCGGCCGCCGTCACGAAGATGACCCCGCGACTGCGCCGGGAGGAGACCGTCCGACTCTCGAGCCAGAGGAGGCCGGCGGCGCCGGCCGTGATGCCGACGACTCTCATGCCCAGAAGCGACAGGTTTGGGACGCCGACGATGCGGTCAAGGGGATCACGCAGCACGAAGAGCGTCGTGGCTGCGGCGAGCCCGATCGCGGCGACGGCGAGGAGCCGTCGGTGACGCGTCCCCATGCGCACGGCCATGAGCCCGCGGTACGCGGCGCCGACCCAAAGTAGCCCGAGGATGACGCCGTTGATGAGCGCGGGACCCAGCGCCCCTCCGCTCATCGCAGCCGCTCGGAGATGAGCGAGGCGGCGCGCCATTCTGCCGCGACGCGCCGGTGCGCCAGAGTGGTGTTCAGGACGGTAGCGAAGTACTCGGCGTCGCGTTCCTGCCTGTCGGTGTAGCCGGCGCGCGCCAGCATCCTTTGGACGGTGCTGGGGCTCACCTGGGTCATCGCTGCCTGCACCTTCTCCAAGGTGCCACCGAGGTGGAAGGCTGGTTCGTGACCAAGCATGATGTGAGCGATTTCGTGGCAGACCACCACGGCCGCACGGGTTGCGGGCGCTCCGGCCGGCGAGAGCAGGTAATCCGCATTCGGGGTCGGGATCCATGCCCCGGAGACGCTGGATCCGGCGAGCTCCACCTCGACGTGCACGAGGTTTCGCCCGGTGTGCTCGGCGACACCTGCGATCAGACCAGCCAAGGAACCATCGCCAGGGATCAAGCCCTTGGTTCTCCGTAGCGTCCGGCGCAGCTCTAGCTGCCGTCGTGTCTCAACGAGGTTCATCGGGATCGTCCGAACCCTGCCCAGCCTGGATAGCGGCGAACGCCTGAAGAATCTGGCTCAGCCCGCCCAGGTCGAGGTCGCCGCGCAACCGGATTCCTCGGACGCGTCGAAGGGCCACCAAGGCCTCGAGTTCGCTCCTCACCGCGGCCTCGGTGTCGTCGTCGAAGAAGTAGTCCAGGGGCACACCGAAGACGCGGGCGATGCCTCGGAGCAGGAGGGCGGAGGGGTTCGCTTGCCTCCCCGCGCGAAGATTTGCGATCTGTGCGACGCTGACAGGAACACCAAGGGCTGACACCTCGGCCGCGAGAGCATCGTTCGAGTAGGGCGATCCGTCAGCCTGGGGGACGACGTCGTAGAGATGTTGAAGGCGCTCGGCCAGACGCGGGATGCCATCCACGATTAGAGCCTCTCCACTACTCTAGTAAGGACTGACGTCACTCTAGTGTAGGCTCCGGACCGTGCCAACGACGGGGATCGGCCGAGGCTCACTGGCAGGGGTAGCCGGGGAGTGCCGCAGCGATGGCCACCTACTGGCCAAGGACGTAGCCGGCGAGTTCGTCGATGAGAGCGCGGACACGGGTTTCGTCGACTCGGAAGGTCACGATCCGTCCGCGTCTTTGACCGTGTGCGACGGAACCGACGATGACACCCGCGTTCTCCAGATCCGTCAGCCGCTGTCTCGCAGCCTCAACGGACACCTCGAAAGCAGTCGCGACCTCGGCCGTCGACGATGCGGGGTGAAGAGACAGGAAGCGGAGGAGCTCCTGCTTCGCCGGGGTGTGCAGCACGTGCATCGCGGTCTCCTGGTCCGGACTGGGTCTGAACAGCCGGGGAGCATGACGGGGCACTGGTACATCGTGCCGCAGACGGTTGGCGGCACGCTCCCGAGTGGCATGTTGCAGTCCCATAATGCAAGGTCTAGCCTTGGATTTACAAGGCGAGGGAGGGACAAACCCGAGAGTTGATGCAAGGCACAAGAGAATCCGGGCCCGGACACCACCGAATCGTTGGTCGCGAGGGAAGTGTCCAGGCCCGGCCCGAGCAAGCAGCCGCGAATGATCGCTCGTGCTGGCTCCTGGTCAACTCTAGGAGACGAGGAGCCCGGCGAGGGGCCGTTGGCAGCGTTAGCCAACCAACGAAACCTCTGAGGAGGACTTCTCGTGAGCATGACCGAGGCCGACGTCGTCGACCCGGCTCGCGTGCCGGTGTATCCGGTGGTGCGTCTAGAGCTGCGTCCGGTCGGCGGCGACCTGGTGCACGGGGTCTTTGAGGCGGTCGTCGACGGTCGCGTCGTCGCGACGGGGGAGCGGTCGGCGGCCCACGAGTCGGCCACGGCCGCAGCGGCTGTTGTCGCGCGATCGCGGCCGATCCGCGCTGTCCGGGTTCGGCTCCTGGGTTTCGAGGAGGCCGCGGGGGAGGGCGTCGTTGACGCCGCTGGACGTCTTCATATGGCCGGTCCGGCGTCGGCACCCACCCGGCGCCGCGGTGTGGGCCGGCTGGTCAAAGGGCTGATCATCGCCCTACTGGTCGTTGTGCCGGTGGGCGGCTTGGTGTGGGTCGCGGTGACGTCGGGCGCGTTCGCGGCACTGAGCGGTGGTCGCGAGGCGGCGCCGACGATCCCTCGGCCGACGCCCACGCAGCTGCCCGTGTCCTCGCCCCCGGGCTGGAGCAGTGTGGCCGCCTGGTCGCGCACTCTTGGTGCGGGGTCGTCGCCGGCCGTGGCCGCGGCGGGCGGCAGGGTGTTCCTGCCGTCGTCGGACGGTTCGAGGGTGCTCGCGCTGGCGGCGGTCGACGGTCACGAGGTGTGGTCGGCCCGG
>JBDIAL010000139.1:0-9768 GCA_039812405.1 Nostocoides sp.
GGTGGCCGACGGCGACCATCCCGCGCATCGGGCGGCCGCGCTGGCGAGAGGCGGCCGCGACGTCGGCCGGATCGGGCAGCTCAGACGGCTCGGACGGCTCGGACGGTTGGAGGCTCACGGGTGGGCGGCGGGGGCGTCGGCGACGCCGATCGACTCCCAGAGCCGGCCGTACCACGGGTGGCCGTCACTCGACGCCGGGGCCGTCGCGAGCCTGCTGTCGGCGGAGTCGGGGTCGCCGGCGATGACGGTGTAGGACTTCTCGCCGGGCTTGACGAACTTGAGCCGCTCGCGGGCCTGCTGGATGACGTACTCGTCGTCGGTCCACAGCTGCTGCTGCTTCTGGAGGGTGGCGACGTCCCGCTGCTGCGCGGCGACCTGGGACCGCAGCGCCGAGATCTGGCTGCGCTGGGAGAGCCAGGCGTGGAGCGTCGGGGCGACGAAGACCGCGAGGAGGGCGACGACCGTCGCGAGGATGGCGAGGCGGCGGGTCCGGTTGACGGCGTGCGAGCTCGCCGGGCGCAGGGCGGTGACCGGCGCGGTGCCCTGGGCGGGCTTCCCTCCCTGCTTTCCCCCCTTCGCCCCCGTGCCGCCCTTCCCGGGTGCCGCCGGCGCCGAGGCCCCACCGGGCTTCGGGGTCCGACGCTCCCCCGGCCGGCTCGACCCACCGGTGCGCGGGGTGCCCGAGCGGGACCCCGCGGACCGGGTGTCGGTCCGGCCGGGTCCTCCCGTGCCCCGCGTCGCCATAGGTCCGGTCCGCTCAGCCCTGGGAGCGCGCCGCGAACCGCGGGAAGGCGCCGGCCCCCGCATACACCGCGGCGTCGTCGAGCTCCTCCTCGATGCGCAGCAGCTGGTTGTACTTGGCGACCCGCTCGGAGCGGGCCGGGGCGCCGGTCTTGATCTGGCCGCAGTTCGTCGCGACGGCGAGGTCGGCGATCGTCACGTCCTCGGTCTCGCCGGACCGGTGGCTCATCATGCAGCGGTAGCCGTTGCGGTGCGCGAGGTCGACGGCGTCGAGGGTCTCGGTGAGGGTGCCGATCTGGTTGACCTTGACGAGCAGCGCGTTGGCCGTGCCCGTCGCGATGCCGCGCGAGAGGCGCTCGGGGTTGGTGACGAACAGGTCGTCGCCGACGATCTGGATCTGGGTGCCGAGCCGGTCGGTGAGGATCTTCCAGCCGTCCCAGTCCTCCTCGTCGAGCGGGTCCTCGAGGGAGACGAGCGGGTAGGACGCGACGAGGTCGGCGTAGTAGTCCGTCATCTCGGCGGCGGTGCGCGCGGCGCCCTCGAACTGGTAGGTGCCGTCGGAGCAGAACTCGCTCGCCGCGACGTCGAGGGCCAGGGCGACGTCGGTGCCCGGGGTGTAGCCGGCCGCGGTGATGGCCTCGAGGATGAGGTCGAGGGCGGCACGGTTGCTCTCGAGGTTCGGCGCGAAGCCGCCCTCGTCGCCGAGGCCCGTCGCGAGGCCGCGGTCGTGCAGGACGTTCTTCAGCGCGTGGTAGACCTCGGCGCCCCACCGCAGCGCCTCCCGGAACGAGGGCGCGCCGATCGGGGCGATCATGAACTCCTGGATGTCGACGTTGGAGTCGGCGTGCGACCCGCCGTTGAGGATGTTCATCATGGGGACGGGCAGGATGTGGGCGTTCGGGCCGCCGACGTAGCGGAACAACGGCAGGCCGGCCGAGTCGGCCGCGGCCTTGGCGACGGCGAGCGAGACGCCGAGGATGGCGTTGGCGCCGAGGTTGCCCTTGTTGTCGGTGCCGTCGAGCGCGAGCATCTCGGCATCGACGAGGCGCTGCTCGCTCGCCTCGAACCCGAGCAGCTTGGGTCCCAGCTCCTCGAGGACCGCGTCGGCCGCCTGCTCGACCCCCTTGCCGAGGTAGCGGGAGGTGTCCCCGTCGCGGCGCTCGACGGCCTCGAACTGCCCCGTGCTCGCTCCGCTCGGGACGGCCGCCCGGGAGATCGTGCCGTCGTCGAGGGCGACCTCGACCTCGACCGTCGGGTTGCCGCGCGAGTCGAGGATCTCGCGGGCGCCTACTGCTTCGATGCTGGCCACTGGACGTCTCCTGGGGAGGCTCGGGAGTGCAGGTGATCGGTCGGTCCGCCGGCGTGGCATACCACCCGGTGGGTATGCCGTGCCGGCACCGGTGCCGAGCCTAGCCGCCTCGCCCCTTCCCGCCGGGCACCAACCCGCCCCGCCTGGCAACCCGGGTCGCTGCCCCGCAGCCCGCGTCGGGGCCCGGGACCGCCCGCGTCAGCAGCCGCGCAGCCGGCGTCAGTAGCCGCGCACCTTGCGCCGCACCCGGCCGGCCTGCCAGCGCAGCATCCCGGTGAGACCCCGCCCGGCCGCCTGCCGGGACTCCGCGAGCCGGCGCTGCACGGTGCTGGTGAGGTGCTTGGTCGGCAGCGCCCGGACCCCCTCGACCGTCGCCGCGTCCGCCTCGTCGAAGAGCTCGGGCAGACCGCTGGCATACAGGACGCCCATGGCCGTCGCGGCGCCGATGGCGGGGTCGACGACGATCTCGAGCGGCTCGCCGTCGGGCCGGCCGCCGGCGGGCACCTGGCCGAGACTGTCGAGGTCGCCGATGACGCGGACGCCCTGGGCCCGGATGCCGTCGGCCATCTTCGCGCCGAGCTGGCCGGCACGCTCGAGCGCCCACTGGGGCGTCGTGAGGCGCGGCAGGTTGTCGCCGAGGGTGCGGCGCTGGAGGTACCGGGCGGCCCCGAACCGCATCGCCTGCTGGTAGAGCGTCTTGCTCAGCCCGGCCGCGAAGAACTGCTCGTTGAACTGCCGGATGACCTCGATCTCGGGCAGCGTCAGCGAGCGGTTGCTGTGCTCGAGCCGGGCGGCGAGGGTGTCGGGCTCGAGGGCGAGGAGCCTCTCGACGTCGCGGTGCAGCCGGTCGTGGTCGGTGTCGTCGGCGACGACGACGGTGACCCGGTCGGGGCCGACGGCCCCCGCCCACCGCGCGATGAGCCGGTTGTGGTCGTGCCGCCGCCAGAAGATCGGGGACAGCTGCGGCTTCCGGCGGCTCAGGGTGTTCTCGAGCCAGGTGTCGTACGGCGCCTCCAGGCCGCCCTGGACGAACTGCTGCCACTGCGAGGGGAGGATGCGGGCGAGCGGGCGGAGCGTGACGAGCACCTGGACGGTCGGGCCGCCGAGCTCGGCGACGACCGCGTGGAGGGCCCGGTCGCCGGCGTCGGCGAAGAACTCGCTGCTGACGACGACCCGGTCGGCGTCGGCGTGCTCGACCTCGGCGATGAGGTTGCGCCAGGGCCCGTCGGTGGCCGGGGCACCGGCGGGCGGCGAGCCGTTCTCGCGGGCGAGGAGGGACAGGACGTGCGACATCGGCTGGGTGTTGGAGCCGGCGTAGTGGAGGCGCTGTCTGACGAGGGACTCCCGGCTCGCGTGGAACGCGTTCTGGAGCTGGGTCGTGCCCGTCTTGTGCGGACCGATGTGCAGGATCCGCGAGCCCACGGGCATCACGAACGTCTCGTCGTCAGTCGTCATCTCGTCCGTCGCTGCGTCCCTCGTGATCGTCATCGTCATCCGTCGTATCGGCGCTCTGATAGTTGGCTGGAACGTACCTGAACATAGTGCGAACCCCGGCTGAACAACACCCACCGTCCGCGACTCACAGGAGCCTCATCGGAAGGGCGGACCGGCGGGCGCGCGGAGGCGCCCGCCGACCTCGCCCGGACCCGGATCCGGACCCGGTGTCAGCGGGCGACGACGGGGAACAGCGGGTCGTCCATCGGCGCACCGGACGGGATGACGCCGACCAGCTCGTCGAACGGCGGCGAGGTCGCCCAGTCGCGCGGCGCGTGGACGGCGTCACCGGCGAGGTAGCGCAGCGACAGCACCCGCCGCCGCCCGGCGAAGGGGAACCCGGGCGCCCCGTGGATGGTGAGGAAGTCGAAGAAGATCGCGTCACCCGGCTGCATGTCGTAGGCCCGGATGTCGAACGCGTCGCGGTCGCCCTCGATGTCGGGCAGCTCGTCGAGCGTGCCCTCGGGGAACCACTTCGCCTTGCCGTCGAGGAAGGTCCGCGGCATCTTCCACGGCCCGTCGTGGCTGCCCGGCACGAGCTCGAGGCACCCGGCCAGCGGCACCGGGTCGACGGGGATCCACGCACTCGTGCCGTGGCCGTCGACGTTGTAGTACGGCTGGTCCTGGTGCCAGGGCGTGCGCTGGGTCGTCCCGCCCTCCTTGACGAGAATGTGGTCGTGGTAGAACCGGACGGGTCCGGCGTCCGCCCACGGGGAGAGCAGCTCGGCGGCATACGCGGGCACCCGGGAGTGCAGCGCGAGCCGCTCCAGCTCGGGGATCTCCTGCCACCGCCGGAAGTCCTCGACGAACCGCCCCGGGTCGTCGACGCCGCTCGCGACCTGGGCGAGCATGCCGGCCCGCTCGAGCACCTGCGCGACGGCCGACCGCGCGACCTCCACCTCCTCGGGCGAGAGCACGCCACGCACGACGAGCACCCCGTCGCGGTGGTATGCCGCGACCTCCTCCTGCGTCAGCATCCCGTCCGTCAGCATCCCGCGGCCCTCGTCCCGTCCACGAGGGTGATGCTATGTCCTCCGCCCCGCGGGCTCTCCGGGCCCACCCTCCCGCGATTCGAGGTGAGAGCTGCACGGGAGGAGGTACCTCCATACCTCGAATCGCTCGGACCCCCGACCATTCGAGGTAGGAACAGCACGGGAGAGGGTGTCCTCTTACCTCGAATCGCCGGAGCCGCGCCTCTCCTCGGCCTTGATGCGCTCCCACTGCGCCTCGACCTCCTCGGGGGTCGAGGCGGAGCCGTCGGCGAACACGTGCGGGTGGCGGCGGACCAGCTTGGCGACGAGCCCGGCCGCGACGTCGTCGATCCCGAACGGCTCGTCCGGGTCCTCCTCCGCCACGCGCGCGTGGAAGGCCACCTGGAGGAGGACGTCGCCGAGCTCCTCGGCCATGTGGCGACGATCACCGGAGGCGACGGCATCGGCATACTCCGTGGCCTCCTCGGCGAGGTAGGGCAGCAGCGTCTCGTGGGTCTGCGCGGCGTCCCAGGGACAGCCCCCAGGTGAGCGGAGCCGGTCCATGACGGCGACGACGTCGAGGAGCCGCGCGCCGGGCACGTCCCACGACCCGAGCAGCACCTCCACCTCGGGCGGGTCGGGCAGCCGGGTCACCTCCGCGGCGACGGCGTCGGAGAGGTCGGGGTCGCCGTCCGCGGATCCCAGCCACAGCACGTCCCCGGCCGTGGTCGCGTCGACGAGCAGCCGCGCCACCGCCGGGACGCCCGCACCGACGACCCCACCCGCCCTGTCCGCCTCGCCGATCTCGGGCGGCACGACGCAGACCGGTCTGCCGTCCCCGGACACGACCTGCGCGAGCGGCTCGTCGGCATACCGGGCCCAGACGGCGGTCGCCGACTCGACGGCGCGCCACGCCTCGTGGGACAGCAGCCCGGGCGCCACCCGCGGGCTCGTCACGAGCAGGGTGAGCCGGCCGCGCGTCACGGGGTGACCCGCGGGCCGGCTCGGGGAGTGGCCGGAGTGGCTCAGGAGCCGGCCGAGTCGGTCGCCGACGTCGCGGGCACCGTCTTGGAGATCCAGTTCGGCTTGCTCGGCGAGATGCTGAGCGACGTCGCGTCGAACGTCCCGAACTGCGGGCTCACCGAGATGTGCTGCTTGCCGATCGCGGCGAGGATCTGCTTCTGGACCGCGGTGGCCTTGGCCTGGGTGGCCGTCGCCTGGCCCCACGAGCTGAGCGTCGAGGCGATGTCGTTGACCTGGATGAGGGTCACCGTCGAGTCGGCCGGGTCGCTGATCGTGGTCAGCTCGGTCCGGGCGGTGGCGGCGCTGCTCGGTATGCCGTTCTGCTGGGCCACCGAGATGTAGGCGGGCGCGACGATGAGGTAGTTCAGCGCGTTGCCCGTCGTGAGCGGTGACTGCAGGCTGGCCTTGAACTGCTCGTTGATCTGCTGGGCGGCGACCATCGCGTCGTCCGTGGTGATCCTCGTGCCGTCGACGACCGCGGCCGTCCCGGCGCTGCCGGACCATCTCGTCTCGCTGCTGCAAGCGGTCAGGGCGAGCGCGCCCCCGAGTGCGGTGGCGGCGATGATGCCGCGAAGCGGTGCCTTCACTCGTCGTGCCTTCCTGTCGGTCGCGTCGTCCGCGTCGGGGTCCATCATGGCCTGTTCCGGCGAGAAGTGCGCGCACCGGGTCCGGGCCGGCCCTGCATGAGACTGTCCGAATGGGTCGGATTCATGCACCGGGCCCGGCCCCGCGGCCCGCGGCGGCGGCGATGTCGTCGAGCAGGACCGCCCGCAGCAGGTCGGACGCCCAGGTGAGGACCTCGGTGTCGCGCAGCGGCCGGCCGCCCACCCGGGCCGTCGTCGGCTTGGGCACGAGGACGGTCCGCACGGCCTCCTTGACGAGCGACCGCGGGTAGAGCCGCTGGAGCCGCAGCTCCTGGGACTCCCGCAGCACGACCGGCCCGAACCGCACGTGGTTGCCCTGCACCGAGATGTCGGCGACCCCGGCCCGGCGCGCGACGGTCCGCAGCCGGGCCACCTCGATGAGGTTGCGCGCCGGCTCGGGCAGCGGCCCGTAGCGGTCGACGAGCTCGGCCTCGATGTCGGCGAGCGCCGCCTCGTCGGCCACCGACGCGAGCTTCTTGTAGGCCTCGAGGCGCAGCCGCTCCCCCGGCACGTAGTCGTGGGGCAGGTGGGCGTCGACGGGCAGCTCGATCTTGATCTCGACCGGCTCCTCCTCGCCCTCCCCCCGGAACGCGGCGACGGCCTCGCCCACGAGCCGGACGTACAGGTCGAACCCGACACCGGCGATGTGCCCGGACTGCTCGCCCCCGAGGAGGTTGCCCGCGCCCCGGATCTCGAGGTCCTTCATCGCGACCTGCATGCCGGCCCCGAGGTCGGTGTGGCTCGCGATCGTCTGGAGCCGGTCGTGGGCGGTCTCGGTGAGCGGCTTGTCCGGCGGGTAGAGGAAGTAGGAGTAGGCCCGCTCCCGGCCCCGCCCGACCCGACCGCGCAGCTGGTGCAGCTGGGACAGGCCGAGGGTGTCGGCCCGGTCGACGATGAGGGTGTTGGCGTTGGAGATGTCGAGGCCGGTCTCGATGATCGTCGTGCAGACGAGGACGTCGAACCGCTTGTCCCAGAAGTCGAGGACGACCTGCTCGAGCTTGTGCTCGCCCATCTGGCCGTGGGCGGTCGCGACCCGCGCCTCGGGGACCAGCTCCCGGATCCGGGCGGCGGCCCGCTCGATCGAGGACACCTTGTTGTGGATGAGGAAGACCTGTCCCTCGCGGAGCAGCTCGCGGCGGATGGCGGCGGTGATCTGCTTCTCGTCGTATGCCCCGACGTAGGTGAGCACGGGGTGCCGCTCCTCCGGGGGCGTGGCGAGCGTCGACATCTCCCGGATGCCGGTGACGGCCATCTCGAGCGTGCGCGGGATGGGGGTCGCGGACATCGCGAGGACGTCGACGGCCGTGCGCATCTCCTTCAGCTGCTCCTTGTGCTCGACCCCGAAGCGCTGCTCCTCGTCGATGACGACGAGCCCGAGGTCCTTGAACCGCACCGCCCCGCCGAGCAGCCGGTGGGTGCCGATGACGAGGTCGACCGAGCCGTCGGCGATGCCGTCGCGGACCACCGTGCTCTCCCTGTCCCCCTGGAAGCGGGAGAGGGCCTTCACGGTGACGGGGAACGGGGCATACCGCTCGGAGAAGGTCTGCAGGTGCTGCTGGACGAGCAGGGTCGTCGGGACGAGGACGGCGACCTGCTTGCCGTCCTGGATCGCCTTGAAGGCCGCCCGCACGGCGATCTCGGTCTTGCCGTAGCCGACGTCGCCGCAGACGAGGCGGTCCATGGGGACGGGACGCTCCATGTCCGCCTTGACCTCGTCGATGCTCGAGAGCTGGTCGGGGGTCTCGACGTAGGCGAAGGCGTCCTCGAGCTCGCGCTGCCACGGCGTGTCGGGAGCGAAGGCGTGCCCGGCCGTCGCCATCCGCGCGCTGTAGAGCTGGATGAGCTCGGCGGCGATCTGCTTGACGTAGCGGCGGGCGCGGCTCTTGGTCCGGTGCCAGTCCGAGCCGCCCATCTTGTTGAGCGTGGGCTGCTCGCCGCCGACGTAGCGGGTCACCTGGTCGAGCTGGTCGGTCGGGACGTAGAGCCGGTCGCCGGGCTGGCCGCGCTTGCTCGGGGCGTACTCGATGACGAGGTACTCCCGCGTCGCGCCCTGCACGGTCCGCTGGACCATCTCGACGAACTTCCCGACACCGTGCTGCTCGTGGACGACAAAGTCACCAGGCCGCAGCTGGAGGGGGTCGACCTGGCCCCGGCGACGGGACGGCATACGCCGCATGTCCTTCGTCGAGGCCTGGCCGGGGGTGCCGGTGAGGTCGGTCTCGGTGACGACGGCGAGCCGGAGAGCGGGCACGAGGAAGCCGCGGCCGAGGGACCCGGTCGTCACGGCGACGAGCCCCGCGGGCAGCGCGCCGTCGCCGAGCTCGGCCGTCGAGGGCACCTCGTGCTCGCGCAGCACCTCACCGACCCGGCGGGCCAGGCCGGCGCCGTCGGTCACGACGAGGACGCGCCACTGCGCGCGGGTCCAGTCCCGCAGCTGCGCGACCGCGGCCTCGGTCTGCCCCCGGAAGGCCTCGACGTCGGCAGTATGCAGGTCGATCGTCTCGACCGCGTCGTCGGCGTCGGCGAGCTCCTCGTCGGCGGAGAACGGCGACATCGTCCACCACGGCAGCCCGAGCCCGCGGGCATGGTCGCGCAGCTCGCCGATCGTCCAGAAGCTCGCGCTGCCGAGCAGTCCCTCGAGGTCGACGGGGACGGCCGAGCCCGCGGCCGCGCCGAGCCAGCTCGCCTCGAGGAACTCCTGGCTCGTCGCGACGAGGTCGTGGGCCCGCGCCCGGACCCGCTCGGGGTCGGAGAGGAGCAGCGTCGTCCCCGCCGGCACGACGTCGAGGACGGTCTCCATGCCGTCGACGAGCGCCGGGGCGAGGGACTCCATGCCCTCGACGGCGATGCCCTCGGCGAGCTTGTCGAGCATGTCGGCGATGCCCGGCATCTGGGTGCTCAGGGCGCGGGCGCGACGACGCACCTGGTCGGTGAGGAGCAGCTCGCGGCAGGGTGGCGCCCACAGGCCGTGCTCGGCGACCTCGAGGCTGCGTTGGTCGGCGACCTTGAACCACCGGACCTCCTCGACCGTGTCCCCCCAGAGCTCCACCCGCAGCGGGTGCTCCTCGGTTGGCGGGAAGACGTCGAGGATGCCGCCCCGCACGGCGAACTCGCCCCGCCGCTCGACGAGGTCGACCCTGCTGTATGCCGCCGCCGCCAGATCGTCGACGACCTGCTCCAGCGGGTAGTCCTGGCCCGCCCGCAGGCTGACCGGCCGCAGCTCGCCGAGACCGCGGACGATCGGCTGGAGGACGGCCCGCACCGGCGCGACGACGACCGCGAGGGGCCCGTATGCCGGGTCGTCCGGATCGGGGTGCTGGAGCCGGCGCAGCACGGCGAGCCGACGCCCGACCGTGTCGCTGCGCGGGCTGAGCCGCTCGTGGGGCAGGGTCTCCCAGCTCGGGAAGGTGGCCACCGTCTCGGGGCCGAGGAAGCACCCGAGGGCGCTCGCCAGGTCGTCGGCCTCGCGCGTCGTCGCCGTGACGACGAGCACCGGGCGGCTCCCACCTGGGGTGTCGTCGGTCGGCCCGGCCCCAGCCCGGCCCGTGCCCGTCGCGGTCGCGCACGCCTGGGCGACGATGGCCGC
>JBDIAL010000140.1:0-9669 GCA_039812405.1 Nostocoides sp.
CCTCTCGAGGATTGTCACTCTCGGGGTGAGAGTGCTAACCCAATTATTGGCACTCTCACCCCGAGAGTGCAAACGCGCCTCTCCCTCCCCTGCCCCTTTATCGGGTTCCACGGGTTCGGGCCACCTTGCGGGACAACGCTTCCCCCGCGAGGTGGCCCTTTATCGGGTTCCCCGACAAGGTCCCGGATGCCGGCCGGTGAGGGCCCGGACGTCAGCCGGCGAGGGACCCGGATGCCGGCCGGCGAGAGGCCCCGGATGCCGGCCGGTGAGGGGCCGTATGCCGCCCCCGGGCGGCCGGCATACGGCCCGGCAACCGCCCGGGCAACCGCCGGTCGACGCCGCTCCGGGCCCCTCGGGACGGTGAAGGTGAACACCCGCTGAACAGTCGGAATACGCGGTCTAGCCCGCCCGATTCGGCCCCGACACTGACATCGTGACCGCAGCAACCGTCATCCTCGCACTCGTCATCGTGACAGCGCTCGCCTTCGACTTCACGAACGGATTCCACGACACCGGCAACGCGATGGCCACCTCGATCGCCACCGGGGCCCTCAAGCCCAAGGTCGCCGTCGCCCTGTCCGCCGTCCTCAACCTCGTCGGCGCCTTCCTCTCGGTCGAGGTCGCCCTCACCGTGACGAACGCCGTCATCAACATCCAGGACTCGACCGGGGCCCCCAAGTCGTCGCTGCTCGGCGACGGTGGGTACGCCCTCCTGCTCATCATCCTCGCCGGCCTCGTCGGCGGCATCGTGTGGAACCTGCTGACCTGGCTCCTCGGGCTCCCGTCGTCCTCCTCGCACGCGCTCTTCGGCGGCCTCATCGGCGCGACGATCGCCGGCCTCGGCATGTCCGGGGTCAAGTGGACCGGCGACGGCACCAAGCTCGACGGCGTCGTCGGCAAGGTCATCCTCCCCGCCGTCTTCTCCCCCGTCGTCGCCGGCATCATCGCCGCCGTCGGGACGTGGCTCATCTTCAAGGTCGTCGCCGGGGTGGCGGCGCGCTTCACCGAGACCGGCTTCCGCTGGGGCCAGATCGGCAGCGCCTCGCTCGTCTCCCTCGCCCACGGCACGAACGACGCCCAGAAGACGATGGGCGTCATCACCCTCGCCCTCATCGCCTCCGGCCACTGGACGAACCTGTCCGCCGTGCCGCTCTGGGTCAAGGTTGCGTGTGCCTTCGCCATCGCGTCCGGCACTTACATCGGCGGCTGGCGGGTCATCCGGACCCTCGGCAAGGGACTCGTCGAGATCAGCTCCCCGCAGGGCATGGCCGCCGAGAGCGCCTCGGCCGCGACGATCCTCGCCTCGAGCCACCTGGGCTTCGCCCTCTCGACGACCCACGTGGCGACCGGCTCCATCCTCGGCACCGGTGTCGGCCGCAAGGGCGCCGAGGTCCGATGGGGCGTCGCCGGCCGGATGGTCCTCGCGTGGCTCATCACCCTTCCCGCAGCCGGGGTCGTCGGGGCCGTCATGTGGTATGTCGGGAACCTCCTCGGCAGCTACGCCGGGCCCATCGTCGTCACCGTCATCCTCGTCGCGCTCGCGAGCTGGATGTGGATCCGCTCGCGTCGCGAGCCCGTCTCGGCCCACAACGTCAACGACGAGTGGGGCACCGCAGCCACCCCGACCGTCTCCCCCGTGAGGAGCGCAGCATGAGCACCAATCTGGCCCTCGCCCTGCAGGGCGCCTGGAAGGTCCTCGCCGCCGGACTCGTCCTCGGCGCCGGACTGCCCGTCATCTTCGGTCTCGGCATCCGGTCTCTCGCGTATGCCGCGGGCGGGGACGCCGAGGACAGCCACGCCGAGCCGCACGCCATCGGCCGTGTGCTGGCCGTCATCTGCTTCGCCATCGTCGCCATCGGGATCGTGCTCGGGATCACCTACATCGTGGTCTCCGGGTTCGGCAAGACGATCTCGTTCGAGCACGTGTGGCCCACCATCGTCGACAAGCACTGAGGGGGTCGCACCATGCCACAGACCAACGCCCTGACCCGCGTCCTCAACTGGCTCCGCGCGGGCTATCCCGCGGGTATCCCCCAGACCGACTACCTTCCCCTCCTCGAGGTGCTCCACCGGGCGCTCACCCCCTACGAGGTCGACTCCATCGCGGCCGAGCTCGCGTCCCGCGCGGCATCCGGGGTGCGGATCGACGGGGACGAGATCCGGACCATGATCTCCGCCCACGCCTACGAGTCGGCCTCGCCCGAGGACGTCCACCGCGTCTCGGCCGCCCTTGCCCAGGCCGGCTGGCCGCTCGCCGGCCTGGCGGTGGCCGACGGGCCCGGTGACGACGAGGCACCTGGAGCCGACGAGTCGGGGTCCGGTGCGACCGACACCGGGTCGGCGACGACAGGGTCGGCCGACACCGGACCGGCGGCTGTCAGGCCGGTGTCCGGCCCGGGCGCCGGGACCTCGGCCGACAGCCTGCCGGCCTCCGACGCCGGCATCGCGGCGCGGATCGTCGGCTGGCTGCGCGAGGGATACCCGGCCGGCGTGCCGGACCAGGACTACGTCCCGCTCCTCGCCCTCCTGAGACGCCGGCTCACGACGGAGGAGGTGAAGGCCGTCGCGAAGGCACTGCGTCGCGCCGAGGTGAGCCCGGCCGGCCCCGACGACATCGCCGCCGCCATCGAGGACCTCATCCGGACGACCCCGTCGGAGGAGGACCTGCACCGGGTCAAGGACCGGCTCGCCCGGAAGGGTTGGCCCGTCGACTTCCCCGACCCCGACGCCCCGGCACGTCCCCGCCTCGTCCGCGCCTGACATCTGGCCAGGCGCCCGACGGCAGGGGGCTCCGCGCGGAGCCCCCTGCAGTGTCTTGGGTGGGCAATGTCCCGCTCCGGACCGGGCAGACTCCGATGGGGGACATTGCCCACCCAAGGAAGCCCGCGGCGAAGGCGACGGCCACGTCGTGCGGAGGGACGTGAGGATGCGAGACGGCCGATCGTGCGAGCGTCCGGGGCCGGGGCTCGTCAGGTGTCGAGGCCGAGGCGACGGGCCGACCGGGCCTTCTGCCGGGTGGCGCGCATCCGGCGCAGCCGCTTGACGAGCATGGGGTCGTGGGCCAGGGCCGCCGGGTTGTCGATGAGGGCGTTGAGGACCTGGTAGTAGCGTGTCGCGCTCAGGTCGAAGAGGTCCTTGATGGCCTGCTCCTTGGCGCCGGCATACTTCCACCACTGGCGCTCGAACGCGAGGATCTCGCGGTCGCGGTCGTCGAGCACGCCCTGCGGGGAGACACTCGTGTCGACCGGCTGGTAGGAGGCACTCACTGCTCGACCCTTCCTGTGGCTGCCGGGTGTCAGTATATCGGCCGGATCACACCCGTGTCATTCGCCGGCACCGCCCGGCGCGAACCCGGCCCCGGACCCGCCCGGACGCCGCTCAGACCATCGAGTCGAGGATCGCGGTGATGTCGTCCTCGCCGGTCAGCGGGTTGACGATGGCGAACCGGGCGAGCGTCTCCCCCTCGTGCGACGTCGGCACGACGAAGGCGAACTGCTCGTCGAGGATCCGGTCCGACCACCTGCCGTAGTCGGCGGGTGTCCACCCGAGCCGGCGGAAGAGCACCACGGACAGGTCGGGCTCCACGACGAGCTCCAGCTCCGGGCGGCGCCGGATCTCGGCCGCGGCGAACCGGGTCACCTCCAGCGTCCGCTCGACGGCCGCGGTGTAGGCGTCCGTCCCGTGCATCGCGAGGGAGAACCAGAACGGCAGCCCCCGGGCCCGCCGGGTCAGGCCGACGGAGTAGTCCGCGGGGTTCCACTCCGGCGCCTCGGTGAGGACGTCGAGGTATGCCGCGTGCTGGGTGTGCGCGGCCCGCCCGAGCGCGGGGTCGCGGTAGAGGAGCGCGCAGCAGTCGAACGGGGCGAACAGCCACTTGTGCGGGTCGACGATGAAGCTGTCGCAGTGCTCGATCCCGGCATACCGGTGCCGCACCGACGGCGCCGCGAGCCCCGCTCCGCCGTAGGCCCCGTCGACGTGGAGCCAGATCCCGAGCTCCTGGCACACCTCGGCGACCGAGGCGAGGTCGTCGACGATCCCGAGGTTCGTCGTCCCCGACGTCGCGACGACGGCGAAGAAGGTGTCCGGGTCGTGCTCCTCCAGGACCGCGCGCAGGTTCGCCCCGGTGAGCCGCAGGCCCTCGTCGAGGGGCACCCCGACGAGCTCGGCGTCCATGATCTCGGCCGCCGACGCGATCGACGAGTGCGCTCCGAACGTCGCCGCGACCCGCCACGGCCGCGCCGTGCCCCCGTGGGGGTCGGCCGCCGCCCGGGCCCGGGCCGTATGCCGGGCCGCCGCGAGGGCGGACAGGTTCCCGATCGTGCCCCCGGGCACGAAGACGCCGCCGGAGGTCTCGGGCAGCCCGACGAGGTCGGCGATCCAGCGCAGCGCCTGGTTCTCCGCCCAGACCGCGCCGGCGCCCTCGAGCCACGACCCGCCGTAGACCGACGAAGCGCCGACCACGAGGTCGAACATCGCCGCGGCCGGGGTCGGCGCGCACGGGATGAAGGAGAGGTACCGCGGGTGGTCGACGGACAGGCACGACGGGGCGAGGACCTCGGTGAACAGCTCCAGCGCCCGGGGGCCGCTGATCCCCTCCGGCGTCACCGTCTGCCCGGCCAGGGCGTCGAGCTCCTCCTGGCTGCGCGAGTGGTCGAGGGGCACGGGGTCCAGGCCCAGCCGCCACTGTGCGTAGGCGAGGACCGCCTGACCGATCTGCGCCAGGTCGGGGGCGTTCTTGGTGTGCACGCTGCGGATTCTAGGTGCCGGCCGGGCCGGGTGGCCCGAGGAGCACCGATCCGAGGGCGTCGACGGTGCCGACGAGCCGGTCCGGGCCGGCCGCCGCCAGGGCGTCGGGCAGACCGGCGCCCCACGTCACCGCGACCCCTCCCATCCCCGCGGCCCGGGCCGCGAGGACGTCGACGACGGCGTCCCCGACGTAGGCGCAGGTCCGGGGGTCGGCGCCGAGAGCCTCGGCACCGCGCAGCAGCGGCTCGGGGTGCGGCTTGTGCTCGGTCGTGTCCTCGAGGGTGCCGACGAGCGGGACGAGGTCGGCGATCCCCACGGCCTCCATGACCAGGGCGGCGGTCTCGCGCCGTTTGGAGGTGACGACACCCGTCGGGACCCCCGCGTCCCGGAGCCGGAGGAGGAGCTCCGGCACCCCGGCATACCGCGCGGTGAGCCGGTTGGTCTGGGTGAGGTTCCAGGCGCGGTAGACCCGGTCCAGCTCCTGCGCGCGGACCGGGTCGACCTCCTCGAAAGTCTCGAGCAGCGGCCGCCCGATCCAGGCCCGGATCGTGGCCTCGTCGCAGGTCCGGTCCAGGACGGTGCCGAGCGCGTGGCGGTACGAGGCGACGATGAGCCCGATGGTGTCGGCGAGCGTGCCGTCGAGGTCGAACAGGACGGTCGTCCACGGAGGTGTCACCGGCACCACGCTAGTGACGGTGCCCGTGCGGGAGGTCGTCGGCCTCCTCCGACGGCGTCTCGCCCTCGTCGACGACGCCGATGTCCTCGAGCTCCGTGGACAGGCCGGGGAGCAGCGCCTCGCCGCGGGCGAGCGCCTCCATCGCCCCGGGGGTCTCGGCGACGAGCTGCCGCCCCTTGCGGCGGAACCGCACGAGCTGGGAGGCCCCGACGGCCCAGAGGAGGAACTGGACCGACATCGCGAGCCGGAAGTCGGTCAGCGTGTAGTCCTGCTGGCCCCCCGGAGCCCGCGCGTCGAGGACGATGCCGACGAGCGCCATCGTCACGAGGGAGGCGACGAACCCGCCGACGTTGACGACCCCGGTGGCCCGCCCGAGCCGCTGCGGGAGGTGGAAGCTGCGGACGAGGTCGAACCCGATCATCGAGCCCGGCCCGCCGATCGCCATCGTCATGCACAGGACGCAGAGCAGCGGGAGCGGGGCCGGCCCCGGCCAGAGGAGGGTGACGGCCCACATCGTCGCGATGGCGCCGACGATCGCCAGGGCCAGCGTCGTGCGGTGGTAGGGCCGGCCCGAGGTGACCCGGGCGATGACCGGTCCGGCGGCCAGGGCGGTGCACGTCATGAGCATGAGGAGGTTCGCCGCCGTGTCGCTCGAGAGGCCCTCCCCGCGGACGAGGAAGGGGTAGCCCCAGAGCATCGTGAAGACCGTCGCGGAGAACTGGCAGGTGAAGTGGGTCCACAGCCCGACCCGGGTCCCCGGGTTGCCCCACACCTCGCGCAGCGTCGAGGCGAGCGCCCGGAGCTTGACCCGCTCGACGGAGGACCCCGCATACGGGCTGTTCCGCACGACGAGCAGGAGCGGCACCATGAGGACGACCCCGAGGCCGCCGGAGATGGCGAACGCGGCGGTCCAGCCGAGGCCCCGGAGGGCCACCGACAGCGGGGTCGCGGCGGCGACCGCGCCGAGCTGGCCGATCATGCCGGTCAGCTGGGTGACGAGCGGGGCCTGCTTGACCCGGAACCACAGGGCGACGATCCGCAGCAGGCTCGTGAAGATCATCGCGTCGCCCGCGCCGACGAGGACGCGGCAGAGGATCCCGACCGGGAAGGAACCGGCGAACGCGAAGGCGAGCTGGCCCACGGTCATGAGGGTGAGCCCGGTGACCATGAGGGCCTTGCTGCCGTAGCGGTCGAGGAGGATCCCGACGGGCACCTGCATGGCGGCATACACGGCGAACTGGAGGACGGTGAAGGTCGCGAGCTGGGCCGCGTTGATGTGGAAGCGCTCCGCGGCGAGCAGCCCCGCGACCCCGAGGGAGGTGCGGAAGAAGACGGCGAGGAGGTAGACCGACAGGCCGACGGCCCAGATGACCCAGGCCCGCCGGCGGCCGATGTCGTGCACCTGCCGTCGAAGCCTTGCCACGGCTCTCAAGGATAGGAGAGCCGGTATGCCGTCAGCGCAGGTGTCCGAGGACGCTCGCGTGGCCGCGCAGCAGGTTCCGGGCGATGGTGCGGCGCTGGATCTCGTCGGTGCCCTCGTAGATCCGCAGCAGCCGCAGCTCGCGGTACCAGCGCTCGACGGGCAGCTCCCGGGTGTAGCCCATGCCGCCGTGCATCTGCAGGACGCGGTCGACGATCTCGTTGGCCTTGATCCCGCCGTAGAGCTTGGCCATCGACTGCGCCTGCCGCGAGTCCAGGCCGGCGTCGACCTGCCACGCGGCGGACAGGACGAGCCAGCGCAGGGCCTCGATCTCGACGGCGGAGTCGGCGACCATCCACTGGATCGCCTGACGCTCGGCGATGGGCTCGCCGAACGTCACCCGCGTCCTCGCGTGCTCCATCCCCATCTCGAGGAGCCGCTCGCACGCCCCGAGGGCGCGAGCCGGCAGGAGGTAGCGGCCCTTGCCGATCCAGCGCATCGCGAGCGCGAACCCCTGGCCCTCCGCGCCGAGGATCGCGCTGTGCGGCACCCGGACCCCGTCGAAGACGAGGGTGGCCGGTCCCCACTCCCCCATCGTCGGGATCGGCGAGGAGGTCCAGCCCCGGTCCCGGTCGACGAGGAAGCACGTCACGCCGCCGTCGGCGCCCTTGGCCCGGTCGGTCACGGCGAAGACCATGACGAAGTCCGCCTCGTTGCCGCCGGTGATGAACGTCTTCTCCCCCCGGATGACCCACGTGTCGCCGTCACGCACCGCGGAGGTCCGGATGGCCCGGGCGTCGGACCCCGCGCCGGGCTCGGTGATGGCGAAGCACGACCGGCGCGTGCCCTCGATCGTGGGACGCAGGTAGGTCTCCTGCTGCTCCGGCGTCGCGTCGAAGAGGATGTTGTCGGCGTCGCCGCCGAAGGAGAACGGCACGAACGAGCGACCCAGCTCGATCTGGACGAGGGCCGCCGCGACCGCGCCGAGTCCCATCCCCCCGAGCTCGGTGGGCGTCTGGATCCCGAAGAAGCCCGCCGCCCGCGCCCTCGCCCGCAGGGCCTCGAGCTCCTCGGAGCGCAGGCCGCGCTCGCCGTGTCGCTCGCGCTGGAGGACCTCCGGCTCCAGCGGCATGACCTCGCGCCGGACGAAGGTCCGCACCCAGTCACGGACCTCGCGCTCGTCGTCGGTCAGGGTGAGATCCATGGGTGCTCTCCTCGTCGTCGCCGGGTCCGACCGGATGCCGGCCGCCGCCTCACGCTAGTCGGCGCCCACCTCCCGGCGCGGGAGCCCGATCCCGTGCGGCGGCCGACCGGCCCCTCGACGTGGGCTCCGAGGTCTCGGGGAGGGCCGCTAGGGTCGCACGGGTGACCACCGCTCGTCCGCTCACCGACCTCGTCCACCCCTCGTGGCGACCCGCGCTGGAGCCCGTCGAGCCGGTCGTCCGCGCGCTCGGGGAGTTCCTCCGGGCGGAGGTGGCGGCCGGGCGCGGATACCTGCCGGCGGGGCCCCTCGTGCTGCGCGCCTTCCAGCAGCCGCTCGACGCCGTCCGCGTCCTCATCGTCGGCCAGGATCCCTACCCCACCCCGGGCCATCCCGTCGGGCTGTCCTTCTCCGTCGCGCCCGACGTCGCGCCGATCCCGCGCAGCCTCGTCAACATCTTCCAGGAGCTGACGACCGACCTCGGCCTGCCGGCACCCTCGACCGGGGACCTCACGCCGTGGGCGGACCACGGCGTCCTCCTGCTCAACCGGGTCCTCACGGTCCGTCCCGGCAAGCCGGCCAGCCACCGGGGCAAGGGCTGGGAGGACGTGACCTCGGCGGCCATCGCGGCCCTCGCCGAGCGGGGCGGTCCCCTCGTCGCGGTCCTCTGGGGCCGGGACGCCCGCTCGCTCGCGCCCGCGCTGCCCGGCATACCCTGCATCGAGTCCGCCCATCCCTCGCCGCTGTCCGCGCACGCGGGGTTCTTCGGGTCCCGGCCCTTCAGCCGGGCCAACGACCTCCTCGTGCGACAGGGCGCCGAGCCCGTCGACTGGAGCCTCCCGTGACCGACATCGCCCCCGTCTGGCGCAGGTACGTCGCCATCGGCGACTCCTTCACCGAGGGCCTCGTCGACCCGGACCCCGCCGAGCCCGTCGACCCCGAGCGCTACCGCGGCTGGGCGGACCGGCTCGCCGAGCGGCTGGCCGAGCGGGCCGGCGACGACTTCCGGTATGCCAACCTCGCCGTCCGCGGGCGGCTGCTCGACGACGTCGTGGGGCCGCAGCTCGAGGCCGCGCTCGCGATGTCCCCCGACCTCGTCTCCGTCGTCGGTGGCGGCAACGACCTCCTGCGGCCCGGGGTCGACCTCGGGTCGCTCGCCGCGCGGATCGAGGCGGCCGTCGTCCGGGTCCGGGACACCGGGGCCGACGTCCTCCTCGCGACGCCGTCCGACACGGGCCGGGCGGGCTTCTTCCGGATCCTCCGGTCGCGTCACGCGATCCACACGGCGAACCTCTGGAGCATCGCCCAGCGCCACGGGTGCCACGTCCTCGACCTGTGGGGCCTCGCCGCGTCCCAGGACTGGCGGATGTGGGGCGAGGACCGGATCCACCCCTCGTCCCTCGGGCACGACCGCCTCGCCTCGGCAGCCCTGTTCGCCCTCGGGATCCCGCCCGCCGACGCGCATTGGCGGGACCCGTTGCCGCCGGCCCCCGCGGTCGCCCGGCGGGAGGCGCTGCGGGAGCACGGCGCCTGGGCCCGGTCCCACCTCGGTCCGTGGATCGGCCGCCGGCTGCGCGGGGAGTCCTCCGGCACCCGGCGCGAGCCCAAGCGTCCGGTGCTCGCCCC
>JBDIAL010000141.1:0-9506 GCA_039812405.1 Nostocoides sp.
GGAGGAGGATGAGCAGGGTCAGGAAGAGCCCGCCGATGACGAGCAGGACCTGCAGTCCGATGCGTACGGCTTCCACGGTTCCTCAACAGGGTCGAACGGCGTGTCCGACACACGACGGACACCTGGGTGAGGGAGATTCTAACCGGTGGTCCGGGGTGCCCTACGACGCGCCGGTCGTGAGGTGCTGCTGGTAGCGGCAGATCGCCGCGAACTCGCCGGCGTCGACGGAGGCTCCGCCGACGAGGACGCCGTCGACGTCCTCCTCCGCCATGATGGACGCGACGTTGCCCGCCTTGACGCTGCCGCCGTAGAGGATGCGGACCCCGTCCGCCGTCGCGGCGTCGTAGACGGTCATGAGGGTGTCGCGGATCGCCGCGCACACCTCCTGCGCGTCGGCCGGCGTCGCCACCTCGCCCGTGCCGATGGCCCACACGGGCTCGTAGGCGACGACGATCGATGCCGCGTCCGCCGCGGTCACGTCACTCAGCCCGATCCGCACCTGCTCGACGACGGACTCGACCTGGCGGCCCGCCCGGCGGACCTCGAGCCCCTCCCCCACGCAGAACACGGGGGTCAGCCCGTGCCGGAACGCCGCGCCGAGCTTCGCCGCGACGATCTGGTCGGTCTCGTGGTGGTACTCCCTCCGCTCGCTGTGCCCGACGATGACGTAGGTGCACCCCAGCTTGGCGAGGAAAGCGCCGCTGATCGACCCGGTGAAGGCCCCGTGGTCGTGGACCGACAGGTTCTGCGCCCCGTAGCGGATGTCCAGCCGGTCGCCGTCGACGAGCGTCTGGACCGTCCGGAGGTCGGTGAACGGCGGGAAGACCGCGACCTCGACCGCCGCGAAGTCGTGCTTGGCGTCCCGCAGCGTCCAGTCGAGCTTCTGGACCAGGTGGGTCGCCTGGACATGGTCGAGGTTCATCTTCCAGTTGCCCGCCATGAGCGGGACGCGGGCAGGGGTCGGCTGGGGCATGCGAGTCCTTCGGTATGCCGGTGGGCGGGCTCGCGGGTCGAGCCCGCCCACCGTCGGGTCGGTCGGGAGGCGGGGTCAGTCCTGCGCGTCGAGGACGGTGAGGCCGGGCAGCTCCTTGCCCTCGAGATACTCCAGGCTCGCCCCGCCACCGGTCGAGATGTGGCCGAACCGGTCGTCGGCGAACCCCAGCTGCCGGACGGCCGCCGCGGAGTCGCCGCCCCCGACGACGGTCAGCGCGCCCTGGGCGGTGACGTCGACGAGGGCCTGGGCGACGGCCAGCGTGCCCGCGGCATACGGAGCCATCTCGAACGCGCCCATCGGGCCGTTCCAGAAGACGGTCCGGCAGTCGGCGAGCCGCTCGGCGAACAGCGCCCCGGACGCCGGGCCGATGTCGACGCCGATCCGGTCCGCCGGGATGGCGTCGGCCGGGACGACCTCGTGGTCGGCGTCGGCGGAGAACTCCGTCGCCGCGACGATGTCGACGGGCAGGACGATCTCGACGCCCCGCTCGGCGGCGTCGTCGAGGTATCCCCGCACCGTCCCGATCTGGTCGGCCTCGAGCAGGCTCCTGCCGACCTCGTGCCCCTGGGCCGCGAGGAAGGTGAAGACCATGCCGCCCCCGATGAGGAGACGGTCGGCCGTCTGCAGGAGGTTGGCGATGACCCCGAGCTTGTCGGAGACCTTCGCGCCGCCCAGGACGACGGCATACGGCCGCTCCGGGTCGACGGTGAGGCGGCGCAGGACGTCGACCTCGGTGCTCACGAGCCCGCCGACGGCGGCCGGCAGCCGCGTCGCGACGTCGTAGACGGACGCCTGCTTGCGGTGGACGACACCGAACCCGTCGGACACGAAGGCGTCGGCGAGCCCGGCGAGCTCGTCGGCGAACGCCCCGCGCTCCGCGTCGTCCTTGCTCGTCTCCCCCGGGTTGAAGCGGAGGTTCTCCAGGAGGACGACGTCGCCGTCGGACATGGCGGCGACGGCCGAGCGGGCGCTCTCCCCGACCGTGTCGGTCGCGAACGTGACCGGGCGGCCGAGCAGCTCGCCGAGCCGGGCGGCGACCGGGGCGAGGGAGTAGCGGTCCTCCGGGGCCCCCTTGGGACGACCGAGGTGGGCGCAGACGACGACGCGGGCTCCCGCGTCGGCGAGCGCCGCGATCGTCGGCACCGAGGCCCGGATGCGGCCGTCGTCGGTGATCGTCGTCCCGTCGAGGGGGACGTTGAGGTCGGACCGGACGAGGATCCGCCGGCCGGCCGGGGAGCCGAGGTCGGAGACGGTCTTCATCCGGCTCAGAGGCTCCGGCCCACGAGCCCGACGAGGTCGACGAGCCGGTTGGAGTAGCCCCACTCGTTGTCGTACCAGCCGACGACCTTCACCTGGTCGCCGATGACCTTGGTCAGGCCGGCGTCGAAGATGCAGGATGCCGGGTCGGTCTCGATGTCCTTGGACACGATGGGGTCCTCGGTGTAGACGAGGTAGCCCTTGAGCGGGCCCTCGGCCGCCGCCTTGACGATCGCGTTGACCTCCTCGACCGTCGTCTCCCGGGGGGCGTCGAAGGTGAGGTCGGTCGCCGAGCCGGTGGGGATCGGGACGCGCATGGCATACCCGTCGAGCTTGCCCTTCAGCTCGGGCAGGACGAGGGCGACGGCCCTCGCGGCGCCCGTCGTCGTCGGCACCATGTTGAGCGCGGCGGCGCGGCTGCGGCGGAGGTCCTTGTGCGGGCCGTCCTGGAGGTTCTGGTCCTGGGTGTAGGCGTGGATTGTCGTCATGAGGCCCCGGACGATGCCGAGCCCGTCGTTGAGCGCCTTGGCCATCGGGGCGAGGCAGTTCGTCGTGCACGAGGCGTTGGAGATGATGTGGTCGGTCGCCGGGTCGTACTGGTCGTCGTTGACGCCCATGACGATGGTGATGTCCTCGTTCTTCGCCGGGGCGGAGATGACGACCTTCGAGGCACCCGCGTCGAGGTGGGCCTTGGCCTTCGTCGCGTCGGTGAACAGGCCCGTCGACTCGACGACGATCTGCGCGCCGAGGTCCTTCCACGGCAGGTTCGCCGGGTCGCGCTCCGCGAACGCCGCGATCCGCGTGCCGTCGACCGTGATCGACTCCTCGTCGTAGGTCACCTCGCCCGGGAAGCGCCCGAGGATCGAGTCGTACTTGAGCAGGTGAGCCAGGGTGGCGTTGTCGGTGAGGTCGTTGACGCCGACGACCTTGATGTCCGCGCCGGAGGCGAGGGCGGCACGAAGGAAGTTGCGGCCGATCCGGCCGAAGCCGTTGATGCCGACACGTACAGTCACAGTGATTTCCAGCCTTTCGGGCAGGGGGTCATGGGCGCCGCGCGGGGCGGCGATGTGCGTGGGAGCCGCCCGCGGTGGCGATGTGGCTCCGCTCACACCCTATTGCCTGGGGGTAGGGCGGGCCATCGGGGGACCGGGGGTGAGACGGGCCGGGGCCGACCCGCGGGTCGCCGCGCCGACCCGTGAGATCAGAGGTCAGGAGTCGAGCATGTCGGCGGTGAGGTTGGCGTCGGTTCCCGGTATGCCGAGGTCGGACGCCCGCTTGTCGGCCATCGCGAGGAGCCGGCGGATGCGACCGGCGACGGCGTCCTTGGTCATCGGCGGGTCCGCGAGCTGGCCGAGCTCCTCGAGGCTGGCCTCCTTGTGCTGCACCCGCAGGCTGCCCGCCTCGCGCAGGTGCTCGGGCACCTCGTCGCCGAGGATCTCCAGGGCCCGCTGCACCCGGGACCCCGCGGCCACGGCGGCCCGTGCCGACCGTCGCAGGTTGGCGTCGTCGAAGTTCGCCAGCCGGTTCGCCGTCGCACGGACCTCGCGGCGCATGCGCCGCTCCTCCCATGCGAGGACGGCGTCGTGGGCACCGAGCCGGGTGAGCATGGCGCCGATGGCGTCGCCGTCGCGGATCACGACCCGGTCGACGCCGCGCACCTCCCGCGCCTTGGACTGGATGCCGAGCCGGCGCGCCGCGCCGGCGAGGGCCAGCGCGGCCTCCGGGCCGGGGCAGGTGACCTCGAGGGCCGACGACCGGCCGGGCTCGGTGAGCGAGCCGTGGGCGAGGAACGCTCCGCGCCACGCGGCCTCGGCATCATGGTCGGCCCCGGCGACGACCTTGGGCGGCAGGCCGCGCACCGGGCGCCCGCGCGCGTCGATGAGCCCGGTCTGGCGGGCCAGGGCCTCGCCGTCCTGGACGACCCGCACGACGTAGCGGCTGCCCTTGCGCAGCCCACCGGCCGCGAGGACGAGCACCTCGGACTGGTGGCCGTAGAGCTCGGCGAGGTTGCGGCGCAGCCGGCGCGCGGAGTTCGCCGCGTCGAGCTCCGCCTCGACGACGATGCGTCCGCCGATGATGTGCAGGCCACCGGCGAACCGGATCATCGCGGCCACCTCGGACTTGCGGCAGCACGGTTTGGTGACCTCGTAGCGACTCAGCTCATCCTTCACGCGCGCTGTCATCGCCATTGGGCCATCCTGCCATCCTCGGGGGCCCCGCTCATCTCGTGAGGTCATCCGTCCTGGGTGGTTTCCAGCCCATCCTCCCCACCTGTCCCATCGCGCGGCCTCGCCTGGGTCGAGGTATCCGATGTCCCTGCGGTGGTCCTGGCATACCTCGACCGGGTGGGAGCTGAGCCGGGTCGAAGTATCCGATGTCCGTGCGGTGGTCCTGGCATACCTCGACCGGGTGGGAGCTGAGCCGAGTCGAGGTATCCGATGTCCCTGCCGCGGTCCCCGCATACCTCGACCGGTTGCGGCTCGGCTCCGACCGGCGGCCTCCGGCACCACCTTCCACCGGGACATAACTCAGCCAGTGGATCGGGGCCGGAGGTCGGCAGAGGGGGTGGACCGGGGTCGGAGGGCCGGAGTCACCCGGGCGTGGAGCCGATGAGGTCGCGGTATGCCGCGGCGAGACGGAGGGAGTCGTGGGTGCCCGGCGTGGCCCGACTCGCGACGGTGGAGACGACGAGCCGGGCCCCGACGCGCTCGGCCGCCGCCCGGAGCCCCGTCTCGTCGTCGACGATGGTCGGGTCGGCGAGGACGACGTCGAACCCGACGTCGGGAGCGTGGGTGGCGAGCGTCTCGAGGTGGCGCACCGCGCTGAAGCCCGCCGTCTCCGTGGTGTCGAGGTCGACGTTGAGGGTGAGGATGCGCCGGGCCCGGGTCGAGCGGAGCGCGACCCGCAGCTCCGGGACGAGCAGGTGGGGCATGACCGAGGTGAACCACGACCCGGGGCCGAGGACGACCCAGTCGGCGTCCTCGACGGCGGCCACGGCCGGGTGGCAGGCCGGCGGGTCGGCCGGGTCGAGCCGCACCGAGACGACCTCGCCCCGTGTCTTGGCGACATGGGCCTGCCCGACGACCGAGGTCAGGATGCGCGGGTCGACGGGGTCGAGCCCCCGGACCTGGGCGGAGATCTGGAGCGGGACGCTCGCCATCGGCAGGACCCGGCCCCGGGCGTTGAGCAGCCGCCCGACGAGCTCGAGTCCGGCGACCGGGTCGTCGTAGAGCTCCCACAGGGCGACGATGAGCAGGTTGCCGAGGGCGTGGCCGCCGAGGGGGCCGGCCCCCTCGAAGCGGTGCTGGAGGACGTCGCGCCAGGTGTAGCCCCACTCGGTGTCGTCGCAGAGCGCGGCGAGGGCCATCCGCAGGTCGCCCGGCGGCAGGACGCCGAGCTCGTCGCGGAGCCGGCCGCTCGAGCCGCCGTCGTCGGCGACGGTGACGACGGCGGTGAGGTTCTCCGTGACCAGCCGGAGCGCGGTGAGCGACGCGGCGAGCCCGTGGCCGCCCCCGAGGGCGACGACCGCGGGGCCGGCGCTGCTCACTCGCGCCCCAGGTCGCGGTGGACGACGAAGGTCGCGACGGGCGGTGCCTCGAGGGCCGCGGCGAGGCGCTCGGCGATGGCGACCGAGCGGTGCTTGCCGCCGGTGCACCCGACGGCGACCGTGGCATACCGCCGCCCCTCCCGGCGATAGCCCTCGGTGACCGGCGCCATGAGCGCGACGACCCGGTCGACGAACTCGGCCGCCCCCGGTTGGCTGAAGACGAACTCCGCGACCTCCTCGTCGCGACCGGTGAGCGGGCGCAGCTCGGGGATCCAGAACGGGTTGGGCAGGAAGCGCAGGTCGAGGACGAAGTCGGCATCGAGGGGGACGCCGTACTTGAAGCCGAAGGACATGACGGCCAGGCGCAGCGACGGTCCGCTCGAACCGGAGAACATCGGCCGGATCTTCTGGGCGAGCTGGTGGATGTTGAAGCCGGAGGTGTCGACGACGACGTCGGCCTCCGCACGCAGGTCGGCGAGGCGCTCCCGCTCGGCGGTGATCCCGTCGAGGAGCCGGCCCTGGCCCTGGAGCGGGTGGGGCCGCCGGACGCTCTCGAAGCGTCGCACGAGAGCCTCGTCGGTGGCGTCGAGGAAGACGACGGTGGGCTCCCAGCCCTGGGCCCGCAACCCCTGGGTCGCCTGGCTCAGCTGGTCGAAGAACCCGCCGGTGCGCACGTCGACGACGGCCATGATGCGCAGCGGCTCGGTCGTCCCGGGCCCGACGGACACGGCGAGCTCGGCCATCGGGGCGAGCAGCTGCGGTGGCAGGTTGTCGACGACGAACCACCCGATGTCCTCGAGGACCTTGGCGACGGTGGACCGGCCGGCGCCGCTCATCCCGGTGAGGATGGCGAACTCCCGGCGCGGCTCGGCGGGCTCCCCCTCCCCGCCCGTCGCGTCCGGTGGGTCCCCGGGGTCGTCGCTCACGGCTCGCTCAACACCTCTCCGGTCATCACGTTGACGGCCGGCTCCGGCCGCTCCTGCGTGGACAACTCTGCCGCAATCGTCGCCGCGAGCGTGGGACCGATGCCCGACACCTGCTGGAGGTCCTCGACGCTCGCCGCCCGGATCCGCTTGAGCGACCCGAAGTGCTTGAGGAGCGCGGCCCGCCGGCTCTCCCCCAGCCCCGGTATGCCGTCGAGCTGGCTGGCCGTCATCGCCCGGCTGCGGCGCTGGCGGTGGAAGGTGATGGCGAACCGGTGGGCCTCGTCGCGGACCCGCTGGAGGAGGTAGAGCCCGTCGCTCGTGCGGGGCAGGATGACGGGGAAGTCCTCACCCGGCGTCCACACCTCCTCCAGCCGCTTGGCGAGGCCGACCACCATGACGTCGTCGATCCGCATCTGGGCGAGGGCGGCCGCGGCCGCGTTGACCTGTGGCAGGCCGCCGTCGACGACGACGAGGTTGGGGGGATAGGCGAACCGCCGGGGTCTCCCGGTCTCCGGGTCGATGCGCTCCGGCACCGGCTCGTCCGCGTCGACCGGTCCGCCGCGCCGGCCGTTCGCGCCGCCGTCGTCCACGCCGTTCGCGCCGCCGTCGTCGGTCACGCCTCTGAGGCCCGCGACCCCGTCCGCGGTCGGCGACCCGGTGACCCGTCCATCCCCCTCCACCCGCTCCTCGAGGTAGCGGTGGAAGCGTCGGGTGAGGACCTCGTGCATCGCCGAGGTGTCGTCCATCCCGCCGCCGGCGCCGTCGCCGCGGATGACGAAGCGGCGGTACTCCCCCTTGCGGGGCAGGCCGTCCTCGAAGACGACCATCGACCCGACCATCTGGGTGCCCTGGACGTGGCTGATGTCGTAGCACTCGATGCGCAGCGGGGCGTCGGGGAGCCCGAGGTGGTCCTGGAGGTCCTGGAGGGCCTGCCCTCGGGCCGTGAGGTCGCCCGCCCGGGCCACCTTGTGGCGGGCGAGGGCCTGCTCGGCGTTGCGCCGGACCGTCTCCATGAGGGTCCGCTTGTCGCCGCGGCTCGGCACCCGGAGGTGGACCCGGGATCCGCGCAGCGCGCTGAGCCACGCCTCGACGGAGTCGGCGTCCTCGGGGAGCACGGGGACGAGCACCTCGCGCGGCACCGCCTCGCCGGCCTCGCCGCCGTAGACCTGCTGGAGAAGGTGCTCCACGATGGCCGGCAGGGGCTCGGCCTCGGCGTTCTCGGCGACCCAGCCGCGCTGGCCCCGCACCCGCCCCCCGCGGACGTGGAACACCTGGACCGCGACCTCGAGGTCGTCGTCGGCGAGGGCGAACACGTCGGCGTCGGTGCCGTCGGGGAGGACGACCGCCGACCGCTCGAGGGCGGTGCGCAGCGCCTCGAGATCGTCGCGGAGCCGGGCGGCCTGCTCGAACTCCAGCTGCTCGGACGCCTCGCGCATCGCGCGCTCCAGGCGCTTGACGAACCGGCCGGTGTCGCCGTTCATGAAGTCGCAGAAGTCGAGCGCGATGGCCCGGTGCTCGTCGGCGGTCACCCGGCCGACGCACGGGGCCGAGCACTTGTCGATGTAGCCGAGCAGACAGGGCCGGCCGACCTGCCCGGCCCGCTTGAAGACGCCGCCGCTGCAGGTGCGCATGGGGAAGACCCGCAGGAGCAGGTCGAGCGTCTCCCGGATGGCCCAGGCATGGGCATACGGCCCGAAGTAGCGCGTCCCCTTGCGCTTGGCGCCGCGCATGACCTGGGCCCGGGGGAACTCCTCCCCCATCGTCACGGCGAGGTAGGGGTAGGACTTGTCGTCGCGATACTTGACGTTGAAGCGCGGGTCGAACTCCTTGATCCAGCTGTACTCGAGCTGGAGCGCCTCGACCTCGTTGGTGACGACGGTCCACTCGACGCTCGCGCCGGTGCGGACCATCGTCGCGGTCCGCGGGTGGAGCGCCGCGATGTCCTGGAAGTACGACGACAGGCGCTGGCGCAGCGACTTGGCCTTGCCGACGTAGATGACCCGGCCGTCCTTGTCCCGGAACCGGTAGACCCCCGCGTCGACGGGGATCGACCCCGGCGCCGGGCGGTAGGTCGACGGGTCAGCCACGCGACAACCCTATGCGCGGGCGCCGACACCCTCCCGAGTCCCCGCCGGTGGCGCAGCGCTGGACCTCGCTGTCAGTGGGGGCGACTTCAGTGCGCTAGATCCGACTGTCAGTGGAGGCGACTGTCAGTGGAGACAGTCGAGGCTGCATGAAACTGTCCGATCGGGTCGGATTCATGCACCGTCAGGCGAGGGTGATCGTGCCGTCCTTGACGGTGATCCTCTTCTCGGGGAGGGCGACCGTCGCGGGACCCTGGACGACCGCGCCGTCGGTGATGCTGAACTCGCTGCCGTGGACGGGGCAGATCATCACCTTGTCGCTCACCTGGTTGATCGTCCCGCCCTGGTGGGTGCAGATGTCGGTGAAGGCCTTGAAGGTGCCCGACTCCGGCTGGGTGACGACGACGCCGGCGCTCGGGAACACCGTGCCGCCGCCGACGGGGATGTCGGACGTGGCGGCGACGGTCGTGCCGCTGGTCGCCGACGCGGTGGCCGTTCCGGAGGCTCCGGCGGCCGTGCTGCTGCCTCCGGAGCAGGCGGCGAGCGCTCCGACGCCGACGACCCCGGCGGCGACGAGGGCGGCGCGGCGGCCGCAGACGAACGGGGTGGGCTCGGTCATCACGTCTCCTGGTGCGCTGGGCGGAGTGGACAGCATGCCTGCCCAACGTGGCAGCGGGCTGTGAGGTTCAGATCGGCGC
>JBDIAL010000142.1:0-9487 GCA_039812405.1 Nostocoides sp.
CTGCGACTTGCGGCTCAGCCCGGTGACGACGACGGCGAGCCGGCCACCCCCGGCCAGGCGCAGCCCGAGCGGCTCGCCGACCTCCAGCCCGCGCACCCGGCTCTCGTCGATGCTCGTCTCGCGCGTCGTGAGCATCCCGCGACGCAGATGGTAGGAGTGCCCCGCCGGGCTGTGCGACACGACGAGGCCCCAGTTGGTGAGCAGGTAGCCGAGCACGGCGAGCAGCGACACCCCGACGACGAGCCCGACGAGGCCGATCGCGACGGTGACCGCCCACCCGAACGACCACGAGCGCAGGTAGTCCCACCCCTGCTGCCACGCGTTGCCCGCCGCCTGGTTGAGCAGGTTCGCGAGGAACCCGAGCGCCGCCGCCCCGACGACCACGCCCGACGTCGTGAGCGGCGCGAAGCGCACCCAGGCCGGGTCGAGCCGGACGAGCACCCGGTCGCCCGCCCGCTCGCCGGCCCGGTCACCCGTGCCGTCGGTGCCGTCGCCGGCCCGGTATGCGACGCCGGCACCCTCCGCGGGCACCGTCGCCTCGGCCTGGTCCGCCTCAGCCTGGTCCGCCTCGACGGGCAGGGTCGCCACGGGCGGGACCACCGCGGGTCCGTGGTCGGGCACGGGGACGGCCCGGTCGTGGAGCAGCTCGGCCCGCAGCCCTCGCGCCTGCTCGGTCCCGAGGGCGTCGAGGGACAGCGCCTCGTCGCGCTTGGCCGATGCCGAGCCGGTGCCGACGACGACCTTGGAGAGGCCCAGCAGCCGGTGGATCGGGGTCGAGGTGAGGTTGACGGTGCGCACCCGGTCGAGCCGGGCCGACAGGATGTGGCGGCTGATCAGGCCCTTGCGCAGCTGGATCTGCTCGGGGGTGATCCGGAAGGACGTCGTGACGTAGCGCAGCACCCCGATGCCGACGACGATGACGACCGGCAGCAGGTGCCACAGCCGGTCGCTCCCGCTGCTCGACCCGGACCTGTGGACGACGAAGAGCACGATGAGCGCCGGCAGGAAGCGGATCAGCTCGTTGACCGGGTGGACGAGCAGCATCCGGCGGTCCAGCCGGCGCCAGACCGCGTCCTCCGCAGGCGGCCGCGGTCCGACTGTGTCCTCCGCAGGCGGCTGCGGCCCGGGCGCGTTCCCCGCGGGCACCGGACCGTCGCTCACGTCGCGTCGCCCCGCTCGGCCTCGGTGCGCGTCGTGATGTCGTCGACGACCCGCTCGGCGAGGGCGGCGTCGAGCCCCTCGATCTGCAGCGGCCCGGCCGCCGACGCCGTCGTCACGGTGACACCCGACAGGCCGAGCAGCTGCGACAGGGGTCCGCGGTGGACGTCGACGGTCTGGACCCGTGACAGCGGGGCGATCCGCCGCTCGATGACGAACCACCCGTGCTGGGTGTACACCGCCTGCTCGGTCACCTCCCACCGATGGACGCGCCAGCGCCAGGTCGGCATGACGACGGCATAGGCCACGCCGGCGAGGACGACGAGCACGACCATCCAGGCCGCGAGGTCGAACACGTGCCACGCGAGGGTCAGGACGAGCAGCACGGCGAGCACGACCACCGCCTGGACGACCGCGAGGCCGACCCACAGGAGGCGGGCCCGCGGGCTGACCCGCTGCGTCGGCTCGCGCAGCACGAGCACCGGCTCGCTCGACATCGGCGGGAGACCCCTCTCACGGCATACGGCAGGGCGGACGGCACCCCACCCCGCGGCAGACGCGGGGCCGGGACCACCTTCGAGACTACGCGGCCGGGGTGGGGCGCCTACAGTGCAGCCGTGACCTCTGCGGCCTCCCCCGCCCCGCCGGCGGCGTCCGTCCCCCCGAGCGGGGCCGGCCGCCGCTACCTGCTCGCCGAGTCCTTCCTCCTGCTCGGGGTGTCGCTCGGCGCCTCGGGGATCTACTCCCTCCTCGACATCGTCAACCGGCTCACCCAGCGGGTGCCGCTCTCGGCCCAGACCTCGACGCTCAACAACTCCGTCACCCCCGACCGGCCGTGGCTCGACCTCGCCTACCAGCTCGTCGGGATCGGGCTGGGCGTCGTCCCCGCGGTCCTGGCCGTCGTCCTGCTCACCCGCGACGACGCCCGGGCGCGGCACACGATCGGGCTCGACCTGGCCCAGCCGGCGCGGGACCTGCTGCGCGGGGCGGGGCTCGCCGCGCTCGTCGGCATCCCGGGCCTGGGCCTGTATGCCGCGGCCCGCGCCCTCGGCTTCAACACGACCGTCGCGGCGGCGAACCTCACCGACCACTGGTGGTCCATCCCGGTCCTCGTCCTCTCCGCGGCGCAGAACGCCGTGCTCGAGGAGGTCGTCATGATCGGCTACCTCTACACCCGGTGGCGCCAGGCCGGCTGGACGCTGCCCCGGGTCATGGTCGTCTCGGCCCTCATCCGGGGGTCCTACCACCTCTACCAGGGCTTCGGCGGGTTCGTCGGCAACGCGATCATGGGGCTCGTCTTCGGGTTCGTCTACACCCGGACCAGGCGGGTCGGGCCGCTCGTCGTGGCCCACACGATCCTCGACGTCGTCGCCTTCGTCGGGTACACGCTGCTCAAGAGCCACCTGCACTGGCTCTGACCGGCTCTGACCACCCGGCCTGTGACCCCGCCCGGCCGCCCCCCGAGTGGGCGTCTTCCCACCGGGATCCGCGAGCTCGGAGTGGGACGCGCCCAGTCGACCGCCGCCGGCGGCGGTGGCGATGGCGGCCCGCAGTCGCGGACCGTCAGTAGCCGTGGCGCAGGGCGGTGCGCAGGTCCTTGTTGAGCGTCGAGATGACGTCCTGGGGGATCTCCTTGGGGCAGGCGGCCGAGCACTCGCCGAGGTTCTGGCAGCCGCCGAACCCCTCGAGGTCGTGCTGGTTGACCATGCTGACGACGCGGGCGTCGCGCTCGGGCTGGCCCTGCGGCATCTCGCCGAGGTGGGTGACCTTGGCCCCGAGGAAGAGCATCGCCGAGGCGTTGGGACAGGCTGCCACGCAGGCACCGCACCCGATGCACTTGGCGGCCTCGAAGGCTCGGTCCGCCTTGGGCTTGGGGACGAAGTGGGTATGCGCCTCGGGCGCAGCTCCCGTGTTGACGCTGACGAACCCGCCGGCCTGGATGATCCGGTCGAACGCCGACCGGTCGACGACGAGGTCGCGGACGATGGGGAAGGCGTCGGCGCGCCACGGCTCGACGGTGATCGTGTCGCCGTCGGCGAAGGAGCGCATGTGCAGCTGGCACGTCGTCGTGACCTCGGGGCCGTGCGCGAGCCCGGAGATCATCAGGCCGCACATGCCGCAGATGCCCTCCCGGCAGTCGCTGTCGAACGCGATGGGCTCCTTGCCCTGGTCGTTCAGCTGCTCGTTGAGCTCGTCGAGCATCTCGAGGAAGGACATGTCGCCCGACACGTCGTCGAGCTGGTGGGTCTCGAAGCCGCCGGCGACGGTCGGCCCGGCCTGGCGCCAGATCTTCAGGGTCAGTCTCACTTGTAGCTCCGCTGCTTCAGCTCGATGGCGTGGTACACGAGATCCTCCTTGTGGAGCACCGGCGGCTCCCCCTCGCCGGCGAACTCCCACGCGGCGGAGTAGAGGAAGTGCTCGTCGTCGCGCAGCGCCTCCCCGTCCTCGGTCTGGGACTCGGCCCGGAAGTGGCCCCCGCACGACTCGCGACGGTGGAGGGCGTCGATGCACATCAGCTCGCCGAGCTCGAGGAAGTCGGCGACCCGGCCGGCCTTCTCCAGGCTCTGGTTCAGCGTGTCGGCGGACCCGAGGACCCGCACGTTGCGCCAGAACTCCTCGCGGAGGGAGCGGATGAGGTCGATGGCCTTGCGCAGGCCCTCCTCGCTGCGCTCCATGCCGCAGTACTCCCACATGATGTGGCCGAGCTCGCGGTGGAAGGAGTCGACCGAGCGGGTGCCCTGGATGGACAGGAAGGCGTCGATCCGCTCCCGCACCGACCGCTGGGCCTCGACGACCTCCGGCGCGTCCTCGGGCACCGGCTTGAACGGGCCGCCCGCGAGGTAGTCGCGGATCGTGTTCGGGAGGACGAAGTAGCCGTCGGCGAGGCACTGCATGAGCGAGGACGCCCCGAGCCGGTTGGCCCCGTGGTCGGAGAAGTTGGCCTCGCCCACGGCATACAGGCCCTCGATGGTCGTCTCGAGGTCGTAGTCGACCCACAGCCCGCCCATCGTGTAGTGGACCGCGGGGTAGATGCGCATCGGCGCCTCGTAAGGGTTCTCCCCGGTGATCCGCTGGTACATGTCGAGGAGGTTGCCGTACTTCTCGGTGAGCTGGGCCCGGCCCATCCGGCGCATCGCGTCGCCGAGGTCGAGGTAGACGCCGCGCCGGAAGTCGCCGACCATCGGCCCGACCCCGCGTCCGTCGTCGCACATGTACTTCGCCTGCCGGGAGGCGATGTCGCGCGGGACGAGGTTGCCGAAGGAGGGGTAGATCCGCTCGAGGTAGTAGTCGCGGTCCTCCTCGGGGATCTGCCGCGGGTCCTTCTCGCAGTCCTCGCGCCGCTTGGGCACCCAGATCCGGCCGTCGTTGCGCAGGGACTCCGACATCAGGGTCAGCTTGGACTGGTGCTCCCCGCTGACCGGTATGCAGGTCGGGTGGATCTGCGTGTAGCACGGGTTGGCGAAGTAGGCACCCTTGCGGTGGGCGCGCCACGTCGCCGTCACGTTGCAGCCCATCGCGTTGGTCGAGAGGAAGAAGACGTTGCCGTAGCCGCCCGAGGCGAGGACGACGACGTCGGCGAGGTGGGTCTCGATGGCCCCGGTCACCATGTCGCGGGCGATGATGCCGCGGGCCTTGCCGTCGACGACGATGAGCTCGAGCATCTCGTGGCGGGTGAACGGGGTGACCGTGCCGGCCTTGACCTGGCGCTCCATCGCCTGGTAGGCGCCGATGAGCAGCTGCTGCCCGGTCTGCCCGGCGGCGTAGAACGTCCGGGCGACCTGCACGCCCCCGAAGGAGCGGTTGTCCAGGAGGCCGCCGTACTCCCGGGCGAACGGCACGCCCTGGGCGACGCACTGGTCGATGATCCGGGTGCTCACCTCGGCGAGCCGGTAGACGTTCGTCTCGCGGGAGCGGTAGTCGCCGCCCTTGACGGTGTCGTAGAAGAGCCGGTGGACCGAGTCGCCGTCGTCGTTGTAGTTCTTCGCGGCGTTGATGCCGCCCTGCGCGGCGATGGAGTGGGCCCGGCGCGGGGAGTCCTGGTAGCAGAAGGACTTGACCCGGTAGCCGGCCTCGCCCATCGTCGCCGCGGCGGAGGCCCCGGCGAGGCCGGTGCCGACGATGATGACGGACAGCTTGCGCCGGTTGGCGGGGTTGACGAGCCGGGCGTCGAACTCGCGGACGGTCCACATCCGCTCGATCACGGTGTTGGGCGCCTTGGTGTCGTGGACGGGGGCGCCCTCGAAGTAGAGGCCGCTCACCAGCTCGCGGGTGCTCAGCGGGTTTTCCTGGGTCTCCTGGATCTCGGTCACGTCAGATCGTCCTTCACTTGACGAGGCGGAACAGGACGGCGAGCGGGGGGATGAGGAACCCGACGACGACGACGCCGGCGACGACGTGCCCGAGCAGCCGGGCCCTGGCATACGACGTCCTCGTGTTCGTCCACCCGAGGGACTGGTTGAGGCTGAAGACCCCGTGCGCGAGGTGCATGTACAGCGCCAGCATCGCGACGACGTAGATGAGCGTCAGCCACCACACCTGGAAGGAGTCGACGACGAGCTGGTAGGGGTTGTCGTGGGGCACACCCTCGCCGCCCACGTTGACCTTGACGATCGTGAACTCGATGAGGTGCCACACGAGGAAGACGAAGATGAACACCCCGCCCCAGCGCATCCACCGGCTCGAGAAGCTCTGCCGCACCCGCTTCTTCACGGCGTACTTCTGCGAGCGCGCCCGCTCGGCCCGGCCCCACAGGGTGAAGGCGGCCCACACGTGGGCGACGAGCGAGACGATGAGGACGATCCGGAGGATCCACAGGGCTCCGGCGTGCGGGAGCATCGGCTCGCCGATGGTGCGCAGGTGCTCCGCATAGGTGTTGTATGCCTCCTCGCCCCAGAGGAGCTTGAGGTTGCCGTACATGTGCGCGAGGACGAACAGCGCGAAGATGGCACCGGTCACCGCCATGACCATCTTCAGGGCGATCGTCGTGGAGCGCGCCGTCGGCCGCGTCGCGGGAGAGGTCGTCGTTGCCACGAGCCGAAACCTACCCCTCGGCGGAGCCTTCCGCGTGGAAAGGTAACCCTCACCTCACGTGCGGCGCCCGGTCTCGAGCACGGCGTCGTAGAGGGCCTTGCGGGACAGGCCGGTCGCCGCGGCCACCTCGGCGCACACGTCCTTGAGCCGCTCCCCCGCCGCGACCCGCTCTCGGATGCCGGGCAGCAGGCTCGCGAGGTCGGTCGCCTCGGGCGGGGCGCCGGCGACGACGAGGGTCACCTCGCCGCGGACCCCCTGCGCGGCCCAGTCGGCGAGCTCGGCGAGGGTGCCCCGGCGGACCTCCTCGTGGGTCTTGGTCAGCTCACGGCACAGCGCCGCCCGCCGGTCGGGCCCGAGGACCTCGGCCATGGCCCGCAGGCTCGCCTCGGTCCGGTGCGGGGACTCGAAGAGGACCAGAGTGCGCCGCTGGGTCGCGAGGTCGGCGAGCGCCCGGGCCCGCTCCCCCGGCCGGCGCGGCAGGAACCCGTCGAAGCAGAACCGGTCGACGGGCAGCCCGGACAGGGCGAGCGCGACGAGGACGGCGCTCGGGCCGGGCAGGCAGGTGACCGCGAGGTCGGCGGCAACGGCCGCGGCGACGAGCCGGTAGCCGGGGTCGGAGACGGACGGCATGCCCGCATCGGTGACGACGAGGACCGTCGCGCCCTCCGCGACGAGGTCGACGAGCTCCGGGGTCCGCTCGGACTCGTTGTGCTCGTGGAAGGACAGGAGACGGCCCGCCGGGGTGACCGCGAGGCCGGCGAGGAGGCGGCGGGTGCGGCGGGTGTCCTCGGCGGCGATGACGTCGGCGGTCGCCAGGGCGTCACGCAGCCGGGGCGAGGCGTCGCCGACGTTGCCGATGGGGGTGGCGGCCAGGACGAGCCGGCCGTCGGCCGCTCCGGGGTGCGTCACCCGCCCATTATCGCCGGGGGCGCCACCGGGCTCGTATGCCCCTCGTATGCCCCGGGGCCGGGCCGCCGGGCGGTCCCTGATGGCCCTCCGGGTCACCCGGGACCGGGTCTGCCCAGGGCCGGGTCCTCGCGGCTGTCCGGCCCGGGCCGGCCGCATCGAGTGCCGGGCCCGGGCTGGACGTCGCCGTCCAGCCCGGGACACCCCTCCCGCACCCAGATCTGTGGTTCGGAGGGCGCGTGGCACCAACCCCCTGATGCCACGCGCCCCCCGAAGTTCTCGGGACGCGCCCCGTTCTGCGCGTCGGGGGTACCGCGCCGGAAAGGCCCGACTGGTGGCCCGGGCCCTTCCGGCGGCCCCCTGTCACGGCGGTCCGAGGACCGTCGCGATGTACCGGGAACCGGCCCCCCATCTCCGGTTCCCTTCCGTGTTCTCCCTGTCATCACGTCTATTGCCGGGAGCGGGCGGGGTGTTACAGCCGTTTCACAACTTCTTTTCCGGGTTCTCTCCCGGGTCCCCCGGAGCCGGGTCCGGGGCCGCTCCGCCGGCCCTCTCGGGGTCGCCGCCGGCCTCCTTCGGGTCGCCGCCGGCCTCCTTCGGGTCGCCGCCGGCCCCCTCCGGGTCGTCCTCCCCGGTCTCGCGCTGGGTGAGCCGCTCGTCGATCCGGTGGAGGAAGAGGGCGCCGAGCGAGCCGGACAGCGTGCCGATGACGATGACGGCATACGCGTCGAGCACGATGGAGAGCACCCGGCCCCCGGTCGTGACCGGGTTGTCCATGGCCGAGCCGAGGCTGAGCAGCTGCGAGGCGGTCCAGAACACCGCGTCGCCGTAGGTGCGGATGTCGCTCGTGCTGTCGTGCACCTCGAGCAGGTACATCCCCGTCGCGAAGACCAGAGTGACGACCACGGTGAACAGGAAGAGCAGCGCCAGGCGCCGCACCACCCGCTTGGTCTCGCTCCGCGCGTGCCAGACGTCGGACACGACCCGGCGACCCGTGAGGAACCAAGCGAGAAGCATGGCCGATCCAGCCCTTCATGGAGGAGGCGCGCACAGGCGGGGCCTCACGCCGACCTTCGGCATGGTCCGGATGGGCGCGGACCGGTGACGTGCGTCGCCCAGGCTACCGCCGGGCCGTCGAACCCCTCCGCGCCACCTCCCCACCTCCCCCCCCGCCTCCCTCGCCTCTCCCACCTCCCTCGCCTCCCCGGGACCTTTATCGGGTCACCCGACAAAGAGTCACCTCACCCGACAACACTTCCCCCGCGATGTGACCACTTCTCGGGTGAAGTCCCCCGGGCGCGAGAACCTCCCGGCGGCCCACCCCACCTACCCCGACAAAGAGTCACCTCACCCGACAACACTTCCCCCGCGATGTGACCACTTCTCGGGTGAAGTCCCCCGGGCGCGAGAACCTCCCGGCGGCCCACCCCACCTACCCCGACAAAGAGTCACCTCACCCGACAACGCTTCCCCCGCGAAGTGACCACTTCTCGGGGGAAGTCCCCCAGGTGACTTCTGGTGAAGTGACTCGGGTGACGCGGGCGGCCCGACGCGGAAGCGAGGTCACCGCTGTCATCGGAGCCTGTTAGGGTCGCCGCAGCCGCCGGGAGAACCGGACGTGGGGGGCGGCTGATCGTGGCAAGTCACCATGAGCCGGACAACCACGGGGCATACGGGAGGTATGTCCGGATCTGGCTCATGTAACGAGCTGAGGATGCACGGCAATGAACGGTGTGGAGGGTGATGAGGGGCTCCCTGAGCTGCTCGCTGCCGTCCAGGAGGGGGACGACCAGGCCCTCGACACCCTGATCCGCCGGTTCCGGCCCCGGATCTTCCGGTTCTGCCTGGCACGCCTCGGAGACGTCCAGCTCGCGGAAGACGTGACCCAGGAGACCTGCGTGGCGCTTGTCTCGGCACTGCCGACCTACGAGGACCGGGGCCACCGGCTCTCCTCGTTCGTCTTCGGCGTGGCCGCGAACAAGGTGGCCATGGAGCGGAGGTCCGCGTCCCGGCGTCCGGCGACGACGGGCGACGAAACGCTGGTGGAGCACGCGAGCCCGGACCCCGGGCCCGAGAACACCGCCGTGCTGGCCGACCAGATCCGCTCGCTCGCCGAGCCGCTGGCCGCCCTCAGCGATCGGGACCGCGAGGTCCTCCTCCTGCGGGTCGTGGCCCAGCTGTCGGCCGACGAGGTCGGCGAGGCCCTCGGCATGACCAGCGGTGCGGTGCGCGTGGCACAGCACCGGGCCCTGAAGTCCGTGCGCGCCCGACTGGAAGGGGGTGGTTCGCGATGAGTGACGAGACCGACGACATGTTCGACGACGCCGACCTCCTCGCCGACGACGCCCTCCTCGACGCGCTGGCCGGGCGCCAGGCGCTGCCCCCGGGCACG
>JBDIAL010000143.1:0-9475 GCA_039812405.1 Nostocoides sp.
GCCGGTGCTTGCCGATCCGGGCTTGGCGCCGACGAGCGCATGGCCGTGCTCACTGCGCACGTAGGCACCGGAGGCAAGGTCGGTGATGAGCGGCATGCCGGCCGGCAGTTGCGGGTGCAGGTCGGTGAGCACCTTCACCCGCGGCGAGGGGTGGACGGGCAGGTCGAGCCCCAGGAGAGCTCCCACGTCATGGGTCCAGGCTCCGGTTGCGAGGACGACCTGCTGGACCCGGTGACCCTCCACGACCCACGTCGTGCCGTCCCGCTCGATCCTGCGCACCGGCCGGTGCTGCCGGATGACGACATTGCTCCGACGAGCTTGGCCGACGATCCACTGGTGGACGCTCCAGGGATCGATGAAGCCGTCATCGGCGGTCCGCGACGCTGCCACGATGCCGTCCAGGTCGCAGTAGGGAAAGGCATCGCGCAGCTCCTGCCCCTCGAGCCAGTCGACCGCGACGCCCTGCTCGCGTTGCACCCGAACAGCACGCTCCAGATCCATCGCCTGGTCACGTCCGGCGAGGAACACATACCCGGTGCGGCGGATGGCGCCGTCGACGTCGGGCCGGTCACCCAACTCCTCGTAGAAGGCGCGGCTCACGCGGCTCAGGCCGATCTCGTATGCGGAGGCGAACTGCATACGGAGTCCGCCCGACGAACGAGCCGTGGAGCCCTCGCCGGCGATCGACCGGTCCAGGACGACGACCGACTGCCCGTGCCGCGCTAGCCGCCAGGCGCAGTAGACCCCCAGCAGGCCACCGCCGACGACGGCGACGTCCGCAGCGGCCGTCATCGATGCGCGTCCAGCTCCCGGGCGGCTCACCCGACGTAGTACTCGGCCGTGGCCGGCGCGAGGGGGGCGCGGCCCGCGATGGCGTCGGAGAGCTTCTCGGCCATCATGAGGACCGGCGCGTTGAGGTTCGCCGTCACCTCCTTGGGCATGATCGACGCGTCGACGACTCTCAGGTTGCTGACGGCCTTGACCCGTGCCTCGGGGTCGACGACCGCCTCGTCGTCCACGCCCATCCGGCAGGTGCCGCACCCGTGGTAGGAGGTGTTGAGCGCATGCCGGACGAATCCCTCGATCTCTCGACCCGTCGTCACGCCGGGACCGGGGTTGAGCTCGCCGCGGAGGAAGGGCCGCCACGCTGCCTGGTCGACGAGTGTCCGCGCGAGGCGCACGGCCGCGACGAGGTCGAGGAGGTCCTGGCGCTCGGAGAGGTGGTTGAAGGCGATCCGCGGGTTGTCGGTCGGGTCGGCGGATCGCAGGGTCACGCTGCCGCGGCTCAGGGGCCGGGACAGGTCCATCCAGAACTGGAAGCCGGGGACCGGCACGAGCTTGCGTCCCCGAAGCTGACGGGTGAGGGGCAGGAACTCGAACTGGACGTTGGGGTATGCCACGTCGTCCCGGGTCCGGAGGAACGCTCCTGCCTCGAAGAAGTTGGTCGTTCCCAGGCCCTTTCGCCGCGTGAGCCACTCGACGCCGAGTCTCGCCTGACCGAGCAGGCCGAGCTCGGAGGTGAGGGAGTCCTCGTGGCTCGATGTGAACTGGACGTCGACGCCCGGATGGTCCTGGAGGTTCTTCCCCACCTCGGGCACATCGGCGACGACGTCGATCCCGAGCCGGCGAAGCTCGTCCGCGGGACCCACACCGGACAGCATGAGCAGCTTGGGGGAGTTGAACACCCCACCGCAGACGATGACCTCGCGGGTGCATCGGACGACGCCTGCGCCGTCGATGTCGACTCCCACAGCCACGCCTTCCTCGATGACGACGCGACGGATGAGCCGAGAGGTGAGGATGGTGAGGTTGTCCCGTGATCTCACCGGACGGAGGTATGCCCGCGAGGCGCTGCAGCGCCGGCCGTCGTGGATGAAGGACTGGGCGATGTGGCCGCCTTCCTGACGGAACCCGTTGTGGTCCGGGGTCACCTCGAAGCCGGCCTGCTCGACGCCGCGTAGGAACGCGTCGTAGAACTTGTGCGTGGCCTGTGCCCGACTGATCCTCAGAGGTCCCCTATCGCCGCGCCACTCGTCCGCCCCGCCCTCGAAGGTCTCCATCCTCTTGAAGTAGGGCAGGCAGTGTGCGAAGTCCCAGTCGCGCAGCCCGTCGGCGGCCCAGCCGTCGTAGTCGAGCGGATTGCCGCGGTTGAAGATCATCGCGTTGATCGACGACGTTCCGCCGAGCAGCTTGCCCGCCTTCTCGTCGATGATCCGGCCGTCGAGCTGCGGCTCCGGTCCGGCTTCGAAACCCCACTGGATCCGCTTGTTCTGGTAGACGAACGGCAGCGCCGCCGGCATGGCGAGAAAGGGGCTGCGGTCATGTCCTCCGGCCTCGACGAGCAGGACCCGGGTCGCAGGGTCCTCGCTGAGGCGGGCCGCGACGACGCAGCCGGCCGAGCCGGCCCCGACGACGATGTAGTCGTGATCGGTCGGTGCTGGCATCTGGCTGTCCATCCCTCCACGTCGACAGGTGCGTGAGCCACGAACCTAGGTCCACCCGCGCGTCGAGCGCACCCATCGGTCGCCGAAAGTTCGGCACCGAGGCTTCGACCGCTGTTGAACCCGGCACTCTGACAGGGGATTTCGAGGGCCCGGCGGGCCCCTGTACGAGGTTCGCCGAAGTCCCGTCCCTTCAACGGTTGTCGAAGCGATGGGCCCGAGAATCCTACGGCCGCGTGTGCCGCAGAACCCCCGTCCTCCATACGCTCGTCAACCATCCGCAGACCGGCCGCGCATCCGTGACGAGATCCAGGACGGCGGCCGGAGGCCCGGGCTGGCGATACGCCGGCGTGGAGCCTTCACAGACCAACCGATGGGAGACTGCGATGAACGGCATCACCGGGGGGCGTACCCCATGAGCACAGTGAGCGAGGCGCCCCCGTCGCAGGAGGTGCCGGACGACATCCGGGTCGCTCACCGAGCGCACTGGGGTTGGTGGGTGCTGGCCGCCGTCGTCCTCCTCTGTGCGGCCGGCCTGGTGAAGATGCTGTTCACGAACCCCAACCTGCAGTGGGGCATCGTCGCGGACTGGTTCTTCAGCCGCAGCATCGTCTTCGGCCTGTTGCGGACACTCGAGCTGACGGTGTTGTCGATGGTCATCGGCATCCTGCTCGGCATGCTGACGGCCGTCATGCGGCTGTCGCCGATTCCCATCCTGTCCTCGGTCGCATGGTTCTACACGTGGTTCTTCCGGGGAACCCCGCTCCTCGTCCAGCTCATCTTCTGGTACAACCTCGCGGCCCTCTTCCCCGTCTTCAAGATCGGCATCCCCCTCATCGGCCCGACGGTCTGGGAGGGCAACGCCAACCACATCGTGACCCCGTTCATGGCGGCGCTGCTGGGACTGGCGCTCAACGAAGGCGCCTACATGGCCGAGATCGTCCGCGGCGGGATCATCTCGGTCGACCAGGGTCAGCAGGAGGCCGCCGTCGCACTCGGCATGCGACAGTCGCGGGCGCTGCGGCGAGTCATCCTGCCCCAGGCCATGCGCGTCATCATCCCCCCGACGGGCAACCAGGTCATCAGCATGCTGAAGTCGACGTCGCTCGTCAGCGTCACGTCGATGCCCGAGCTCCTGTACTCGGCGCAACTGGTCTATAACCGCACCTTCCAGACGATCCCACTGCTCATCGTGGCCAGCATCTGGTACCTCATCGTGACCAGCGTGCTGAGCGTCATCCAGTACTACATCGAACGCCGGTATGCCCGGGGCGGGCGGCGCGCGCTGCCCTCGACGCCGTGGGCCAAGTTCACGCGGATGGTCGGGCGGTTCCTGCCGGCCAAGCCCGTCGCCACCCCCGGGAGGGCCTGATGACCACGACACCGTCGAGCGTGCCGGTCGACTCGACCGATCCGCGCAGGCGCTTCACCGGCGAGGGCGAGATCGTGCTGCGGGTCACCGGGCTGAAGAAGCGGTTCGGCCAGCTGGAGGTCCTGCGCGGCGTCGACCTGACCGTCGAGCGCGGCGAGGTCATGTGCATCCTCGGGCCGTCCGGGTCCGGCAAGTCCACTCTGCTTCGCAGCATGAACCATCTCGAGGAGATCGACGGCGGCCGGGTCGAGCTCGACGGGGAACTTGTCGGGTACCGCCAGCGGGGACACCGCTACGTCACGCTGCCGGAGAAGATCCTCGCCCAGCAACGGGCCAAGATGGGCATGGTCTTCCAGTCCTTCAACCTCTTCCCGCACATGACGGTGCTACAGAACATCGTCGAGGCTCCGGTCGGGGTGCTCAAGCAGGACTCCAAGGAGGCCATCGCAACGGCTATGGACCTCCTGGGCAAGGTCGGGCTGGCCGACCGGGCCAAGCAGTACCCCCGCCAGCTGTCCGGCGGTCAGCAGCAGCGGGTCGCCATCGCTCGCGCGTTGGCGATGAAGCCGCGCCTCATGCTGTTCGACGAACCGACCTCTGCCCTGGACCCCGAACTGGTCGGGGAGGTCCTGGAGGTCATGAAGAACCTGGCCCGCGAAGGTCTGACGATGGTCGTGGTGACCCACGAGATCGGCTTCGCCCGCGAGGTCGCCGATTCCGTCCTGTTCATGGACGGCGGGTACGTCGTCGAACGCGGACGCCCCGAGGACGTCCTGCTCAATCCCCAGATGCCGCGCACCAAGGACTTCCTCTCCAAGGTCCTGTGATCGCGCGTGCACCTGACCCGTCTTCTTGTAACCATCCCTGATTGAAAGGTCGTTCGATGTCTGCTCGCCCCACCCTCGCCGTCGCCGCTGTCGCAGCCTTGGCTGCGCTCGGCCTCGCCGCCTGCTCCGACCCCACCGACACCTCCTCCGGCGGCACCTCCGCCGGTGCGACGGCCTCGGGGACGGCCAGCAGCGGCTCCAACATCACCACCACCTGGGGACTCAAGCCGGTCGAGTCCGTCACCAAGCTCGTCCCGTCCGAGTACGCGGGGAAGACGCTCAACAACGCGATCTACAACGACTACCCTCCCGAGGAGTTCCTCGAGGGCAAGACGCTCGTGGGCATCCAACCGGACATCATGCTCGCCCTCAGTGAGGTGATGGGTGTGAAGCTCAACAACCTGTCCATCGGTTCGTTCGACTCCATCATCCCGGGACTGGTCAGCGGTCGCTACGACGTCTCCTCGGCCGACTTCGGCATCACGAAGCCGCGCCTCGGCCAGGTCGACTTCGTCTCCGAGTTCGCCATCGGCACCGGCTTCGCCACCAAGACCGGCAGCGGCATCACGATCAACAGCGCCACCGACCTGTGCGGCCACTCCGTGGGCGTCATCGCAGGCTCCTACTTCGTGGACCAGGTCAAGGGCGCCAGTGAGGACTGCACCAAGGCCGGCAAGAAGGCCATCACCCTGCAGACCTATCCCAACGACGGTGCCCGCATCCTGGCCGCCACCAACGGTCGCACCGAGATCACCGCCACCGGCGTGGATGCCATGGGCTACACCATCAAGTCCCAGAACGTTCCTCTCACCCTCCAGAAGTTCGTCTACCTGCCGTTGGAGCAGGGCATCGCCCTGAAGAACGGCAGCACTCTGGGGCCGGCGCTGCAGGCCGCCATGAAGGAGATCATGACCGACGGCACCTACACCAAGATCCTGCAGAAGTGGGGTGTCGAGTCGATCGGCTACAGCTCACCCGACAAGGTCAAGCACTACACCGAGCCGAGCCAGGTCGCCGGCAGCTGAGCGCCCGGGACATCAGCCCGAGAGACAGGAGAGACACCATCAGCACGCACAGCCAGACCGGCCGTGACGCCGGACCGGTGAGGTCCGCATACGACGTTCTCGTCATCGGCGGAGGGGTGATGGGGAGTGCGACGGCGTGGCACCTCCTCGAGGCCGAGCCGCATCTCTCTGTCGCCGTCGTCGAGCCCGACCCCGCGTATGCGGGGGCCGCCTCCTCCTTCGCCAGCGGCGGGGTGCGGCAGCTGTTCTCGCGGCCGGAGAACGTCCTCATGTCGCGCTACACCCACGAGGTCATCGAGCACTGGGCCGACTGGGCGCCTCCCGGCGGCCGGGCCGACCCCGTCGAGGTGCCCGATCTGGACTGGCATCCGAACGGCTACCTGTTCATCACCGAGCCGGGGCTGTCCGAGCAGCTGCGGGCCGACTTCGAGCAGCAGGTGTCCCTCGGGGTCGAGGCGATCTGGTTGGAGCCGGACGGCGTTCGCGACCGGTATCCCCTCATCGCCACCGATGATCTCGGGCCGGCCATCCTCTCCCCACGAGACGGCTGGCTCGCGCCGTCTGCCTTCCTCGAGGGGTTCGCGCGCAGGGCACGACGTCTGGGCGCCGTGTACGTTCGTGACCGCGTCGCGACGCTCGAGCGCGACGGACGGCGAGTGACCGGTGCGACCCTGGAGTCGGGAGCCGTCGTCACGGCGGAGCACGTCGTCAACGTCGCTGGCGTCTGGGGTTCCGACCTGTCGCGGACGATCGGGCTCGACCTGCCGGTCGAGCCCATGCGACGCTTCGACCACTACGTCGAGTCGCCCCTGCCGTTCGCCGGCTATCCCTTCATCAAGGACCCTCGAGGCCTGGCGATCCGGCCCGAGGGCCCGGGCCTCACGGCCGCCCTCGTCGACTTCTCCACCCCCGGGGGCTGGGACCTGTCGATCGACAAGACGTGGTTCGAGGAGATCGTCTGGCCGGCGCTCGTCGAGCGCATCCCCGGCGCCGACCGGCTCCGGCTCGTCTCGACCTGGGCCGGCCACTACGACCAGAACAGGCTCGACGGCCAGATGATCCTCGACCATTGGGATGAGCTGGACAACTACTCCTTCGCGACGGGATTCTCCGGCCACGGGCTCATGCACGCGCCCGCCGTCGGACGCGCCCTGACCGAGCTCATCCTGTACGGCGAGTTCCGGACGCTGGACCTGACTCGGATGGGTCTGGCCAGGATCACGGAGAACCGTCCGTACCGAGAGCTGACCATCCGCTGACGGACGGCAGCGGCGGGACCGGCTCAGGCTGTGGCGCGGTAGGCAGCGAGCCACAGCGCGGGCTGCAGATGGGTCCGGGTGCGCCCGTCGAGGACGTCGACGCCGGTGAGCTCCCGGATCCGGCGAAACCGGTAGTAGAGCGTCGTCCGGTGGACGTGGAGTTCCTCGGCCGCTGCCGCGACGTCACCGCCGTTGTCGAGGACGACCCGAGCCGTATTCAGCAGGTCGTCGCGAGGCTGCTCGGCGAGGATGGCCGCTGCGGGGTGCACGGATGCCGGCGTGACCCGATCCGGTGCCTCGACGATGAGGCGCCAGAGGCCGAGGTGGTCCCAGGTGGGCGGGTCGAGGCGAGCGCCGGCCTGGACCGCGCGCCACGTCACCGTCGCCCGGTGCGCCGCCTCGCTGAGCTGCGCGAGGGGGACCGGTGCGCCGCTCGTCGCGATGCGAGGGCTACGCCCCGCGACGTGGAGGGACATGTCCCCGGGGAGCGGCCATCCGCCGGAGGCCGCGGGGCGGTTGACCTGCACGACCACGTCGCGTGGCACCTGGTGGAGTCGGGCGAGTTCGCGGGCCGCGTCGTCGTCGGGTCCCCGCAGCAGGGTCGCGACGAGCTCCTCCTGCAGGCGCTGCACCTGCTCGGCGGTGCGCCTGCCCTCGACCAGCACCTCGGCGGCCAGTTCAGCGCACTCCTGCGCCGGCCCGAGCTCGTCCTCGGCGATCGATTCGTCGGGGTCGAGGATCCACAGCATGCCGAGGAAACGACCGTGGCGCCGCAGCGGGACGCACCACCGCGGCCACATGTCGATCTCCGGCATGGCCGGCGTATGGACGGGCCGGGTCGCACGATCGAGGCCGAAGCGCCGCACGATCGCCGCGACCGGCGGGGGGACCTCGCGGTTGAGGATGGTCCTCGTGCGAGTGACGTCGACCGCCCCGCGTGTGCTCCACCAGACGGGTCGTTGGCGGTCGTCCTCGATGAGGACCGACCGATCGAGGGTCACTGCCAGGGCGTCGACCGACGCCTGCACCTCCGCGCTGGTGGGCATCGTGCTCCCTTCGTCCTCATCACCTCGCTTCGACAACAGTAGAAGACGAGGCAGGTCGATTTCGCCGCTCAGGTGAAGCGGACCGTGCCGTCGTGGATCTAGCGTCGGACCCACTGGTCGTCCATCCCGCGGAAGGCAGTCATGCCCCTCTCCGACCTCGCCGAGGCCCTCGAGTCGGTCACGAACGCGTCGTTCGACGTGCCCAACGTCGTGGGCCGCGAACAGGTGCGGACCGGGCGGACCTTCCCGATCGTCGTGCCGCACCGGCACGCGCAGCACCTGGGCCGGGTCCATGCGGCCGACGCCGACGTCGTCGCGCGGGCCGTCGCCGCTGCCCTGGACGCGCACCCCACGTGGTCGACGACGTCGCAGGAGCAGCGGTCGGCGCCGTTCGCACGGGCCGCTGCGCTCCTGGAGGAGGGCGAATGGCGCGACCGTCTCGTCGCCGCGTGCATGCTCGAGCTGTCCAAGACCCGTGACCAGGCCGAGGGTGACATCGGCGAGGTCGCCGACTTCATCCGGGCCAACCTCGACAACGCGGCGGCGATGGCCGCCGTCCAGCCGGTCTCGCCCGACGGCGTGAGCAACCATGTCGAGTACCGCCCGCTCGAGGGATTCGTCTTCGCGGTGTCGCCGTTCAACTTCGCCTCGATGAACAACCTCGCCCTCGGACCGGCGCTCCTCGGCAACACCGTCGTGTGGAAGCCGGCCGAGAGCGCCGCGCTCGTCGCTCACCTGACGATGGAGCTGCTCGCCTCAGCGGGACTGCCGCCGGGTGTCGTCAACGTCGTCCACGGCGACGGCGCGGGAATCGGTGCGAGCGTGCTGCGGCACCGCGACCTCGCCGCCGTCGCCTTCACCGGGTCCACGGCGACGTTCCAGACCATCTGGCGCACCGTCGGGGCCGGCATCGCCTCCTACCGCAGCTACCCCCGGCTCGTCGGCGAGACGGGTGGGAAGGACTTCGTCGTCGCCCACCCATCCGCCGACGTCGACGCCCTGACGACTGCCCTCGTCCGGGGCGCCTTCGAGTACGCCGGACAGAAGTGCGCGGCCGCCTCCCGGGCATACCTCCCACGCAGCCTGTGGTCCGAGCTCCGCGCGCGGCTCGTCGAGCAGACCTCCCGGCTCGTCGTCGGCGACCCGACGGAGCCCGTGACCTTCGTCGGCGCCGTCATCACGGCCGACCAGCACGCCAAGCACGCGGCGGCGCTGACCGAGGCCCGGGCCCAGGGTCTTGTCGTCGTGGGCGGCGGAAGCGACGGGAGCGTCGGCTGGTTCGTCGAGCCCACCGTTCTAGAGGTGAGTGACCCCCGATCGCGGTTCATGACCGACGAGCTCTTCGGGCCGATCCTCGCCGTCTACGTCTACGACGACGCCGACTGGGAGCAGACCCTGAGCCTCGTCGACGAGACGAGCCCGTACGGGCTCACCGGCTCGATCTTCGCCCAGGACGAGCAAGCGATCGCCCAAGCCGACGCACGGCTGCGGTATGCGGCCGGCAA
>JBDIAL010000144.1:0-9444 GCA_039812405.1 Nostocoides sp.
CCTGCCGTCCGCCGTCCGGAGACCCCCGTGCCACCCAGCGACCGAACCGCCCGCCGCCGGGTCCGGGCGTGCGCGGTAGCCGGCGCCACGACGGTCCTCGTCGCGCTCCCGCTCACGACCGCCCTGGGCGCCACCTCCCCCAAGCCGACCACGCCGACCCTTCCGGTGCCGAGAGCGACGGTCGACCCGGCGACCGCCGTCGGCGGGCCCCGACTCGCCTCGATGGGCGTCGTCACCGACCTGCCCCACGGCGTGCCGAAGCCGCCGACGATGCGCGACGTCTCGTGGCTCGTCGCCGACCTCGACACCGGCGAGATCATCGCCGCGAAGGCGCCGCACGCCCGCCTTCGCCCCGCGAGCACGCTGAAGATCCTCACCACCCTCGTCCTCCTCCCCCGGATCGACCAGCACCGGTCGTATGCCGCGCAGGACTCCGACGAACGGGCCGACGGGACGCGGATCGGGCTCGTGCCGGGGCAGGTCTACACCGGCCGGCAGCTGTTCGAGGCGCTCCTGCTCGGGTCGGCCAACGACGCGGCATACATGCTCGCCCGGCTCAACGGCGGCACGGACCGGACCCTCACCGAGATGAACGCGGAGGCCAAGGAGCTCGGGGCGCTCGACACCCACGCCGGCGACCCGAGCGGGCTGGACGCACCCGGCCAGACCTCGAGCGCCTACGACCTCGCGCTCTTCATGCGACAGGCCATGGACAGCCCGCAGTTCCGCTCCTACATGAAGGTCACGCACGTCGACTTCCCCGGGCGCCCGGTGCCGAAGCGGAAGAAGGCGAGGAAGCACGTGACCGGCCCGACCCTCGTCGATGCGAAGGGCGTCCGCCGCCAGACCTACGACCTGACGACGCACACGACGATCATGCTCAACTACCGCGGGGCGATCGGCGGCAAGGACGGCTTCACGACCAAGGCCAACCGGACCTATGTCGCCGTGGCCCGCCGCAACGGGCACACCTACCTCACGACCGAGATGTACGGGCTGGACTACCGGCAGTGGCGCCCGACGGCCGCGCTCCTGGACTGGGCGTTCGCCCACGGGCAGCAGGCCAAGCCGGTCGGCCGCCTCGTCGAGCCGGGCGAGTCGGCCACGACGAGCACCCCTAGCGTGACCGAGCCCACCGAGCCCACCGAGGGCGTCGCGGACACCGGCGACCCGGCCCAGCCGCTCGCCGCCGCGGCGGCCCCGCAGGCCCTGACCACCCCGACGCACACCGCGGACAACCTCGTCCCCACCGCCGTCGGGGCGGGCGTCCTCGCGCTCGCGACCGCGCTCGGCGTCGGCGGCATCGTGCGCGCCCGCCGCCGGGAGGCCGGCGAGGAGCCGCGTCACTGACCGGGCAGGCGCACCATCGACCAGGGCCACCCCGGGACCGCACGGATGTCGGCGGTGTCGGATGCGGCGAGTCCGCGGAACAGGGACCCGGCGAGATGCCGGGTCGACGTCGAGGCGATGACGCGATGGGTCGAGTCGGACAGCAGGACGTCCGCGACGCTCGCGTCGTGGAGCGCGTAGAGGCGTCGCTCGATCGCGTCCACGCGAAGGTCGGCGCCCGCGACCCCGAGGAACCGCCCTCCGGCCAGGATCGGCGTCGTCATCGTGACGACGTAGTCGTTGAGGCCGTTGTAGTCCACATAGGGGCCCACGACGGTCCGGTGACCGGGCGTCCTCGGCCCGGTGAACCAGTCGGCTCGCGTGTAGTCGTAGAAGTCCAGGCTGTCGGGATCGAACTCGAACCGCACCCGGTCCGACGTCCCGTCCTCGTCGAGCACCCACCACTCGATCCACAGCGAGGCGTCCATGAGCAGCTGGGGCGCCAAGGCCACACCCATGCCTCGGATCAGCCCGCCGCTCACCGCCATCTCGGGGACGACGTCCGTCCCGAGCCGGGCCAGATCGCGTCGGGTGAGCGGGTCCACCGCGGCCACCGACTGCGACGCCACCGAGTCCCGCAGCCGGATGACGCTCTCGAACGCCCCGTCGAGCAGTGTCGCGACGGTGCCGACCACCTGGCCCATCGCCCTGGGGGTCACCGGGCGTTCCTGCTCAGCGCCTGGATGTGCAGGATGAGCAGCCGTTGCAGGTCACGGTCCACCCGCTGCTCGGCAACCTGCTGAGCGGTGGACGCCTGCGAGTCGGAGATCGCGTCGACGAGGGCACGGTGCGAGTCCATGACGTCGGCGTGGTATGCCTCGGCGGAGGAGATGTCCTCGTCCGCCTCCGGCGTGAGCAACGGCAGCCAGCGCAGCGCACTCACCTCCGCCTCGATCTGCATCTCGGCCCGGGCCAGCCGGACCGACTGGGCCGCGGCGGCCACCTCGATCCGGAACCTGCCGTCCAGGCGCGCACGGTCCCGGACGTTGCCGGTGTCCTGGAGATGCTCGACGTATGCGAGGAGCCTCACGACGAAGTCCTGGGTCGCCCGCTCCGCGGCCAGCCGCGCAGCCTGGCCGAACACGGCACGCTGCATATCGGCGATGTCCCCGATGTCATGGCTGCTCATCCGCTCCAGCCGGTGCCGGTCGCGAGCAGGGGCGGCCCGCCGGTTGACCTTGACGAAGCTGCCGGCGCCGTGACCGCGCTTGGTCTCGACGAGACCCTGCTGGCGGAGCAGCCCGAGCGCGTCGCGGAGCGTGACGAGGGAGACGCCGAGCGAGGCGGCGAGCTCCTGCTGCGCCGGCAGCTGCTCGCCGTCGCCGAGCATCCCGAGCGAGATGGAGTCGGAGAGGCGCTGGACCACCATGTCGACCCGGTCGCCGGGGGTGATCGGCGCGAAGATCGTGCTCCTCGCCAGGCTGGACAGCGACAGGCCGGGCATGGATCGCTACCTTCCGCATCGACAGGTCGAGGTGCAGGCGACGAGCCTAGCCGCTCTCCCCGTCGAGCCCTCCACGCATCCTCCCGTCTGCCCCGGCCGTCCCGGCCGTCACCACGGCAGGATCGGTGCCGGGTGCTTGGCGGAGGTGGCCGGGTAGGGCCACGGGGGCGGGTCGGGGGCAGCTCCCGGGCCGAGGGCCAGCTCGTCCTCCTCGCCTGCCACGAGGGTCTCGACGGAGAAGTGGTCGTGCATCCAGTCCAGGTGGTCGGTGCGGGACGCCACGATCCGCTCGGTGTCCCACCGCGGCATGTTCTGCTGACGGAAGTAGGTGCCCATGAGGGCCGGGTCCACCTCGTAGATGTGGTCGATCCGCATGATGACGCCGTCGCTGATCCGCGTCGCCTCGGGCCGCGCATACTGCTCCTTGTAGACGAAGCGTCGCATCCCCGTCACACCCCGTCCTCGGACGCCTCGTGCGGCTCGTATGCCTCGTCGAGCATCTGCTTGCCCGGGTTCATGATGTTGTTCGGGTCCAGGCCGCGCTTGATCATCTTCATGACCTCCCAGCCGCCGCCCATCTCCTCGGGCACGAGCTCGGCATCCCCGACGCGGGTCGTTCCGTGGCAGTTGCTCATCGAGCCGCCGTATGCGAGCGACACCTTCGCGAGCTCGGTCTTGAACCGGACCCAGGCCGCCCACCCGACGTCGTCGAGCCGCTCCTCCCAGATCCCGATGTCGATCTCGGCGAGGAAGTCGCCCCACGGCTTGTACGAGGCGCTCGTGTAACAGTAGGTGCCCCAGTCGTCGAAGATGCCGTACTCGTCGATGTAGCGCTTGGCGATGGCGTGCCACTCCGCGCGGACCTGCGGCAGCACGCTCCAGTTGAGCGAGGCGTCCTCGCAGTGCCACGACATCGGCGCGACCTTGCCGTCGGGAACCCGTCCGTGCAGCGGGTTGGCGTAGCGATCGTGCCGTGAGGCCCAGTCGCCGAGGGCCATCTCGTCACCCGTGTAGCGGCCACCGAGCGCCCGGCCCTTCTCCATGAGGATCCGCGAGGCGGCGGTCACCTCCGCCTTGGTCCCGTACAGAGCGGTCGCGAGGATGGAGTTCACCCACTCCGGCATGGGGATGAACGCCTCGTCGTCCCGCCGCAGGTACTCGACCTTCTTCTCGTCGAACAGGACGGTTCCGGCCAGGGTGGAGAGCCCGGAGGTCGTGATGCCGTGCAGCGTCCGGTGGGCGGTGAGGTAGTCGTCGAAGGCGAAGAACGCGGCGAACTCGGCCTCGGGCTTCGGCACGATCTCGAGGGTGGCCTCGGTGACGATCCCCAGGGTCCCCTGATGGCCCATGAAGAGATGCTTGAGGTGGTAGCCGGTCGACGACTTGCGGATCTTCCGGCCCCCGCCGTCACCGACGCGGATGATCTCGCCGGTGGGGAGGACGATCTCGAAGGACATGACCAGGTCCCGGGAGTGCCCGAACCGGGTTCCGAGCAGGGAGAACCCGCTGCACGCGATGCGTCCACCGACGAGCGAGCAGGGGTAGGACGCCGGCGTATCGGGGTGGAAGACACCGTACTTGGCGAGCTCCTCGTTGAGCTTCATCATGCTGATCCCGGGACCGACGGTCACGGCCCGGTCTGCGAGGTCGACCTCCTTGATCTGGTTCATCCGCTTGACGTCGACGACGATGCCGCCGCGCAGCGGAACCGCGCCGTCGTTGAGGCCCGTCCCACCCGCCCGGGGCACCACCGGGACCTTGGCCCGGTTGGCGAGCTTGACGATCTGCGAGACCTGCTCGGCCGTGCGCGGAAGCACGACCGCGGCAGGGACGAACTCCGCCCAGCGGTGCACGGGGAACGGGGCCGGAACCCGGGTGCGGTTGGCCCGGCTCGACATGTTCGTGAGCACCGACCCGGGCTCATCCATGATCGCCTCGAGGTCGGCGACGACAGCCTCGTCGAGTGCGGTGACCTTCGTGACGGTCATGACCTCGCCCCCACGTCGGAGGCACCCCGCTTGCCTCCGACCTCGATGCCCGCGCTCTGCGCGACCAGCTCGATGATGTCTGCGACCTCGATGCCGGCGGCGTTCCCGGCGGTCGCGAGAGGCCGCTCGGACCACACACAGGCACTGACCAGCATGTCGACACCGAGCTCCATCGCCCGGTCGAGCCGAGTCCTGCTGATCTCGGCCGTGATCTCCGGCTTCTCGATCGGGAGCCCGCCGCCGCCCCCGCTGCAGTAGGACCACTGCGTGACGTGGTCGACGTCCTTGAACGTCAGCCCAGGGATCGAGTTGAGGATGAACCGCGGTGCCTCGTGGATGTTCTTGCGCTTGTTGAGCCGACACGGGTCGTGGTAGGTGACCGTCTTGTGGATCGGGTTCACCAGCTCGAGCCGGCCCTCGCGGATGAGCTCGGCCACCAGCTCGACGATCTGGACCACCTCGAAGTCGAAGTCCGCCCCGAAGTAGGCGGGATAGTCCTCGGTGAAGTGGATGTAGTCGTGGGGCTCGATCGCGATGATCCGTCTCACCCCGGAGGCGCGCCAGTCCGCGACGTTGTGCTCGGCGAACATCCGGCTCTGCTCGACGTATCCCATCTCGGCCGCAGGCCCCCCGCAGCACCACTGCTCGTTCATGAGGCCGAACTCGACGCCGGCCTTCTGGAGGACCATCGCCGTGGCCCGGGAGTTCGCCGTCCGGTAGAAGGCCGCCTCACAGTCGACGAACATGATCGTCTCGCCGCCGATCGGGAGGTCCAGTCCCTCGGCCCAGTCGCGCACGTATGCCTGTCCCTGCGGCTGTCCCTCGTCCGCGACGCCGAGGACCGGCTCGTTGGTGAGCTCGCGGGTCCGCTCGTTCCAGATCCTCCACCCCTCGCGGTCGAGCCCCTTGTCGACCATCAGCGCGCGAGCCGCCCGCACCACCTTCACCGTCTCGGTCCGTGCCTGATAGAAGTCCCCGACGAAAAGCGTGTTGGGGCACCGGATCTCGCAGCCTCCGCACTGGACACAGTGGACGTAGTCGTCCGCGACGTCCTCGATGGCGAGCAGCCCCTCGTCCATGGCGACGATATTGGCCATGAAGGCGGTCGGCGTGTGGTTCTCGTTCCGCGTGACCTGGGTGACGGGGCATACCTCGCGACAGAACTTGTGGCCCGAGGAGAAGCAGTTGTAGCCGTTCTGCCGCCACCTGTCGACGAACGCCGACTCGGGTGTGCTGTCCGCCCCTCCCGACGAGACTCCTGGCGTCGTGGCCACGGGCCCTGGTTCCGGGTGGACTTCCTCGTCGGTCATGTTCCGCCTCCGCGTGAATGGTGTCGACCAAGCGCAACGCGTCCCGGCCCACGTCCCTGCGGCGGGGAGACCGGCGCCCGTTGCCGCGAGCGTAGGACGCCGTCCCGACGAAGTCAATCTGCTGATATCGATTCTCTGATTTCTGATCTCGATACTCTTGCTGTGACGGCCCCCTCGCCACTAGCGTGCTCGCCGGGTACCCGGACTCGCGGTGGGCTTGGCCGGTGCCGGACGAAGGAGGTTGACATGCCGGAGTCGTCGTCTCCAGGGCCCGCGACCGACGCCGAGAGAGCGCACCTGGAGGCTCTCGGCTACAGCGGGCAGGACTTCCATCGGTCGATGAGCCTGTGGTCCAACATCGCGCTCGGCTTCACCTATCTCTCGCCGCTCGTGGGGGTTTACTCGCTGTGGGCCTACAGCCTGTCGTTGGGCGGCCCACCGGCGATGTGGTGGATCGTCATCGTGGGCTGCGGCCAGTTCACCGTCGCCCTGGTCTTCGGCGAGGTCGTCTCCCAGTACCCCGTGGCCGGAGGCATCTACCCCTGGACCCGGCGGCTGTGGGGCCGCCGGTTCGCGTGGATCATCTCGTGGGTCTACATCTGGGCGGTGCTCGTGACCGTGACCGCCGTGGCCGAGTTCGGCGGAGGTTTCGTCGCCTCCCTGCTGGGCATCACGCTGACCCCGGTCGTGCAGCTCGTCACCGCGGTGGCCCTCCTGCTCCTCGCCCTCGCCATCAACTTCAGCGGGACGCACATGCTGGCGCGGATCGCCAAGATCGGACTCGGGGCCGAGCTCATCGGCGTCATCGCCCTGGGCCTGTTCCTCCTGCTCTTCAAGCGCGTCAACTCCTTCAGCGTGTTCTTCGACAGCATGGGCGCCGGCGGCGACAAGCCCTACCTCCTCACCTTCCTCGGGGCGGCCCTGAGCGGGCTCTTCCTCTTCTACGGGTTCGAGGCGTGCGGAGACGTCGCCGAGGAGGTCAGCGACCCCACCCGGCGCATCCCGAAGGCCATGATGCTGACGATCATGGTCGGTGGCGTGTCCGGGCTGATGTCCTACATCGGCTACGTGCTCGCCGCGCCCGACCTGCAGGCGATCGTCGACGGCAAGGACGCCGACCCCATCCCCCGCATCCTCGAGGACACCCTCGGCACGGCAGGGTCGAAGGTCTTCCTCCTCGTGGCCATCACGGCCTTCATCTCCTGCGTGCTCTCGCTCCAGGCGGCCGGCAGCCGCCTCATCTACGCCTTCGCCCGCGACCGGATGCTGCCCATGAGCCGGCAGCTGTCCCACATGTCAGAGCGCCACGCCGTGCCGACCAACGCCCTGCTCGTCGCCTGCATCGTGCCGATCCTCATCTGCCTCTATGTCTACGTCGTCCCCGACCAGCTGCCCCGGGTCACGGCCTTCGCGGTGCTGGGGATCTACATCGCCTTCCAAGGCGTCGTCCTCGCGGCCCTCCGGCAACGGCTGCGCGGCTGGCACCCGGCGGGCGACTGGAACCTGGGCCGCTGGGGTCTCCCGGTGAACATCGTCGCCCAGACCTACGGCGTCATCGCGATGATCCTGCTCATCAAGCCGACGACCTCCGACTCGGTGCTCGACCGCTACGTCGTGGCGATCGGCCTCGTCGTCGTCCTCGGCACCGGGCTCCTCTACCTCTTCCTCGCCCGGCCGGACCGTCACTCCGACCACGTCGGTGAGGGAGACGCGATCGAGGTCGCCGAGCGGCTGCGGTCCATGCGCCGGGGAGCCCCTTCCCGCTGAGTCCCGGGACGACGCGCGGCCGGCTCCCACGGTCCGGTTCCGGGTAGGGGATCGCTGGCATGATGGGCGAGATGAGCGAGTCCGACACGACGGAGAGCGGTCGCGACGCCCTGGACTGGGCCCCGGCACCGGACGGACCGGCGGTCGCCGAGGAGCTGGACGGGCGGTTCGCCCTCCGGATGGGCCGGCCGGCCGCGGGCGTGTGGTCGGCCCCCGGCCGGGTCAACCTCATCGGCGAGCACGTCGACTACAACGGCGGGCTCTGCCTGCCACTCGCCCTCCCCCATCGGACGTATGCCGCGGTGTCACCCCGCGCGGACGGCCTCGTCCGGCTTGCGAGCTGCCAGGCGGGCTCGACGTGGGAGGGGACCCTCGACGACGTCGGCAAGGGACGCCCGAGCGGCTGGGTGGCATACGTCGCCGGGGTGCTGTGGTCGTTGCGGCGCAAGGGAGTCCGCGTTCCCGGCATGGACGTCCTCGTCGACGGCCATGTGCCGCTCGGGAGCGGGCTGTCGTCCTCCGCGGCCCTCGAGTGCGCCGTCGCCGTGGCCGTCCGCGACCTCGTCGGGAGGTCCGCCGCGCTCTCCGACCACGACCTCGTCGCCGCCTGCGTCGAGGCGGAGAACGTGGTCGCCGGCGCGTCGACCGGCGGCATGGACCAGTCCGTGTCGGTGCTCGCCCAGGACCGGTACGTCCTCCTCCTCGACTGCCTCGACTTCTCCACGACGAACGTCCCGTGGACCGTCGGGGCGGATGGGTGGACCCTCCTCGTGTGCGACACCCGGGTGCCGCACGCTCTCGTCGACGGGCAGTATGCCGAGCGGCGGCGCACGACGGCCGACGCGGCAGCCGCGCTCGGCGTGGGGACGCTGCGGGAGATCGCGTTCGCCGACCTCGACGCCGCCCTCGCCCGGCTCGACGGCGGGCTGCCGCGGCGCCGGGTCCGCCACGTCGTCACCGAGATCGAGCGGGTCCGCGACTCCGTCACGGCGCTCGAGGGCGCCGATGTCGCGGCCCTCGGGGCGGCGATGATCGCCTCGCACGCCTCGCTGCGTGACGACTACGAGGTGACCGTGCCGGCCCTCGACCTCGCCGTCGAGGCCGCGCTGGACGCCGGCGCCGCCGGGGCCCGGATGACCGGCGGCGGGTTCGGCGGCTCGGTCATCGCGCTCGTCCGGGACCACGAGACCGGCTCCGTCGCGGAGGCCGTCGCCGCGGCGTTCTCCGACGCCGGCCTCGGCGCGCCCCAGTTCCTCACCGCACCGCCCTCCGCCCCGGCCGGCCGCGACCGCTGACCCACGCCGTCACCTCGCCCTCTGTCTCGCCTGCCCTCCGACCTCGACCCCCGACCCCGCCCTCTGTCTCCGCCTGCCCTCCGACCCCGCCCTCTGGCTCCGCCTGCCCTCCGGCCTCGCCCTCTGTCTCCACCCCCGACCCCGCCCTCTGTCTCCACCTGCCCTCCGGCCTCGCCTGGGCGTAGCCCCCTCCCGATCCACGGTTTCCCATGAGGAACACGCCCAGTCCAGGTCCGCCGTGCACCGTCCGC
>JBDIAL010000145.1:0-9403 GCA_039812405.1 Nostocoides sp.
GTCGCGGCCGCCGAGCTGGGCTACCTCGCCGGTGCCGACCGCATCGAGGGGTGCCTGTTCGGCAACGGCGAGCGGACGGGCAACGTCTGCCTCGTCACGCTGGGGATGAACCTGTTCAGCCAGGGCATCGACCCGCAGATCGACTTCTCCGACATGGCCGAGATCCGGCACACGGTGGAGTACTGCAACCAGCTCCCTGTCCACGAGCGGCACCCGTGGGGCGGCGACCTCGTCTACACGGCCTTCTCCGGCTCCCACCAGGACGCCATCAAGAAGGGCTTCGAGGACATGGACAGGCGGGCCTCCGAGCGGGGGGTCGGGATCGACGACCTCGACTGGGGCGTCCCCTACCTGCCCATCGACCCGCACGACATCGGCCGCACCTACGAGGCCGTGGTCCGGGTCAACAGCCAGTCCGGCAAGGGCGGGGTCGCCTACCTCCTCAAGGCCGAGCACGGGCTGGACCTGCCCCGGCGGCTCCAGGTGGAGTTCAGCAGGGTCGTCCAGGGCAGGACCGACGCCGACGGCGGCGAGCTGTCCGCCGCGCAGCTGTGGTCGCTGTTCGAGGACGAGTACCTCTTCGCCGACGACCCGCAGCAGCGCTGGGGCCGGTTCGCGCCGATGCGCACGACGATCAGCGGGCTCGAGGGCGGCGGGGACCAGATCGAGGGGTCGATCGTCGTCGACGGGGTCGAGACGCCGATCTCGGGGACCGGCAACGGCCCCATCGCGGCCTTCATCGACGCGCTGCAGCCGCTCGGGGTCGACGTGCGGGTCATGGACTATGCCGAGCACGCCCTCTCGGCCGGCGGCGACGCGCGCGCGGCGGCATACGTCGAGTGCGCCATCGGCGAGCGGATCCTCTGGGGCGTCGGCCTCCACGAGTCCATCGTGCGGGCCTCCCTCCGCGGGATCATGTCGGCCCTCAACCGGGCCGTGCGCGACGAGGCGTCCGCGCCGCAGCCGGATACCGTCCCGTAACGAATCGTCCCGATGCGCTTGCCCGGACGCCCGGCAAGTGTCATCGTGCGACCATGACGAGTGCCGCGTCGGAGCCGCTCGGACCGCCTCAGGAGGCGGTGCCCGAGCGGCTCCGTGCGCTCGGCATCCGCCCCCAGGCCGCCCTCTATCTCACCGAGCCCGCGCGAGGCATCGTCGACGGGATGGCCCTGACCCTCGCGACCCCCTGGCTCGCCGCGGCACCGCGCGGTGACGGCCGGGGCGTCCTCGTCCTCCCGGGCCTGCTCGCCTCCGACCGGAGCACCCGGCCGCTGCGCTCCTTCCTGCGGCACAAGGGCCACTACGTGCGGGGGTGGCGGCTCGGGCGCAACATCGGGCCGACGTCGGCCATCGTCGAGGGGATGCCCGAGGCCCTCCGTGACCTCGCCGAGCGCACCGGCGGCCCGGTGAGCGTCGTCGGGTGGAGCCTCGGCGGTCTGTATGCGAGGTATCTCGCCAAGCGCTATCCCGAGGACATCACCCAGGTCATCACGCTCGGCAGCCCCGTCGGGGTCTCCGACGGCCACCGCACCCACGCCGACCTCGCCTTCAACCGGCTCTCCTTCCTCCACGCGCACGGCGCGGACGTGCCGCGCCGGGCGGACGTCGGCGGTCCGGTGCCGGTCCCCTCGACGTCCGTGTACTCCCGGCTCGACGGCGTGGTCTCCTGGCGGGCCTGCCTCACCGAGGGCGACCAGCACCAGAACGTCGAGGTCCACTGCAGTCACCTCGGGTTCGGGGTCGACCCGGCGACCCTGTGGCTCGTCGCCGACCGGCTCGCCCAGCCGCCCGGGACGTGGCGGCCGTTCCAGCCGGCGCCCTTCCTGCGGCCCTTCTACCCCAGCCTCTGACGGTCCGCCCGGCCCGGCCGCCGTGGGGTCGGCGATGATGGGGGCATGGAGCAGCTGACCGGCCTCGACGCCGCCTTCCTCGCCCTGGAGACCCCGAGCTCGACGGGGCACGTCGGCGGCGTGAGCATCCTCGACCCGTCCAGCGCCCCCGTCCCGCTCGACCTCGCCCGGATCACCCAGGTCATCGAGGAGCGGCTGCCGCTCGTCCCCGTCATGCGCCGGCGCCTGCAGAGCGTGCCGCTCGGCCTCGACCAGCCCTACTGGGTCGACGACCCCGACTTCGACATCGAGTACCACGTCCGCGAGCTGGCCCTGCCCCGGCCCGGGTCCCTCGCCCAGCTCACCGAGCAGGTCTCGCGGATCCACGCCCGGCCCCTCGACAAGTCCCGGCCGCTGTGGGAGACCTACTTCATCACCGGCCTGGCCAAGCGCCGCGTCGCCCTCTACACGAAGGTCCACCACGCGGCATTCGACGGGGTGTCCGGGGCCGAGCTCGTCACCGTGCTCATGGACCTCAGCCCGCAGGGGCGCGACCTGCCGCCGGCCGAGCCGTTCGACCCGCCGGCCCCTCCGGGCCGGGTCGAGCTCGTCGCCCGCACGGCCGGCGGTCTCCTGCGGCGTCCGCTCCAGGCGACCCGGATGGCGACGAACGCCGTGCGCGCCGTCCCGTCGCTCGCGCCGGCCCTCGGACCGCTCGTCGCGAGCCTCGGGATGGGCCGGCGGGGCAGCGACGGCGGGCTGCTCAAGGGGGCCCGGATGACGGCTCCGCCCACCCCCTTCAACGAGTCGATCTCCCAGCACCGCAAGCTCGGGCTCGTCAGCGTGCCGCTCGGGGAGGTCAAGGAGGTCAAGACCGCCTTCGGGGTGTCCGTCAACGACGTCGTCATGGCGATGTGCGCCGGGGTCCTGCGCACCTGGCTGCTCGAGCACGGGGCGCTGCCCGAGGACCCGCTCGTCGCGATGGTCCCGGTGTCCGTCCGCGATCCCAAGGCGCACGCCTCGGGCGGCAACCGGGTCTCGGCGATGCTCGCCGCGCTGCCCACCGACGTCGACGATCCCGTCGAGCGGCTCGTCCGGGTCCACGAGGCCACCCAGCTGGCCAAGTCGCAGCAGGCCGCGATCCCCCAGGGTCTCGTCGACGACATCTCCGACTTCGCGCCCCCGGTCTTCATGACGCGGGCCGCGCGGGTCGTCTTCGGCAGCCACCTGCTCAACCGGCTGCCGCCCTTCAACCTCGTCATCTCCAACGTGCCGGGGCCGAACATCCCCGTCTACATGGCGGGAGCCAAGCTGCTCGCGCACTACCCGGTGTCGATCGTCACCGACGGCGTGGGCCTCAACATCACCCTCATCGGCTACCTCGGGGAGCTGCACTTCGGCGTCATCGCCGCCCGCGAGATCGTGCCCGACGTCGACGTCATGACGGCGCGGCTCCGGGACGAGCTCGACCTCCTCCTCGCCGAGGCCCGCCGCCTCGGCGCCTGATCCCTCGCCGTCCGCCCGCATACCTCGACCCGGCGGGGCTGGGCTGGGTGGAGGTATGCGGTGACTCTGTGGTGGTCCTGGCATACCTCGACCCGGCGGGGCTGGGCTGGGTGGAGGTATGCGGTGACTCTATGGTGGTCCTGGCATACCTCGACCGCTGGGGGGTCGGCTGGGGTGGAGGTATTCGGTGTCCCTGCGGTGGTCCTGGCGTACCTCGACCGGTTGCGGGCACCGCCGCGTCGACTCCGCGAGGCTGCCCTGGTCCCCGTCCACGACCGGCCTGCCACCCTTGCCCTCCCGGCCTCCACCCCCTCCCGATGTGTGGGCCTTCCTTCTGGGGAGGATCACCCGAGTCAGAGCTGTGGCTATCTTCCCCACCAGGGGTCCGGGACCTCCTGACCGCCTTCAGTCGCCGGCTCCCCACCGGGCTGACTCATCTAGGCTCGGTGAGGAAGGGACCACCGTGATGTCCACGGACGCCGTGCCGTGGGTCGGGGCGTGGGTCCGTGCGGCAACGGCGATGGAGCGAGGATGAACGCACCGGTCAGACGGATGCTCTTGGACGTGGACAAGGTGCTCGACCGTCCCGACACGGTCTGGCTGGCGCGCGACCTCGCGTCGGTCGCCGGCGTGTCGGCCGTCAACATCACCGTCACCGAGATCGACATCGAGACCGTCGGGACGACGGTCACCGTCGTCGGCGACGACATCGACGTGGAGGCGCTCTTCGGCCGGATCCAGAAGTCCGGTGCGGTGCTCCACAGCGTGGACGAGGTGGTGGTGGGCGACCGCATCCTCGAGCCCGTGCCCAGGCTGCGATAGGCCGTGGTCCGTCGTCGACCGACCCGGCCCCCCGCCCTTCCGCTCGTCCTGGGCATCACCGACGGCATCCTCAACGCCCTCCCCTCGCGACGGGCGCCGTGCTGCACGGTGGGGGCGGGCAGCTGGGGGCCGGCCTGTCGGTGCGCGTCGGCATCGCCTCGTGCGTGACGGCCGCCTTCACGATGTTCGTGGCCGACTACGCGGAGCGGCGCGTGGGGCTCGTGCGTGCGTCGCGCGAGATCAACCTCGCCGAGCCGGGTGCCCTGGCCTCGACGAGGCTGGGCGCCATCGTCGTGCGGGAGTCGGCGCTGACCGCCGTCGTCGCCGCCACCGCCAGCCTCGTCGGCGCCAGCGGGCCGCTGCTGCTCGGGACCGTCCTGCCCGGCCCGTCCTGGCTCGCACTCGTCCTCTCCGTCGTGATGCTCGGGCTGCTCGGAGGGGTCATCGCGACGATGTTCCACGGCCGCCGCTCGACATGGGTCGTCGCGATGCTCGTCGCCGGGACCCTCGTCCTCCTGCTCGGAGCCGTCCTGGACATCGCCTAGTCACCGCACCCCACGCGGGCGGAACTGGACGGAGATGCGGGGCCCGACCTCACGGGCGGTCTTGGGCACGCAATGGTCCCACGTCCGCTGACAGCTGCCGCCCATGACGACGAGGTCGCCGTGCCCGAGGGGATAGCGGCGAGCGGTGCCGCCACCCCGGGGCCGCAGGAGCAGGTCGCGCCGGGATCCGAGGGACACGATGGCCACGAGGGTGTCGGTGGTGCGCGACCGTCCGATCCGGTCGCCGTGCCAGGCGACGGAGTCGCGCCCGTCGCGGTAGAGGCACAGCCCCGCGGTCGCGAACGGCTCGGGGGGACCGCCGACATACCGCCCCAGGGTCGCGGCATACCAGCCGTCGAGCGTCTCCTTGGCCGCCACGAGACCGGGGTGCGGCAGCGGCTCGCCCTCGCCGACGAAGCAGAGCAGCCGGGGGACGTCGACGACGGCGTCCCACATCTGGCGCCGCTCCGCCCGCCACGGCACCTCGCGCAGGAGGGCGGGGTAGGTCTCGTCGGCGCCCGCGAACCAGCCCGGGCAGACGTCGACCCACGCACCGCGCGTGAGCTGGTCGCGGCGGACGGCGGCCCGTCCCCGCACGATGCCGTCCTCGGGCCCCTCGTCGAAGAGCGATCCCTGCAGGGCCAGTCCGCCGTCCATGCCCCAAGATCGTACACCTGATCGGAACAGATGTTCGAATCCGAGTCAGACGGCCTGCTCCGGAGGGCTCACGCCGGCGTGGTAGGGCCCCTCATCGGCGGACGCCGAGGGGCGCGGACTCCGCCGGGAGGCGGTGGGTCGCCACGGTGCGTGACTGCCACACCTGCCCGAGCCAGCCCAGCACGAGGGGAGCCGTCATGGCCAGCGTCGTGCCGCCCCATCCGGAGCCTCCGACCGCGAAGGACACCGCCAGTCCGATCGTCACGCCGAGAGCCATCGTGCTGGCCAGGACGACGCGGCGGTCGACGGGAGCGAGCAGCACGGCCGCGAGGGCCCACACGACGAGGAAGAGATGTCCACCGGAGGGACTCGACGACCAGTTCACCCCGACGACGAGAAGCGCCACAAGGGCGTAGCCCACGAGCCTCGTGACGGTCCTCGATGCCATCGACCTCGCCTCCCAGGGGCTCGCCCGGTGCCGTCCATTCTGCCTCAGGCGGTGGTCTCGCGCAGGATGGTGAGGACTTTGTCGGGGTCGGTGGCGGGGTTGATGAAGACGAGGCGGAGGATGGTCTGGCCGTGCCAGGTTGTGGGGACGCAGAGCATCCGGCCGGCGTGGGCCAGGTCGTCGGACCAGGCGTGGTAGTCGGCGCTGGTCCAGCCGGGTCGGTCGAAGAGGATGACCGACAGCTCCGGCTCGTGCAGTACGCGCAGGGTGGGGATGGCGTGGATGCCCTCGGCGACGGTGCGGGCGATGGCCAGGGTCTGCTCGACGGCGGCGGTGTAGCGGTCGGTGCCGTGGGTGGCGAGGCTGAACCAGAACGGCAGGCCCCGGGCCCGGCGGGACAGGTGGACGGCCAGGTCGGTGGGGTTCCAGACCTCCCGGTCGAGGCTGTCGAGGTAGGAGGCGTGCTGGGCGTGGGCGGCTCGGGCCAGCGCGGGGTCCCGGTAGAGCAGGGCGCAGCAGTCGTACGGCGCGAACAGCCATTTGTGCGGGTCGACGATGAAGGAGTCGGCGCGCTCGATCCCGGCGAACCGGTCCCGCACCGACGGCGCGGCGAGGGCGCCGCCGCCGTAGGCGCCGTCGATGTGCAGCCAGATCCCCCGCGGCTGGCAGACCTCGGCGATGTCGGACAGGTCGTCGACGACCCCGGCGTTGGTCGTGCCCGCGGAGGCGACGACGGCGAACACTCCCGGCTCGTCGGCGATCGCCGCGGCCAGGGCGGCGCCGGTCAGGTGTCCGCGCTCGTCCTCGGGCACCGCGACGACCCCGACGTCCAGGACCCGGGCGTCGGAGACGATGGAGGAGTGCGCCCCGGTCGTGCAGGCGATCTTCCAGCCGCCCTCGGGACGGCCCCCGCGTCGCAGGTATGCGGTGTGCCGGGCCGCCGCGAGGGCGGACAGGTTCCCGCTCGTCCCGCCCGAGACGAAGCATCCGCCGGCCGTCTCCGGCCAGCCCAGCAGCGACACCAGCCAGGCCAGGGCCTGGTTCTCGGCGAAGATCGCCCCCGCCCCGGCCTCCCACGTCCCGGCGAAGATGTTGAAGCTGGACACCACCGCGTCGAAGGCCAACGCGGTGCGCGTCGGAGCCGCCGGGATATAGGCCAGGTTCAGCGGATCGTCCTGAGCCCGGGTCGCCGGGGCCAAGACCTTCTCAAACACCCGCAACGCCGCATCCGCCCCCAGCCCCGCAGCCGTCACCGTCTCACCAGCCGCCGCGAACAACTCCGACGCCCGCCGCGCCGTAGCCTTCGGGTCCGAAGGCCGGGTGATCCGCCGCCCCGCGAGCCGGATCGCGGCACGCGTGGCATGCGCCTCGTCCCCCCAGACGTCCGCCGCCTCGGCGAACGCCGACCCGGTGACCTCCATGCTCGTCCTCCGCATCCTCGGTTGATCGGTCGCGGCCCGACGGTATGCCAGGCGGTGCCGTCGCGTCCACCGCCCGAGCCGCCGAGTTGCCGAGTGGCCCGGGCGGGGCAACCGGGGACTGTCGGGACGGCATACGACAATGGGCGGGTGCCGCTCTACCGCGACGAGGCGATCGTCCTCCGGACCCACAAGCTGGGCGAGGCCGACCGCATCGTCACCCTGCTCACCCGCACCCGGGGCAAGGTCCGCGCGGTGGGCAAGGGGGTGCGGCGCACGCGGAGCCGGTTCGGGTCGCGGCTGGAGCCGGGGATGCACGTCGACATCCAGTGCTACGAGGGGCGCAGCCTCGACACGGTGACCCAGGTCGAGACGATCGACGCGTGGGGGAGCGCCATCGCCGGCGACTACCAGGCGTGGACCGCCTCGGTCGCGATGATCGAGACGTGCGAGCGGCTCACCGAGGAGCACGCCCCGACCGTCCAGCAGTACCTCCTGCTCGGCGGGGCGCTGCGCTCGCTCGCCCACCGCGACCACGACCCGCTCCTCGTCCTCGACGCCTACCTGCTGCGCGCGCTCGCGGTCGCCGGCTGGGCGCCGAGCTTCCACGACTGCGCCCGGTGCGGCGACCCGGGCCCGCACCGGGCCTTCAACGTCCAGTCCGGCGGAGTGGTCTGTCCGGTATGCCGTCCGCCCGGCTCCCAGGCGCCAGCCCCGGACACGCTGCGCCTCCTCGCGGCGCTCCTCGCGGGCGACTGGCCGGTCGCCGACGCCGCGCCGGAGCGCAACCGGCGCGAGGGCAGCGGACTCGTCGCGGCCTTCCTCCAGTGGCACCTCGAGCGGCAGGTCCGGGCGCTGCGGATCGTGGACCGGACCGACCGGACCCACCGGACCGACCGGCCCGTTCGCACCCCGGGTCCCACCGCGGAGCCGGAGGGCGTGGCGGCGCCCGGTCGGGTGGGGGAGCGGGTATGACCGCCGACGGACCCGCATACGCCCGGCCGTTCCCGCACCCGAGCGGGGCGCGGCCGCCGGCCATCCCCGCCGACCTCATGCCCCGGCACGTCGCCATCGTCATGGACGGCAACGGCCGGTGGGCCAACGCCCGCGGCCTGCCCCGGACGAAGGGCCACGAGGCGGGCGAGGCATCCCTCCTCGACGTCGTCGCCGGGGCCGTCGAGGTCGGGGTGACCCACCTGTCGGCCTACGCCTTCTCGACGGAGAACTGGCGGCGGTCGCCGGAGGAGGTGCGCTTCCTCATGGGGTTCAACCGTGACGTCATCCGTCGCCGGCGCGACCAGCTGCACTCCTGGGGGGTGCGGATGCGCTGGGTCGGGCGCCGGCCGCGCCTGTGGTCCTCGGTCGTCAAGGAGCTCGAGATCGCCCAGGACCTCACCCGGCACAACACCGGCCTGACCCTCTACTTCTGCGTCAACTACGGCGGCCGGGCCGAGATCGCCGACGCCGCGCGCGAGATCGCCGAGCTGGTCCGCGCCGGGCGGCTCAAGCCAAGCGCGGTCGACGAGCGCCTCCTCGCCCGGCACCTCCGCGAGCCCACGATGCCCGACGTCGACCTGTTCATCCGGTCCTCGGGCGAGCAGCGGACGAGCAACTTCCTGCTGTGGCAGAGCGCCTATGCCGAGATGGTCTTCCAGGACCGGCTCTGGCCCGACTACGACCGCCGGGACCTGTGGGCCGCGCTGGAGACGTATGCCTCGCGCGAGCGCCGCTACGGCGGTGCCGTCGACCTGGCGGGCCAGGACCCGGATCCCGGCCCGCCGGCCTGACCGTCCCGGGCGCGCCGGATCCGGGACGGGCGAGCCGGGGTCAGCGGGCGGCCGTGCAGTCGGCGCAGGTCCCGACGACCTCGAGGGTGTGGTCGACGTCGGTGAAGCCGTGCGTCGCCCCGACCCGGGACGCCCAGCGCTCGACGGGCGGCGCCTCGACCTCGACCGTGCGCCCGCAGGCGCGGCAGACGAGGTGGTGGTGATGGTGCGGACTGCAGGCCCGGTAGACCGCCTCGCCGTCCCCGGTCCGCAGGAGGTCGGCCTCGCCCTCGGCCGCCATCGACTGCAGCGCCCGGTAGACCGTGGCGAGCCCGACCCGCACCCCGTGCCGGTCGAGCGCGGCGTGCACCTCCTGGGCCGACCGGAACTGGTCGCACCCGGCGAGCTCGGC
>JBDIAL010000146.1:0-9364 GCA_039812405.1 Nostocoides sp.
CGACCTCCTGCTCGGCGTTGAGGAGGGCGACCTTGCCGATCTGCTTGAGGTAGTCCTTGACCGGGTCGGCCGTGGCGCCGGCGGTGACGACCTGCTGGGCGGGGGCGTCCTCCTCGTCGTCGTCGCGGATGACGAAGCCGGCGCTCTCGTTGTCCTCCTCGGCGCCGGTGGCGGCCTTCGGCGTGCCCTCGGACTCCTCCGAGTCCTCGGTGTCCTCCTCGTCGCCGTCCGCGGTCTCCGCCACGACGTCGGTGTCGACCTCCACCTCCTCGAGGGCGGCGTCCTCGCCGGGCTCGTCCTCGTCGTCGGGCCCGACCTCGGCCTCGGTCTCGTCGGGCGCGGACGGCGCGGTCGCCTTCTTGGCCGGGGCGGCCTTCTTCGCCGGCGTGGTCCGGGTGGTGGCGGTCTTGGCCGTGGCGGCCCGGGCCGCGGTCCGCGTGGTGCCGGCGGCGGCCTTCTTCGCCGTGGGGGCCGCGGCCTTCGACGCGGCCGTCCTCGTGGCGGCGGTCTTGGCCGGAGCCGCCTTCGCCGGGGTCGTCTTCGTGGTCGCCCCCGTCGTAGCCGTCCTCGCCGTGGCCGCCTTGGTGGCCGCCTTCACCGGGGCCGCCTTGGGGGTGGCGTCCGGGGTCGCGGTGGCCGCCTTGCGCGCCGTGCCGGTGGTGGTCTTGGCCGCCGTCTTGCGGGCCGGGGCGGAGACCGTCCTGGTCGCCGTGCGCGACGTCGCCGCCGCGGTGCCCGCCGCCTCGACGGTGACCTCGATGCCCTGGTCGTGGAGCGCCCCGAGGACGACCTTGCGCCGCGCGGGCCGGACCTTGGCCTCGGCGAGCGCGTCGGCGACCGCGCCTCCGTCGATGGCACGGTTGGTGCTCGCCCTCTTCAGGAGGGCCTGCAGGGCCGGGTGGGTGAATTCGGTGGGAAGGACCGGCTCAGAGGATGAGCGCGTGCGTGACACGGACGACACCGACAACCTTTCGTCGCTGAACCCGCGGCGCTGCGTGCGCGCAGGTGGGGAGGACCGCGGGCGCGCGCAGAGTCACGGGGGGCTGGAGGGGCGACGAGCCCGGGCTGTGTCTCACCCCGCTGTGGGCGGTGGATCGGGGGGATTGACCAGTGCTCGTGATGACATTATAAAACGTCCGACAGCTGCCTCTGCATTCCCCGACGAGACGGGCCCGAACCGGACGGAGCGTCCGCTCGGTCCGGCCACGGAGCCGCAAGGCCGGGGGTCCCGCGGTCAGTCCTCCGCCTTGACGGCCACGACGGGGCACGAGGCGTCGAGCAGGATCCGCTGGGCGTTGGACCCGAGGATCAGCTTGCCGATCGGCGTCCGGCGGCGCAGCCCGATGACGATGAAGTCCGCCTGCTCCTCCTCGGCGACGGCGATGAGGTCCTCGGACGGCTCGAGGCCGCGGACCAGCTGACGCACCTCGGTGCGCACGCCGGCGGCCGTGAGCTCGGAGCCGACGCGGCGCAGCTCCTCCTCGAACCGCTCGCATTCGGCGCGGTCGAAGGTGCTGTCGGCCCGCTGCGAGTTGATGACGATGAGGTCGGTCCGGCGCAGGAGGCACTCCCGCGCTGCCCAGCCCAGGGCTGCCCTGCCCTCCCTGGTGGGGATGTAGCCCACGACGATGGCCATGGAACGTCCTCGTTTCCTGGTATGCCGGCCCGGCGACCGGTCGCGTGGCCCGTCCCGACGGGCGGGGGCTTCGCGACCCTACCCGATCCCCTCGTCGGTCGGGCGGAGGTGGCTGCGCAGGAGCTCGCCGACCTGCTCGGTCTCCACGAGGAACCCGTCGTGGCCGTGCGGCGAGTGCACCGTGGCGAGCCGGGCCCCGGGCACGCCCGCGGCGATCTCCTCCGAGAGCCGCGCCGGGTAGAGCCGGTCGCTGTCGACGGCGACGACGAGCGTGCGGGCGCGCACGCTCGCCAGCGCCGCGGACACTCCTCCCCGTCCGCGACCGACGTCGTGGGAGTTCATCGACCGGGTGAGGACGACGTAGGAGTTCGCGTCGAACCGCCGGGCCAGCTTCCCGGCGTGGTGGTCGAGGTAGCTCTCGATGGCGAACTGGCCGCCACCGCCCACCGGGCTCCGACGGGTCTGCACGTCGCGCCCGAACCGGCCGGACAGCTCCTCGTCGGAGCGGTAGGTGATGTGCGCGATGCGCCGGGCGATCCCGAGCCCCGTGTCCGGCGTCCGGCCGGTCCCGTAGTAGTCGCCGCCGCGGAAGTCCGGGTCGGTCTCGATGGCGAGGATCTGCGGGTGGCACCAGGCGATCTGGTCGGCCGTCGCGTATGCCGTCGAGGCGAGGACGACGACGGCCGCCACCCGATCGGGGAGGCCGACCGCCCACTCGAGGACCCGCATACCCCCCATGGACCCGCCGACGACACCCGCCCACCGCCGGATGCCGAGCGCGTCGGCGAGCAGCGCCTCGACCGCCACCTGGTCGCGCGTCGTGACATAGGGGAAGCGGCCGCCCCAGGGACGCCCGTCCGGGTGCGCGGTGGCCGGGCCGGTCGTCCCCTGGCAGCCGCCGAGGACGTTGCTCGCGACGACGAAGAAGCGGTCGGTGTCGAGCGCCCGGCCGGGGCCGATGATCCCGTCCCACCAGCCGGGCGACGGGTGGCTCGGCCCGGCCGGCCCGACGACGTGGCTGTCGCCGGTCAGGGCATGCTCGACGAGGACGGCGTTGGAGGCGTCGGCGTCGAGTCTCCCCCACGTCTCGTATTCGACGACCACCTCGGGCAGGTGGCCCCCGGTCTCGAGGTCGAGCGGGCCGACCGCGAGGAAGTGCCGGTCGTCCCCCGGCTGCCCGGCGGGCCCGTGCCCGTCCAGTGGCTGCCCGGCGGGCCGGTCGTCGTCCGCCGCACCGGGCGCGCCCGTGGGCCCGACCTGGGCTGTCACCGACATCGTCTGGCTGCTCTCCGTTCGCGCTTGCCCGCGCGGGAGGCGCGGACCGTGTCATCACCCGGGGCACCCCACCGCGAGGAGGGTTGCCGTCCAGCGAGCCGGGGCTTGGCGCTGGAGCTCATGACCTGGTGCCCATGATAGGAGATCGGGCCGTCGGGGCGGCACGTCCCGTCCATCGCGTGGAACCGCCCGCTCCCGGGGATGCCCGACGCCGCCGATCCTCTCTAGGCTGACGCCATGACCTCCGTCGACCCGACCACGACCGAAGCCTGGGCCACACTGACCCGCCTGCACGCGGCATACGAGCCGGACCTGCGCGCCGCCTTCGCCGCAGACCCGGACCGGGCCCGCACCTTCACCCGCACCTGCGCCGACCTCTTCGTCGACCTGTCGAAGAACCTCCTCGACGCGGACATCCTCGCCGCCCTCGTCGCCCTCGCCGAGCAGGTCGACGTGCCCGGCCGGCGCGCCGCGATGTTCCGCGGCGACCGGATCAACGTGACGGAGAACCGCTCGGTCCTCCACACCGCGCTGCGCCGCCCCCGCACCGACTCGCTGGTCGTCGACGGCGTGGACGTCGTCACGGAGGTCCACGAGACCCTCGACCGGGTCTACGCCTTCGCCGACCGGGTCCGCTCCGGCGCGTGGGTGGGGGTGACGGGCAAGCCGATCCGGACGATCGTCAACATCGGCATCGGCGGCTCGGACCTCGGGCCGGTCATGGTCTACGAGGCGCTGCGGCCGTATGTCCAGGACGGCCTCGAGTGCCGGTTCATCTCCAACATCGACCCGACCGACGCGTGGGAGAAGACCCACGACCTCGACCCGGAGACCACCCTGTTCATCGTCGCGAGCAAGACGTTCACGACGCTCGAGACCCTGACCAACGCGCGCAGCTGCCGGTCGTGGCTCTGGGACGGGCTCGTGGCGGCCGGCGCCATCGAGGACACCGACGAGGCGCGGACGGCCGCCGTCGCCAAGCACTTCGTCGCGGTGTCGACGGCGCTGGACAAGGTCGCCGCGTTCGGCATCGACCCCGACAACGCGTTCGGCTTCTGGGACTGGGTGGGCGGTCGCTACTCGGTCGACTCGGCGATCGGCACGAGCGTCTGCGTGGCCATCGGGCCGGAGGCCTTCGCCGACTTCCTCGCCGGCTTCCACGCCGTCGACGAGCACTTCGTCTCGGCCCCGCTCGCCGAGAACGTGCCGGTCCTCATGGGGATGCTCAACGTCTGGTATGCCACGTTCTTCGGCGCGCAGAGCCACGCCGTGCTCGCGTATGCCCAGTACCTCCACCGGTTCGCCGCCTACCTCCAGCAGCTCACGATGGAGAGCAACGGCAAGGGAGTCCGCGCCGACGGGTCACCTCTCACGACGACGACCGGCGAGGTCTTCTGGGGCGAGCCCGGGACGAACGGCCAGCACGCGTTCTACCAGCTCATCCACCAGGGGACGCGGCTCATCCCGTGCGACTTCATCGCCGTCGCGAACCCCGCTCACCCGACGACGGACGGGGCCCAGGACGTCCACGAGCTGTTCCTCGCCAACTTCTTCGCCCAGACCAAGGCCCTCGCCTTCGGCAAGACGGCCGAGGAGGTGCGGGCCGAGGGCACTCCCGAGGACATCGTGCCCGCCCGGGTCTTCACCGGGAACCGGCCGACGACCTCGATCATGGCGCCGGAGCTGTCCCCGCGGGTCGTCGGCGAGCTCATCGCGCTCTACGAGCACATCACCTTCGTCCAGGGCGTCGTCTGGGGCATCGACTCCTTCGACCAGTGGGGCGTCGAGCTCGGCAAGCAGCTGGCCCTGCAGATCGCGCCCGCCATCTCGGCCGACGACGAGGCCCTCGGCAGCCAGGACTCCTCGACCCAGTCGCTCATCACCTACTACCGCGCCCAGCGCCGGTGAGCCTGGGACTGGTGACCCCTCCGGGGCGCCGGTGACGCTTACGGCCCCGAGCTCGGGCTGGTTGGACGAGCACTTGGCTCCGCCGATGTCGCACAGGCGCCGGTGACGCTTCCGGCCCGGAGCTCGGGCGGGGCCCCGGAGCACGGGCCGAGGCGGTGCCCAGCCGCCGGGGTCAGTCCTCGGGGACGGCGCCACGGTGCCGGCGCCCGAGCTCGACATAGGTCGCGGCATTGCGGCGGATGTGCTCGACCTCGGCGTCCCCGAGCGTGCGCCGGACGGTCCCGGGCACGCCCGCGACGAGGGACCGGGCCGGGATCCGGGCGCCCTGGCCGACGACCGCCCCGGCGGCGACGAGCGACTCCTCGCCGACCTGTGCACCGGTGAGCACGATGGCCCCCATCCCGACGAGGACGTCGTCGCCGACCGTGCAGCCGTGGACCACCGCGTTGTGACCGATCGTCACCCCGCGCCCGACGAGGCACGGGAAGCCGGGGTCGGCATGGAGCGTCGCGCCGTCCTGCACGTTGCTGCCGTCGCCGACGACGATCCGCTCGGCGTCGGCACGCAGGGTCGCCGAGTACCACACGCTGACATCGGCACCGATCCGGACGTCGCCGACGAGGACGGCGTTCGGCGCGACGAAGGCGCTGTCCGGGACGTCGGGGCTCAGGTCGTCGAGGCGAAGTCGCATGGGACCACCCTGACACGCCGGCCTGCGGAGTCTGCCGCGGGATCAGGCGAGCAGGGCGGGCCGGATGCCGACGGCGACGACCGTCGTGAGCAGCTCGGCGAGGCGGTATCCCGGACACACCTCCAGCGCGCGCTCGAGGGCGGTCCGGGCCAGCGCACCGTCCCCGAGCCACCAGGCGACGTGCGCGCTCAGGGTGAGGGCGGCGGCCGCGACGTCCTCGCTGTCGTCGGGCAGGTCACGACACAGCGCGAACAGCGCCTCCAGCAGGGTCCTCGACCGGACACCGTCGAGCAGCCGATCCTCACCCTCGGACCCCATCGGTCCGCCCGCCTCGGCAGGGTCGGCTCCGTCCCTGCCCCCGGCACCGTCCGCACCCCCGGCACCGTCGACATCCCGGACGCCCTCGACGAGACGGAGGCGGTGCCACCCAGGCGGTCGCCCGTCCCCGGCGTCCGACCGCGCACTGCGGTCGGGAGGTGGCGGGATCCGGGGCAGGCCGCGCAGATCACGCACGATCCGGCTGGGCAGGTTGTCGAGCGGGAGGCTTCCCGCGCAGAGCCAGGCGACCAGACCGTCCCTCCAGTCGCGGTCGAGCAGCGCCACGGCGAGGACGGCCGACCGCTCCGGGCTCGACGGCATCCGCTCGCCGGGGGCCGGGTCGTCCCGCACGAGCCCGGTCAGCCAGGCCCGCCACTCCTCCCGCGCCACGCGTGACGACCACGACGACCGGGGTCGCTCACGACGCCGGCGCACCTCGGCTCCGACCCGGTCCGCCCGCTCGCCGACGACCGGCGCCACCCGCTCCGCGAGCGACTCCCGCCCGGGCAGCGGGGCGATGCCCAGCGCGACCATCTCCGCGACACCGGCCACCGCGCCGGGCGGTGGCACGAGCCGCCCCTCCGGTGGCTCGCCCTCCCCGGAGCTCCAGAACCGATCACCGCACACGAGGACCTCGCGCACCACCTCGACGCCCAGGTCGAGCGCCGCCCGGCACACCAGGTCGAGCGGGCCGGTCGCCGCCCCCGGAGTGTCCTCCCAGGCCACGAGGACGACCTGGCGTGCGCCGTCGCGGACGAGTGGACGGAGGCACTGGGCCGCGAGGTCGAGGGTGCGGACCTCGTCGAGGTCCACCCGGGAGATGCCGTGCAGGCGGCGCTGGGTGACGTCGGCCAGGACGAGGCTGTCCCGAGGGTGGAAGCCCAGCTGGTAGGGCAGCAGGGCGATGAGGTCGGCGAGGTCGGTGATCGTGATCCGTGGCATACCGAGCACGCTCGCAGCACCATCCACCCCCTGCCCAGGGCCCGCGGCAGGCTGTGGACGACGCCGGGTCATGTCATGGGTCGGTGGACGACGCCCCGGGGACACCGGCTCCCCCGCGGGCGAGCCCGACGGTCAGGCGCGACCCGGCGGGAGGGCGGCGAGCGCGGGCGGGAACTCGCGCCGGGCATTGTCGGCGATCCGGGTGAGGAGCCACCCGTCGAGCCCTCCCCCGACGGCCCCGCCGACGAGCGGGATCCGCTTGCCGAACCGCTTGAAGACGTCCGAGCCCGCCCGGGTGAGGATGCGGAACGCGACGGCCTTGTTGACGATCATGAGCACCGGGCCCGGGAGCTGCTGCGCGACGAGATTGGTCACGCCGTCCGGCCCCTTGACGATGCCCGCCTTGGCGAGGAGGTCCTCGGCGTCGGCGCCGATGAGGGTTAGCAGGACGGCGGTGCGGATCTGCGGGTCGTCGATGTCGTAGCCGCGCAGACTGGCGATCGCACCGGTCATCCGGGTCGCCACGACGTAGAAGCCGACGATGTTCGCCGGCATCGCGACGGCCATCGTCGTGAACCCGCCGACGCTCGTGACGAACCCGCTCGCCGTGCCCATCGCGAGGTGGCTCCGCACGACGAGCCGCACGGCTCCCTCCACGTCCCCGCCACTCCGGGCGAGGGCCCGATCCGCGACGACGGCGGCGGAGTGGAAGGGGCCCTTGCCCGTCATCCCGATATCGAGGAGGCCCTCGGCGAGCCGGAGCGAGGAGGACTCGACGATCCCCCGGCCCTCCGGGTGGGCCGCGTCCTCGAGGACCGAGCGCGGCCTCCCGCGATCCGTCGTCCTCCCGATCCCGTGCGGGGCCACGTCGTCCTCCTCGGTGGGCCGTGGCCGGGCCGGCGGACCGTGGGCCACGGGGTCTGTCCTGTGCGCGTCATGGGCATGTCAGGGGTATGCCCTGCCTCGGGTCATCCTCGCACGCCGCCCGCGCCGAGGGCCGGGGACCGCGTGTCCGACGGGCGTCCTACCCTGGAGGACATGGCCGACGACAGCACCGCATACGCCCACCCCGAGCGCCTCGTGACGACCGACTGGCTCGCCGAGCGCATCGCCGCCGGGGAGGTCGGGCCGGGGAAGGGGATCGTCGTCCTCGAGTCCGACGAGGACGTGCTCCTCTACGACACCGGCCACCTCCCGACGAGCCTCAAGCTCGACTGGCACCAGGACCTCAACGACCCGGTGACGCGCGACTACGTCGGCCCGGAGCAGTTCGCCCGGGTGATGACCGAGCGCGGCGTCGGCCGCGACACGACGGTCATCGTCTACGGCGACAAGAGCAACTGGTGGGCCGCCTACGCGCTGTGGGTCATGACCTTGTTCGACCACCCCGACGTCCGGCTCCTCGACGGGGGGCGGGCGAAGTGGGTCGCCGAGGGACGGGAGATGACCCGTGACGTGCCGGCCGTGACCCCCGCGACCGGCGACGCGGCATACCCCGTCGTCGAGCGCGACGACACGCCGATCCGCGCCTTCAAGGACGACGTGCTCGACCACCTGGGCAAGCCGCTCGTCGACGTCCGCTCCCCCGGCGAGTTCACCGGTGAGCTGCTCCACATGCCCGACTACCCGCAGGAGGGAGCCGTGCGCGGGGGCCACATCCCCGGCGCGAGGTCGGTGCCCTGGGCCCGGGCCGCCAACGACGACGGGACGTTCCGGTCGCGGGCCGAGCTCGAGGCCATCTACCTCGACGAGCAGGGTCTGCGCCCCGACGACGACGTCGTCGCCTACTGCCGCATCGGCGAGCGGAGCAGCCACACGTGGTTCGTCCTCACCCACCTGCTCGGCTTCCCCCACGTCCGCAACTACGACGGCAGCTGGACCGAGTGGGGCAACGCGGTCCGCGTGCCGATCGAGAAGTGAGCGGACCCGCCTCCGGCGCACCGGGACCCGCCATGCCCGACAGCCTCGCCGAGATCGCCGCGGACTTCCGCGCGGCCTCGACGGCCGAGCGCCTCCAGCTGCTCCTGGAGTTCAGCGACGAGCTGCCGGACCTGCCCGCGCGCTATGCGGACGCGCCGGAGAGGCTCGAGCAGGTCCACGAGTGCCAGTCCCCCCTCTTCCTCGCCGTCGAGGTCGGCGCCGAGCCGGGCGTCGCGACGGACGACCAGCGCGTCGACATCTTCTTCTCCGCGCCACCGGAGGCCCCGACGACGCGCGGCTTCGCCGGGATCCTCCACGAGGGGCTGTCCGGCCGGACCGTCGCCGAGGTCCTCGGGACGGCCGACGAGGCACCGATGCAGTTCGGGCTCGCCGAGGCGGTCTCCCCCCTCCGGCTGCGCGGCATGGTCGCCATGCTGAGCCGGATCAAGCGGCAGACCGCCCTGAAGTCGGCCCTCTCCGCCGGCTGAGCCCCACCCGCCCCGATCGCGGCCGGCGCGGGGCCCCGGGCGCCCGGTCCGTGCTCGGCGGGGTCCTGCTCCGGTCCGCTGTCGGTGCTCCCGGCTAGGTTGGCCGACCGTGACACCCGGTATGCCCGTCGCGCTCGTCGCGTGCTCCGGCCGGGTCGCGCTGTGGTCGCCGCGGCCCGGGTCGGC
>JBDIAL010000147.1:0-9307 GCA_039812405.1 Nostocoides sp.
GCCGCGCTGGCTCGGGGCGACCCTCGCCGACGTCCGGGCGCAGCGGGAGAGCCTCGTCCGGCCGGGGTTCGTCGCCGACACCGGGCTCGCGCGGCTCACCGACGTCACGCGCTACCTGCGGGGGGCCGGCATCCGGCTCGACCGGGCGATGACCAACTCCCGCGAGCCGCTGCTCCAGGAGTCCGTCGACCGGGTCGAGGGGGCGTATGCCGACCTCGTCGACGCGCTCGGGCCGGACAGCCCCGAGGCCGGGAGCGACCCGGTCCGCGACATCGCCTGGATGATCGAGGAGCTGCGGGTGTCCCTCTTCGCGCAGGCGCTCGGCACGGCATACCCCGTGTCGGAGAAGCGCGTCCTCGCCGCGGTGGCCGCGGTCCGCGCCACTCTCGCCTCCCGCTGACCCACGACCCTCGCGCGCAGAGGCAGCGGGCGGGGAGGCCTTAGGAGGCGATCTCCTCGCCGAGGTAGGCGGCCCGGATCCGGTCGTCGGACAGCAGCTCCCGGCCGCTGCCGGTCAGCACGATCTCACCGGTCTCCAGGACGTAGCCGCGGTGGGCGAGCGCGAGCGCCTGGGCGGCGTTCTGCTCGACGAGCAGCACGGTGACGCCGGACTCGTTGATCTCCTTGATGATGTCGAAGATCTGCTGGACGATGAGCGGCGCCAGACCCATCGACGGCTCGTCGAGGAGGAGCAGGCGGGGCTTGCCCATGAGGGCCCGGCCGATGGCGAGCATCTGCTGCTCACCGCCGGAGAGGGTGCCCGCGAACTGCTTGTACCGCTCCTCGAGCCGGGGGAACAGCTCCAGGACGTGGGCGAGGACCTGCTCGTCGGGCTTCTTGAACCGGAAGGCGCCCATCTCGAGGTTCTCCGCGACGGTCATGGTCGGGAAGACGCGCCGGCCCTCGGGGACGTGGCAGATCCCGAGGTTGATCAGCTCGTGGGCCGGCAGTCCGTCGATCCGCAGCCCGTCGAGCCGGATCTCCCCGTGCACCGGCCGCAGCATGCCGGACACGGTCTTCTGCGTCGTCGTCTTCCCGGCTCCGTTGGCGCCGAGGAGGGCCACGACCTCGCCCTCGTCGACGGTGAAGGAGACGCCCTTGAGCGCCCGGATCGCGCCGTAGCGGACCTCGATGTCGTCGACCTCGAGCAGACTGCTCATCGGGACTCCTCCTCCTCGGCGGTGGGGCCTGCCTCGGGCGCCGCCGAGCCGGGGGCGCCGGGGGCGGGGCCGGACTGGGCGAGCGTCGTCCGGCCCTCGGTGTCGTCGGTGATCAGCTGCAGCTCCGGCTGGGCCTCCACCTCGGCCTTGGCCTCCTCGGTCGTCGTGCCGAGATAGGCGGCGATGACGGCCGGGTCCTTCTGGATCTCCTCGGGCAGGCCCTCGGCGATCTTGCTGCCGAAGTTGAGGACGATGAGCCGGTCGGCGACCGACATGACGAGCTTCATGTCGTGCTCGATGAGCAGGATGGAGATGCCGAGCTCGCGGTTGATGAGCCGGATGAGGTCGGCGAGGTCCCGCTTCTCGGCGGGGTTGGTGCCGGCCGCCGGCTCGTCGAGGAGGATGACGCCCGGGTCGGTCCCGAGGGCGCGGGCGATCTCCAGGCGCCGCTGCTCGCCGTAGGCCAGCGACCCGGCCAGCTCGTTGGCCCGGTGGACGAGGCCGACGAGCCGGAGCAGCTCGTATGCCTTGCGCGTGCTCTCCCGCTCCTCGCGCCGCTGGCGGGGCAGGCCGAGCATCGAGGCGATGGGGCCGGCCTTCATCCGCGTCTCGACGCCCACCTTGACGTTCTCCAGCGCCGTGAGCGCGGGGAACAGCCGGATGTTCTGGAAGGTCCGCGCCACTCCCATGTGGTTGATGACGTGGGTCTTCCGCCCGATGACGCTCTGCGGGGCGTCACCGGAGCGGCCGGCCAGGGTGATCGTCCCCTCCTGGGGCGTGTAGACGCCGGTGAGGGAGTTGAACAGGGAGGTCTTGCCGGCACCGTTGGGGCCGATGACGGCGAGGATCTCGTCGCGGTACATCGTGAGCGACACGTCGTTGATGGACGTGACACCGCCGAACCGCAGGGTGATGTGGTCGACGTCGAAGACGACCTCGCGGGTGATCGGTGCGGTCGGTGCGCTCTGGGCCGTGGTCGTCATCGGCCTCCTCCCATTCCCTCGCCGGCCGGGACGGCTCTCGTCTCGGAGGTGGATCGGCCGTCGAGGCCGTGCAGCTCGGCAGCCCGGCGCTTGGCGGGGATGAGGCCCTGCGGGCGGAAGATCATCATGAGGAGGATGACCGCGCCGATCCACATCTGCCGGTCCTCGGCGGGCACCTGGTCCTTGAGGAACTCCGGGAGCCAGGTGAGCACGGCCGCCCCGGCCATGGCGCCGGGCAGCGAGCCCATGCCGCCGAAGACGACGTAGGCGACGACGAGGATCGAGTTGTTGAGGACGAAGTTGTCGGGGTTGATGTAGCCGATCTGGCTCGCGAAGAACACGCCGGCCACACCCGACGTCGACGCGCCGATGGCGAAGGCGAGCAGCTTCACCCGGACGGTGTTGACACCCGAGGCCTGGGCGGCCACCTCGTCCTCGCGGATCGCGGCCCACGCCCGGCCGAGCCGGGACTGCTCGAGCCGGTTGAAGAGGATGACGGTGACCCCGATGAGGACGAGCAGGAGGTACCAGTACTGCAGCGAGCTGGAGCCCCAGTCGATGTGGATCGGGCCGAGGTGGATGGACGGCGCCGGGATGCCGAACGCGCCACGAGGCCCGTTGGTGAAGTTCCCCGGGTTGTTGACGGCGACGATCCGGATGATCTCGCCGAAGCCGAGCGTCACGATGGCGAGGTAGTCGCCGCGCAGCCGCAGCGTCGGTGCCCCGAGCGCGACGCCCGCGATGAGGCAGATGACGACGGCGAACGGGATCGCCGCCAGCGGGGGGAGGCGCAGCCAGTCGGGGGGCGTGATGGGCAGCGCGCCGACGAGGTAGGCCGTCGTGTAGGACCCGATGGCGTAGAAGGCGATGAAGCCGAGGTCGAGCAGTCCGGCCCAGCCGACGACGACGTTGAGGCCGATTGCGAGGAGCACGTAGATGCCGATCTCGCTGACGATGACCTTCTGCCAGAACTCGGTCGCCATGGGCGGGTAGAAGAGGGCGGCCGTGATGACGAGGAGGATGAGGGCCTTGCCCATGCCGGGCACCTGGCGGGCCTGTCCGACGATGTCGGACCCCACCTCGCTGATCCGGCCGATCCGGATGTCGTGGGCGACGGACAGGATGACGTAGCCCGCGCCCGCGAGGACCGTGAACGCGGCGGCCGCGAGCCAGCCGCCCGTGCCGAGGTTCTGCCACGCGCCCGTCGCCCCGTCGAACTGCTTGCCCGCGGCGAGCTTGGTGGTGTCGTAGAGGGTGACGAGGGTGAGGATCGCGGAGACGAGGCCGAGGACGGCGACGGCCCAGGCGAGGATCCTGTCCCGGCGCAGGCAGGCGAGGACCGCGAGGGCCGCGGTGACGACGAACAGGACGTAGCCGAGCCAGGACAGGTAGGCCATGGCCAGCGGCGCGAGGCCCGTGCCGCGGAAGAGGGCCGCGGTGTCGACGAGCGTGGTGTTGCGGTCCTGGGGGGAGAACCACGTCGCGACGACGAAGGCGACGATGCCGAGGAGGATGCCGACCGCGGCGAGCGGCATCCCCGGACGCCACGCGAAGACCCGGTCGATGAACCCCTGGGTGTCCGCCGTCTCGGTGCGCCGCAGGGCGCAGGCGGCACAGGCCGCCGCGACCGCGAGGTAGCCGAGCAGGGCGACGAGGGCACCCGTCGAGTGGTCCGGCGTCCCGAGGAAGACGACGACCATGTGCTGGGAGTAGAACGCCCAGATCCCCATGACGACGGCCAGACCCGCGCCGACCCAGGCGACGATGCGCTGACCGGACAGGACGGCATACCCCGCGACGGCCAGGACGACGATGAGGGCGATCCAGGCGACGCCGGTCGTGAAGAAGGTGCGCGCCAGGGGGGCGAGGCCGCCGGTGGCGGCCGCCTCGGGGGCGACCCCGGAGAACTTGCCGCTCGACAGCGCCGAGGAGTCGCTCCAGGTGAGCAGGGCCTGGGACACGACGACGGACAGGACCCCGACGGCCAGCGGCCGGACGCCGGGGCGGACGAGGTAGGGCTCGATGATCGGCCAGAAGGTGATGGCGAGGAACACGAGGACGCCGATCCCGAGGAAGACGAAGATCCGCGGGACGGCGACGGACTCCCGGAAGGCGAGCCCGAAGTCCTGCTGGGTGCCCTCCTGCTGGCCGATCATGAGGGCGAGGACGAAGCCGAGGGCGAGGCAGGCGAGCAGGCGGCGCAGCACCGGGCTGTAGAGCAGCCCGGTGCGGGGCTTGATCGCGTAGGGCGTGGGGCCCGTGGGCGTCGGGGTGTCGGTGGTCGTGGTGCTCATGCGGCCCTCCCGAGCTTCTCGCCGAGGATGCCCGTCGGGCGGAAGACGAGGACGAGGATGAGGACGACGAAGGCGACGACGTCGGTCCACTGGAGCCCGATCCAGCCGCCGGAGCCGTCCCACGGTGCGGTCGGCACGATGTTCTCGACGACGCCGAGGAGCAGGCCGCCGATCATCGCGCCGCGGATGTTGCCGATGCCGCCGAGGACGGCGGCGGCGAACGCCTTGACGCCGGGGATGAACCCCATCGTGTTGGAGAAGACGAACGCGGTCCCGAACAGGAAGCCGGCGGCGCCACCGAGGGCACCGCCGATGATGAAGGTCCGGGAGATCGTCTTGTCGATGTCGATGCCCATGAGGGCCGCCGTCGGCGCGTCCTCCGCGACGCCGCGGATGCTGCGCCCGAGCTTGGTGCCGTTGACGAGTCGGTCGAGCGCGGCCATGAGGATGAGGGCGCTGCCGATGACGATGAGCTGCATCCAGGAGACGGCGGCCCCGCCGATGTGGAAGGCCGCGGCGTTCTGGTTGAAGTAGCTCGGGAACTGGTTCTGGGTCAGCCGGTTGAACAGCTTGCCGGCGAGCTGGGAGAGGAAGAACGACGCGCCGATGGCGCTGATGAGGAAGGCCAGCTTGGGCGCCCCTCGTCGCCGGAGGGGCCGGTATGCGACCTGCTCCAGCGACCAGGCCACGCAGGCTCCGACGAGGGCCCCGGAGGAGAGGCCGATGACGAGGACCCCGGCGGTGGCATACCAGGGGAGGTTCTGGTGCTGCCCGACCACGCCGCTCACGACGAGGTAGGAGCCGAACGCCCCCGACATGAACACCTCGCTGTGGGCGAAGTTGATGAGCTGCAGCACGCCGTAGACGAGCGTGTAGCCCAGGGCGATGAGGGCATACATCGATCCCCGGGTCAGCCCGAGGATGAGGTAGTTGAGGAAGTCGGTCATCGGCGCTGGCCTCCGGACACGAGGAACGAGATGGGCTGGGTGGCCGCACGGCGGGGGTCTGCGCCGCGGTGTGCGACGCAGACCCCCGACGGGTGGCCGGTCAGGCGTGGGCGGACCGGCCGGGGCCGCTCAGCTGGCGTCCTTGATGTTGCCGAGGGAGACGATCTTGCCGTTCTTCTGCTCGTACAGGTTGATCGTGCCCGTGCCCTTGGCGAGGTCGCCGTCGGCACCGAACTGGATGTGGCCGGTGATGCCCTCGTAGTTGGTCTTGTTGACCTGGTCGTTGACCGTCTGACGAGTCACCGAGCCGGCCGCCTTGGCCGCCTTGATGGCGTCGATGAGGATGTTCGTCGCGTCGTAGGCCTCCGGGGAGTACGTCGACGGCGGCGTGTTGAACATCTTCTCGTAGGCCGCGGTGAAGTCCTTGCCCTTCGGGTCGACCGTTGCGTCGGCGCAGCCGCAGCTGAAGTAGTAGCCGTTGCCCGCGGCGCCCGCGCCCTCGGTGAAGACGGACGACTTGACGCCGTTGCCGGACATCTCGATGCCGGTGAAGCCCGCCGCCTTGAGCGCCTTGGCGAACAGGGCGCCCTGGGCGTCGTAGCCGGCGTAGAACATGGCGTCGGCGCCGGACTGCTTGACCGTCTGCGAGATGGCGCCGTAGTCGGTCGTCTTCGCGTCGACACCGGCCGTCTTGACGGCGATGCCCTTGGCCTTCAGCTCCTTGACGACCGCGTCGGCGACGCCGGTGCCGTAGTCGGACAGGTCGTTGACGACGAAGACCTTCTTGGCCTTCTTGGCGAGCCAGTCGGCGGCCGCGGGGCCCTCGGCGAAGTCGTTGGGGTTGACCCGGTGCCACGTCGTGAAGCCCAGGGTCTGCAGGGTGCCGTTGCTCGCCGAGGGGTTGACGATGGCGAGGCCGGCGTCGCCGAAGGTCTTGCCGACGGCCTTGCTCGTCCCGGAGAACGACGGGCCGATGACACCCATGACGGTGTTGTCCTGCAGGATCTGCGAGGCGGCAGCCGGAGCCTTCGACGGGTCGCCCGCGTCGTCGGCCTTGAGCAGCTTGAGGGTGAAGCCGAGATCGCCCTTGGCGTTGGCCTGGGAGATCGCCAGCTGGGTCGCGTTGACCTCGTTGATGCCGAGCTGGGCGTTGTCGCCGGACAGCGGCCCCTCGAAGGCGATGGTGTAGGTGCTGCTGCCGCCGCCGGACGACGCACCGCCGCCGGACAGACCGCCGCTGTTGCTGCTGTTCGAGCAGGCTCCGAGGGCGGTGGCCGCGGCGACGCCGAGCACGGCGACGCTGACCATGTTGCGTGACCGCATCAAGATGGTTCCTCCATTGTGGTTCGGTGACCGGGGGGACCGGTCGTGGGACCCGGCGACAGGACGCCCCCGACAGCCGAGCGATCGGTCCCTGTTCGGGACCGGCTGGGGGGAACCCTCACCCATGCGGCAAGGGGTGTCAAGCACTTCGGCCAATGTGTGACCATTGCGTTCCGAACCGTTACACCATGGCAACACAGGCGTCCGTACCGTGATGTTTCGGGAAGATTTTCGGCAGCAGGTCGGATCCGGCCGGCATCGGTTCGGTCCGCGACCTGGGAATGGCACCACCTGTCGCGGGCGTTACACGGGGCAGTCACGGTACGCACAGTGGAGGACCCATGCTCAACCCTTCCGATCTCTACCGGTTCGAGGTCGACGGACCGCTCGAGCGACGGCCCGGCCCCCTGCTCGTCGCGCTCGGCGGGTTCATGGACGCCGGGGCGACCCAGCGGCTCCTCGCGACCCATCTGCTCGAGGCCGGCGACCCCCAGGTCGTCGCCTCCTTCGACGTCGACCAGGTGCTCGACTACCGGGGCCGCCGCCCGTCGATGGTCTTCGACGGTGACCACTGGGCCTCCTACGAGGACCCGGCGATCCTGCTGCACCGGCTGACCGACCGCGACGGCGCGGACTACTACCTCCTCGAGGGTCCGGAGCCGGACTACCAGTGGGAGCGGATGGTCGAGGCGGTCCGTCAGGTCATCCGCCGGCTCGGCGTCTCGCTCGTGGTGACGGCGCACGGCATACCCATGGGGGTTCCCCACACCCGGCCCGTCGGCTACACCGCGCACGGCACCGACCGGTCGCTCCTCGCCGGTCGCGAGTCGCCGTTCGGCCGGGTCGAGGTGCCGGGCAGCTTCGCCTCGCTCCTCGAGCTGCGCCTCGGCGAGGCGGGCCAGCAGGCCGTCGGGTTCGCCGTCCACGTGCCCCACTACCTCGCCCAGGGCCACTTCCCCGACGGCGCGCTCGCCGCGCTCCACGCGGTCGCCGGCGTCACCGGCCTCAGCCTGCCGAGCGAGGAGCTGGCCCGGCTCGCGGACGAGGGGCGGGCCCGGATCGACGAGGCCGTCGCCTCCTCCGAGGAGGTCCGCGAGGTCGTCGGCGCCCTGGAGCGGCAGTACGACCTGTTCGTCGAGAGCCAGCAGCGCACCAGCCTGCTCGCGACCGACACCGGGGAGCTGCCCTCGGCCGAGGAGATCGGCGCGGAGTTCGAGGAGTTCCTCCGCAGCGTCAGCGACCGCGAGCAGGGCGACCGCTAGACCGGGCGGTCGCCCCTCCGGCCGACCGGACCGCCGGGTCAGCCCTTGGCCTCCGACCAGCGGTGGACGACGGTCGTGTCGGCGACGAACCGGACCCGGGTCGACCCGGTCCAGCGCCGGGCCGCCTCGGTGAGGCAGGTGTCGACGGTCCGCGCGACCTCGTCGGCCTCCCGGCGCGGAGCCTGGACGAGGAGCTCGTCGTGGAGGCACAGCACGATGTGGGCGTCCGATCCGGCGAGGGCGGCCCGCACGGTGGCCGCCCACGCCTTGAACAGCTCCGCGGCGGACCCCTGGATGACGGCGTTGCGGGCGAAGCGCCCCCGGGCCGCGTCCATCGCCGGATTGGAGCCGACCGGGTGCTCGGCAGCGGCGAAGGCGGTCGGCACGAGCCGACCGCCGAAGGTGCGGACCGCCTCGCCCCGCACGCCGGCGGCATACGCGGCGTCGAGGTGGCTCATGGCGACGGGGTAGGCGCGCTCGAGACCGGTGAGGGCCTGGCCGGCCGCGCCGCTGCGCTGGCCGTACATCGCGGCGAGCACCGCGACCTTGGCGACGGGACGCTCGACGCCGAGCCGGGAGGCCACCGGCGCGTACAGGTCGTCGGCGCGGGTCGCGTCGGCGAAGGCGGCATCGCCGGACACCGCGGCGAGGACCCGCGGCTCGATCTGCCCGAGGTCCGCCCGGACGAGGAGGTGACCCGTCGGCGCGGCGATCGCGGGACGGAGCGTGACAGGCAGGTTGTGCAGGCCGTGCTGGGCGGTCATCCGCCCGGCGGCGCCGTCGCAGGCCGTCCATGCGCCCCGCAGCCGGTCGTCCGGGCCGACGTGACCGTCGAGCCAGGCGTAGCCGTAGGTCGTCGCGATCCGCTCCTCCACCCGCCAGTGCAGCAGTGCGTCGACGAGCGGCGAGGTCGCCCGATAGGGCTCGAGGACGTGCTTGCGCGTCGAGGGGACCTCGATGCCCGCCGAGGCGAGCAGGTCCCGCACCTGGGCGGGGTTGCGCAGGTCCGTCGACCCGGCGCCCGGGGCGTGACGGAGCACCACGGCGTCCCGCTCGGCCCGGATCCGCCGCGCGTCCGCCTCGTCGGCGGGTCTCCGGCCCGCCGCGGCGGCGATGAGCTGCTCGGCCCGGGTCCGGTCGACCGGCAGGCCGTCCCGCTCCAGCTCGACGCACAGGAGGGCGGCGGCGGACTCCGACGCGACGGTGCCGCGCTGTCGGGCGTCGAGGGCCGTGTGCTGCCGGGACGCGCACTCGTATGCCGCCTCGGCCCAGGCGAGGAGGGTCGCCTCGTCGGCGGGCCCGTCGCCCGCGACGAGCTCGGGGCGAAGGTGCCCGGAG
>JBDIAL010000148.1:0-9225 GCA_039812405.1 Nostocoides sp.
ACTGTCCGATTGGGTCGGATTCATGCAGGAGATGGGGTGCTTTCCTGCAGGGCGGCGGGGCATGCGCGTCCGCCGTTCGGTCCACCGCGACCGCATCGTCTGGTTTACTGGTATTTGTAAGCAGCACGCGAGGGGGCGGTGGCTGGACCAGCGAATTCTCCGTTTCAGGCCTGCCGCAGGTGGCCGCGGCCTAGGCTCTTGGTGCAGTTTGGTGCAGTTGTGATCGGGCCCCGCAGGGAGCGCCGCGAACGACTGGGTCGCCGGATCCAGGTTCTCGCGTGCGGAGTCGGCGGTTCGGTGTAAGTCAAGGGGGGCAACGCAATTGGTCGACGGTAGGTGGAGCGCATGAGTCTCGGGATCGGCGCGGGCTCCAGCCGGGGCCGCGCCGTGCACCGCTCCGCGCCGCGCGTGGATCTCGTCGAGTCGGGACACGCGGTCGTCAAGCACGGGCTGTCCGGGTGGCAGCGCCGCTACCGCTCGGCCGCCATCCTCGGCGACCTCGTCGGCGCGACCCTCGTCGCCTTCGGGGCGGCCGCGCTGCGCAGCCTCGTCTTCGGCGGACACGGGGAGTTCTGGCTCGACTCGGCGGCGACGACCCGCGCGGCCGTCGTCCTGCTGCCCTTCGCCTGGGTGATCTGCCTGAGCCGCGCCGGCGCCTACGCGCCCCGCTACCTCGGGACGGGCAACGAGGAGTATCGCGCCATCGTCCGCGGCATGGTCGTCCTCCTCGCCGTGGCCGCCGTCCTGCTGTATGCGCTGCAGGTCGACCTCTCCCGGGCCTACGCCCTCTTCGCGCTGCCCTCGCTCGTCATCGTGAGCCTCCTGCTCCGCTGGGGCCTGCGCACCACCCTGAGCCACGCCCGGCAGGAGGGTCGGGCGCTCCAGCCGACCGTCGTCGTCGGTCGGCTCGACACCGTGAGCGCCATGGTCCGCCAGATCCACGCCGACCCGTCCGGCTCGGGCCTGCGCGTCGTCGGCGCGTGCGTCTCCGACCCCGACCCCGGCGGCTCCTCCCTCACCCTCCACCGCGTCCCCGTCCTCGGGGGGCAGGAGGAGACGCTGCGTGTCGTCGACGAGGTGGGCGCCAGCGTCGTCGCCGTCGCGAGCAACCCGGACCTGTCCGGCGACTCGCTGCGCCGCCTCGGCTGGTCGCTGGAGTACCGCGGCGTCGACCTGCTCGTCGCGCCCGGTCTCGTCGGCGTCGCCGGCCCGCGCCTGTCGTTCCGCCCGGCCAACGGCCTGCCGATGCTCCACGTCGAGCGGCCCCTGACCCACGGGCTCAGCTTCCGGGCCAAGGCCGTCGTCGACCGCTTCATCGCACTCTTCGCGGTCGTCGCGCTGTCCCCGCTCCTCGCGACGATCTGGGTCCTCATCCGGCTCGACAGCCACGGTCCGGCGCTGTTCCGGCAGGAGCGCATCGGGGCCGAGGGCCGACCGTTCACGATGCTGAAGTTCCGCTCGATGCGGGTCGACGCCGAGCGGCTGCTCGTCGACCTCATGGAGCAGTCCGACGGCAACGGGCGGCTGTTCAAGATGCGCGACGACCCGCGGGTGACCCGGGTCGGCCGGGTGCTGCGCAAGCTCTCGCTCGACGAGCTGCCCCAGTTGTTCAACGTCGTCGCCGGCGACATGTCCCTCGTCGGGCCCCGCCCGCCGCTCGGCAGCGAGGTCGACGCCTACGAGATCGACGCGGTGCGCCGCCTCCGGGTGCTCCCGGGGATGACCGGATTGTGGCAGGTCTCGGGCCGCAGCGACCTGTCGTGGGAGGATTCGTTGCGACTGGACCTCTGGTACGTCGACAACTGGTCGCTCGCGCTGGACCTGCAGATCATCGCCCGAACCTTCCGCGCCGTCTTCAAAGGATCAGGGGCCTACTGACCGACATGCCCGACGTCTCCGCATACACCGACCCCGCCGACCTGGCCGGACTCGACGACCACGCCCTGTCGCGGGTGCTCGCCGACGCCGCCGGCGACCTGCTCGTGCGGCTGCGTGAGGGCTGGGGCGGCGAGGCCGCCGACCTGCGCAACGCCGGCGACGCCCAGTCGCACGAGCTGCTCATGGGCCTGCTCGCCGAGGCACGCCCCGACGACGCCGTGCTGTCCGAGGAGGGGGCCGACGACACGGCCCGCACCCGGGCCCGCCGGGTGTGGATCGTCGACCCGCTCGACGGCACCCGCGAGTTCGGCGAGGTGCCGCGCGACGACTGGGCCGTCCACGTCGCCCTCTGGGAGGACGGCGAGCTCGCCGGCGGCGCCGTCGCCCGCCCGGCCCGCCACTCGACCCTCGCGACCGACGAGACGCTCGCCGTCGCCGACCGGGCCGAGGGCCCGCTCCGGCTCGCCGTGAGCCGCTCGCGCCCGCCGGAGTTCGTCACCCGGCTCGCCGACATCCTCGACGCCGAGCTGGTCCCCATGGGGTCGGCCGGCATCAAGGCCACCGCCGTCGTCGACGACCTCGTCGACGCCTATGTCCACGCGGGCGGGCAGTACGAATGGGACAGCGCAGCACCCGTCGCCGTCGCCCGTGCCGCCGGCCTCCACACCAGCCGGATCGACGGGTCACCACTCGTCTACAACCGCGAGGACCCGACCCTGCCCGACCTCGTCATCTGCCGCCCGGAGTTCGCCGGGCGGATCCTTGACGCGATCTCCACCCTCTCGTGAGGAGCACGTAGCAGTGACCGAACCCGACCTGACCAACTACCGGCTCTCGCAGCTGGACATGCTCGAGGCCGAGTCCATCCATATCTTCCGCGAGGTCATCGCGGAGTTCGAGCGGCCCGTCCTCCTCTTCTCCGGCGGCAAGGACTCGATCGTCATGCTGCGCCTGGCGCAGAAGGCCTTCTTCCCCGCCAACGTGCCGATGCCCGTCTGCCATGTCGACACGGGGCAGAACTTCCCCGAGGTCCTGCAGCGGCGCGACGAGCTGGTCCGCACCCTCGGCGTGCAGCTCATCGTGGGCAGCGTCCAGGAGGCCATCGACAACGGCTCGGTCGTCGAGCCGCCCGACGGCACGCGCAACCGGATCCAGACGCCGGTGCTGCTCGACACGCTCGAGAAGCACCGGTTCCAGGCGATCTTCGGCGGCGCCCGGCGCGACGAGGACAAGGCGCGCGCCAAGGAGCGGGTCTACTCCTTCCGCGACGAGTTCGGCCAGTGGGACCCCAAGAACCAGCGGCCCGAGCTCTGGAGCCTCTACAACAGCCGGATCCACGCCGGGGAGAGCATCCGCGTCTTCCCGCTGTCGAACTGGACCGAGCTCGACATCTGGCACTACATCGCGCGCGAGCGCATCGAGCTGCCGTCGATCTACTACGCGCACGACCGCGAGGTCGTCGACCGCGACGGAATGCTGTATGCCGTGGGCGAGTTCATCACCCCGCGTGAGGGTGAGGAGGTCGTCACCAAGCGCGTGCGCTACCGCACCGTCGGCGACGCGAACCTCACGGCGGCCGTCGAGTCCGACGCCGACACGATCGAGAAGATCATCGAGGAGGTCGCGACGACGCGCATCACCGAGCGCGGCGCGACCCGTGGTGACGACAAGTTCAGCGAGGCGGCCATGGAGGACCGCAAGCGGGAGGGCTACTTCTAAATGGACATCCTCAGGCTCGCGACGGCAGGGTCCGTCGACGACGGGAAGAGCACCCTCATCGGGCGGCTGCTCTACGACACCAAGACGGTCTTCGCCGACCAGATCGCCGCCGTGGAGCGGGTCAGCCAGGAGCGCGGTGAGGAGCGGGTCAACCTCGCGCTCCTCACCGACGGGCTGCGCGCGGAGCGGGAGCAGGGCATCACGATCGACGTGGCATACCGCTACTTCGCCACGGCCCGGCGGAAGTTCATCATCGCCGACACCCCCGGGCACATCCAGTACACCCGCAACATGGTGACCGGCGCCTCGACGGCCGACCTCGCCGTCGTCCTCGTCGACGCCCGCAAGGGCATCCTCGAGCAGAGCCGTCGGCACGCCTTCCTCGCGACGCTGCTCCAGGTGCCGCACATCGTGCTCGTCGTCAACAAGATGGACCTCGTCGACTACTCCCAGGAGGTCTTCGACCGGATCCACGAGGAGTTCACGGCGTTCGCGGCCAAGCTGCGGATCCCCGATCTCACCGTCATCCCGGTGTCGGCGCTCAACGGCGACAACGTCGTGTCCCGGTCGGCGAACATGCCGTGGTACGAGGGCACGAGCCTCCTGCACCACCTGGAGAACGTCCACATCGCGAGCGACCGCAACCTCATCGACGTGCGGTTCCCGGTGCAGTACGTCATCCGGCCGCAGTCCGACGACTGGCACGACTACCGGGGGTATGCCGGCCAGGTCGCCGGCGGCGTGCTGAAGAAGGGCGACGACGTCGTCGTGCTGCCGTCGGGCTTCACCTCGCGGATCGCGGCCATCGACACCGCCGACGGCGAGGTGGCCGCGGCCTACCCGCCCATGTCGGTGACGATCCGGCTCGAGGACGACATCGACGTCTCGCGCGGCGACATGATCTGCCGGCCGCACAACCAGCCGGAGGTCACCCAGGACATCGACGCGATGGTCTGCTGGATGGACGAGAAGGCCCAGCTGCGGCCCGGGGCGAAGTACACCATCAAGCACACGACCCGCACCGCGCGGACCATCGTCAAGACGCTGGCATACCGCCTCGACGTCAACTCCCTGCACCGGGACGAGACCGCGGACTCGTTGCACCTCAACGAGATCGGCCGCGTCGTGCTGCGCTCGACCCAGCCGCTCATGGCGGACGAGTACAGCCGCAACCGCGCGACCGGCGGGTTCATCCTCATCGACGAGGGGACCAACCGGACCGTCGCCGCCGGCATGATCACCGACGCCGGCTGACCCGCCGGGGCGGGGACCGGGACGCACCCGGCCCCCGCCCGCACGACCCTGAGAGGTCTCTGTATGCAGGCGCGCAGGACGCTGGGAGATTCGGGCAATTCCCAGCGGCGGGTTCCCGGGCCGGGTGACAATGAAGGTGGCCGCCAGCTCGGGCGGCCTCGCCACGTCACGGACGATCGACGACACATCAGGGGGGTGAGAGGGTCATGACGCTGCTGGCAGACGCACCGGTCGCGCGTGGCGCCGATCCCGAGACCACCCGGGAGCAGGACGACACCGGACTGGCCCAGGTCGTCCGGGCGAGGCAGCGACTGCTCAAGCCCGGATGGCCGCTGGCGGCGATCTTCGTGCTCTTCCCCCTGTGGTGGGCGCTCGGCCTGAGCGAGTGGGCCTGCGTGATCCTCGCGGCCCCGATGGCGTTCTCGCTGATCCGCCAGCGTCACATCACCGTCCCACGGGGCTACGGCTGGTGGCTGCTCTTCCTCGCGTGGGTCTGCATCGGGATCGTCCTGCTCCACGTCCCGGCCTACGGCGCGGTGGCCGACCACAGCGCGACGCGCTACCTCACCTGGGCCTACCGGCTGGCCTGGTACCTCGCGATCACGGTGACCGGCCTCTACGTCCTCAACAAGAAGGACGAGATCTCGACGACCCGCGTCGCGCGCATCGTCAGCTGCCTGTTCCTCACCGTCGTCGCGGGCGGACTGCTCGGGGTCTTCGCCCCGCACTTCCAGTTCACCTCGCTCATGGAGATCGTGCTCCCGCAGAGCATCACGCAGGCCCAGTTCGTCGAGCACATGATCCACCCGACGGCGGCCCAGCTGCAGGACGTCCTCGGCTTCTCCGCGCCGCGGCCGAGCGCCCCCTACACCTACACGAACATCTGGGGTCTCAACTACGCGGTGACCCTGCCCTTCTTCGTGTATGCGTGGTGTCGCCGCGACTCGGGCTGGCGCCGCTACGCCGCGCCCGTCGTGCTCCTCGTCAGCGCGGTGCCCGTCATCTACTCCATCAACCGCGGGATGTGGGCGGCGCTCGTCGTCATGGCCGTCTTCGTCGCCGCCCGCGCCGCGCTCTCGGGCCGGCCGGCCGTCATGGGCGCCATCGCGCTCGGGGCCGTGGCCCTCGTCGTCGTCGTGGCCTCGACGAGCCTGAGCGGCGTCGTCGAGGCGCGCTTCTCCAACACCGGCAGCGCGCAGGGCCGGACCCACCTCGGGACGCTGACCGTCAAGAGCGTGACGAGGACCTCGCCGGTCGTCGGGCTGGGCAGCACCCGCAACGTCCAGGGCAACTTCAACACCATCACCGGCGGTGCGACGGCCAACTGCCCGCGCTGCTCGCCCCCCGCCCTCGGCACCCAGGGCCAGCTGTGGCTCGTCGTCTTCACCCAGGGCTGGGTCGGGCTCATCCTCTACCTCGGCTTCTTCGCCCTCGTGTTCCTCAGGTCGCGACGATCCCGGGCCCCGGTCGTGACGATGGGGCTGTCGGTCCTCGTCGCGAGCTTCGTGACGATGCCGTTCTACAACGCGCTCGGCACCGGGCTGCTCGTCGTCATGATCGCCGTCGCCCTCCTGGCCCGGCAGGAGGCCGCGGAGGGGCGGACCCTCCCGACCCTGACGACCTACGCCGGGCCGGTCCGCCGGCACCTCGCCGTCATCGCCCTGTGCGGGCTCATCGGCCTCGACGTCGCCGCCCTGTGGCAGGTGGCGCGCGGGGTCCCCTACATCGCGACCGAGACCATCCTCGTTCCGCAGGCGTCGAGCCTGCCGTCGGGCGGCGACGGTCCGATGACCATCGACACCGAGGCCCAGGGGCTGTCCAGCCAGGCGGTGGCCGACGCCGTGCAGCGCGCGACGGGCAACGAGCTCGACCGCGACTCCAACGACCTGCGCGCCGTGGCGGTCCCCAACTCGCGGGTCCTGCGCATCAGCTACCAGGCCAACGGCGCAAAGACCGCGACGGCCGGCGTCCAGGCAGCGACCACCGCCTTCCTCACCCAGCGGCAGCAGCAGCTGGACCGCGAGCTCGCCGACGAGATCGCCACCCTGCGCTCCCAGGCGCTCGGCCTCGACACCTCGGTGCGCACCCTCGACGACGCGCTGGCCGTCGTCGGCGACACGAACTCGCCGGTCCCCGTCGTCCAGACCCGCGCGACGCGCGAGCAGCTGACCAACCTGCTGACCCGGATCGACAAGGTCAACTACCAGCTGACCCATGCGATCGGCACCGCCTCGCGGACAGGCGGCGTGATCCAGCCGACGAAGGTCGTGCCCCAGAACCAGGCGTGGAACGTCTCGCTGTCGTCGGGCCTCATGCTCGGCCTCCTCGCCGGCTCGGTCACGGCGCTGTTCCTCGACCGGCGGGGCCGCCGGCTGCGCACTCCCGACGACGTGCTCCACGGGGTGGGCATGCCGACGCTCGCGGTCGTCGCGGTGGGTGCCGAGGGACCCCTCGGGCCGCTCCGCCGCCGGGTCCGGCGCCTGCTGTCCCGCGCCGAGCGGCACAGTGACCTCGCGCGGGCCCAGCCGCTGGACCAGGCCGCCCTGGCCGTCACCGTCTACGAGGTCGACGAGATCTCGCCGGCGGCCGACGACGAGACGGCCCGGCTCGTCGCGCGGTCCCTGCGTCAGGCGATCGCCAGCACGGCATACGGGCCGGCGGGGACCGGCCCCCGGCACGCCCTCGGCCCGGCCGACTCCGAGCCGACCCGGGTCGCCGTCGTCATCCCGTATGCCGCACCGGCCGACACCGTCGCGGCCACCTGCGCGGAGCTGGTCCGCGTCGGACATGTCGTCGTAGGAGGCGTGCTGTGCCAGTGACCTCCCTCATCTTCGGAACGGCTCTCACCGAGCGCCCTGTGAAAGGAAACACCGATGTCGAAACTGTCCTCTGAGGACGTGCGGCCCCAGCTGGTCGCCGACGCCGTGCGGCGTCACCTCCTCCTCATCCTGGGCTGCGCCGTCGTGCTCGGCGTGGCCGTGGGGGTCGTGGCCCAGGGACGCTCGACGTCCTACGTCTCGACCGCCAAGGTGCTCATCCGGCCCATCCTGGGCAACCCCTTCGCGCCGGACACCGGCGCGAGCGCCCAGCAGGTGACGATCGCCATGCAGACCGAGGCCCAGGTGGCCCAGTCCGCGCCGGTCGCCGCGCTGGCCAACAAGACGCTCCACCCCGCCTGGGTCCCGGGCACCGGCACGGTGAGCGCGCAGGTGCCGGCGAACACCCAGGTCGTCAGCGTCACCTACTCCGCTCCCTCGGCGCAGGCCGCCAAGACGGGGGCCCAGACGGTGGCCCAGGCCTACCTCGACTTCCGTGAGGCCCAGACGACGGCGACCCAGAAGTCCCGGATGGCCACGCTGACCAAGCAGGCCGACGCGGTGCGCAAGAGCCTCGCGACCGCCTCGAAGGAGGCCGGCTCCACCAACGCGCCCCCGCAGGCCGCCCAGCAGGTGCAGCTCTACGCCAACCAGCTCGTGACGATCCAGAACAGCATCAGCACGCTGGAGTCCGGCGGCGCCGACCCGGGCACGATCATCTCCCCGGCCTCGCTGCCCTCGAAGCCCAGCGGCATCAGCCCGTGGCTGCTCGGCCTCCTCGGTGCCCTCATCGGCCTCGGCATCGGCCTCCTCGCCGCGATCTGGCTGGAGCGCCGGGACAAGACGGTCCGCGCCGGCACCGACACCCAGGTCGGCCCAGTCCCGGTCCTCGCCTCCGACGCCAGCGCCGCCAAGGGTCTCGGTGGCGGGTCGCGCGGTGGCGCGTCCGCCGCAGCCGGTCCGCAGGTCATGGCCCAGCGGCTCCGGACGGCCGTCATCGCGAACTGCTCGGCGCCGGCCGCCGTGTCCGTCGCCGGCGTGACCGAGATCGTCCCGGCCGGCCAGGTGGCCGCCGACCTCGCCGCCGCCCTGCGCGAGGCGGGCCACTCGGTCGTCCTCGTCGAGACCGACCCGCGCCGCGAGGCGGAGCAGGCCCTCGGGGTGCGCAGCGACAAGGGCCTTGCGGACGTCCTCCTCGGCGCCGACCTCTCGTCGGCCCTCGTCGAGGCACGGGGCATCCAGGTCCTGCCGGCCGGCCGGGCCCTCGCCGACCACGAGGCGCTCGTCTTCTCCGACCGCTTCGGGAACGTGCTGTCCGACCTGCGCGCGGCCTGGGACTACGTCATCGTGTCCTCGCCGGCCGCGGTCGCTCCGGCCGGCGTCGGCATGGGCGTGGCGACCGACACGACGATCCTCGTCGGCACCGACGGCGTGACGAGCGCCGCCGACGTCGAGGGTGTCGCCGCCCGGGCCGAGCGGCTCGGCGTGCGGATCCTCGGCCTCGCGGTGACGCGGCGGGTCAAGGGCCGCCGCTCCGAGGCGGCCCCGCCGGCGCCCG
>JBDIAL010000149.1:0-8937 GCA_039812405.1 Nostocoides sp.
GGTCGCCGACAGCGACGACGCCCCTGTGTGGCCACGCCGCCACGCGATCGTCGCGAGGGCGTCGAGCGCGTCGGCCGCCCGCAACGGCATCGGGCAGCGGGCGGACCGGTCGAGCGCGGCGAGGAACGTCGACTGCGCCTGGTCCACGTCGTCCAGGGCCATGAGACAGTTCCCGAGCATGACCCGCGCCTCAACCGCGTCGCGGCCCAGCCGCCCGGAGTCCGCGAGGACGACGACGTCGGCGAAGAGCCCCGCCGCCCGGTCGAGGCCCCCGTCGTGCGCGAGCCGGCGGGCGTCCTGGGCGAGGACCGGGAGCCGGACCGACCACGGCAGGGTCTCCCGGTCGACATCGGAGGGGACGACCTCGATGTCGAGCTGGCGCATGAGCGTCTCGGCGAGCAGGGCGATGCGGTCCTCCGCGATCCCGGTGGCCTCCTCGTATGCCGTCCGCGAGGCGGCCATCGCCTCGGCCGGCCGGCCCTGCTCGAGGGCGATACGACCGCAGACGACCCGGGCCGACAGCGCCAGCCAGCGCTCCTCGGGCGGCGCGCCGGTCATGACGACGTCGGCGAGCTCCTCGGCCGGGCCGAAGTCCCCGCGCGAGAAGAAGACGTCGACGAGGGTGCGCTGCGCCTGCCGGGTGATGTACGGGTCGGCGGCGCCGAGGGCGACCGCGCGGCGGGCCTCCTCCTCGGCCCGGTCGAGGTCGCCGGCGTCGAGGTGCATCTCGCCACGGATAGAGGCGTTGCGGGCCCGCTCGACGTCCGGGCTCGGCGCGCGGACGGCATACTCCTCGGCCAGGTCGAGGAGCCCGAGCCCCTCGTAGGTCCCGCGGGCCTCGCTCGCCGCGATCCCGGCACGGCGCGCGACCTGGGCGCCGATGTCGGACGGGCCCTCGCCGCTGGCCAGCGCCCCCTGGAGGATCTCGGCCGCCTCGCGGACCCGCATCGCGGTGTAGAGGCTCGAGAAGACCCCGTTGGCCAGGGCGAACCCCCGCGCCCGGGTCGCCTCGTCGGCGCATGCCGCGGAGATCGCCGCCCGCATGAGCGAGAGGTCGGCGAGCCACGGGGCGTCGGCGGCGCCGACGTTCGCGTCGTCGGGGACGACGGACTCCGCCCAGCGCAGCAGCCCCTCCCGGGCGGCCGCACCGTCGTCGGTGGTCGCGGTGACGAGGGTCCCGTAGCGCCGGATCGGCGCGAGCATCTCGAACCGGCCGTCCGGCTGGACGTCGAGCAGCGACCGGCTCACGAGACCGGCCGCGAGCTGGGCCGCGGCGGCCCGGTCGATCCCCGTGACCGCCGACAGGACGTCGAGCCCGATCGGCGAGCGCAGCTGGGCGACCCGCCGGAAGCAGCGCTGCTGGTCGGCGTCGAGGAGGTCGTAGGTCGCCCGGACGGCATCGGGCAGGGAGGCGGTCGGGACGACGTTGGACACCCCGACGAGGGCGACCTGGACGGCGAGCTGCTCGATGAGCAGCGGCAGGCCGCCGGTCGCGAGGAGGAGCAGCCGCAGGGCCTCCCCGTGCTGCGCCGGGTCGACCGATGCGCCCCCGGCGGCGCGGAGCCGGGTCCGGAACATCTCGTATGCCGGTCCCGCGAGCGGCGCTCCCGGCTGCGGCAGGGGGAGCGGCCCGACCCGGACGACCCGCTCGGCGGGACGGCCCGCCACCGCGATCGCGGTCGTCGCGATGCGCGAGCGTGTCGTAGCGTCGACGAGGTCCTCCAGGAGGTCCCCGACGTCGGCCACGTCGGCGCCGAGGCCGTCGACGACGAGGAGGATGTCCCGGTCGTCGAGACGGCGGCGCAGCACCGAGGCCGCCGAGTCGCCGATCCCCACGTCGGCGTGGAGGGCGTCGAGACAGGCGAGGACGACCGCCTCCACCCCGGCCGGCCCGACCCCCGCCAGACCGCCGGCGTTGACCCAGACCGTGCCCGGACGACGGGCCGCGACGTGCCGCGCGAGGAGGGTCTTCCCACTCCCGGGAGGCCCGGCGAGGGTCACCCAGCGGGCCGCCGCGAGGGCGCGGTCGAGCTCCGCCAGGAGCTTCTCGCGGCCGATCGGCGGGGTGAGCACGACCACGAGGCTACCGAGCGGCATACCGGAATCGCGTCGTCCGGCCCGCGTGGGACCACCGCATCCACGGTCGAACATACGTAGAACCACCGATGCGATCGTCGCCGGGCTCCGGGAAGGATGGGGCTCCAGGTGGCCGACAGGGCGGTCATCCACCGCAGGACGACGAGGCGGGGCGACGTCCTGCGGACCAGCGGCGACAGGGGAGGCGCCGGTGGTGGCCGCGGAGCAGCGGGGGCGCTCTCCGCGGCCACCGGGTCCCGCTGCGTCCCCGCTCCTCGCGCACGGTGTCAGGGGCGCCTCGTAGGGTTCGGTGATGAGAGGCCGCCGCACCCGAGAGGCCAGCCGATGATCCGGTTCGACCACGTGACCAAGCGCTATCCCGACGGCACCGTCGCGGTCGACGACCTGACCCTGGAGGCGCCGACCGGCCGGATCACCGTGTTCGTCGGCCCGTCGGGCTGCGGCAAGACGACGAGCCTGCGGATGGTCAACCGGATGATCGAGCCGACGTCCGGCTCGATCCACATCGACGACCGCGACGTGACGAGCGTGCCCGCGCACGAGCTGCGCCGGACGATCGGCTACGTCATCCAGCACGCCGGGCTCTTCCCGCACCGCACCGTCGTCGACAACGTCGCGACGGTGCCCTACCTGCTCGGCACCGGCAAGCGACAGGCGCGGGCCCGGGCGGTCGAGCTGATCGAGCGGGTCGGGCTGCCCCCGCACTTCGCGACGCGCTATCCCGCCCAGCTGTCCGGCGGCCAGCAGCAACGGGTCGGCGTCGCCCGGGCGCTCGCCGCCGACCCGCCCGTCATGCTCATGGACGAGCCGTTCTCGGCCGTCGACCCCGTCGTCCGCGAGCAGCTGCAGGACCAGTTCCTCCAGCTCCAGGAGGAGCTCGGCAAGACGATCGTCTTCGTCACCCACGACATCGACGAGGCGATCAAGCTCGGCGACCAGATCGCCGTCATGGGTGTCGGGGGGCGCCTGGCCCAGCTGGCGCCGCCGGCCGAGCTCCTCGCCCGGCCCGTCGACGCCTTCGTCGCCGGGTTCGTCGGGCGGGACCGCGGCTACCGGGCGCTCGGCTTCACCCGGGGCGCCGAGCTGCCGGCGCACCAGGAGCCGACCCTGCGACTCGGTGACACCGTGCCGGCCGGTGGGCTCGCGGAGTGGACCCTCGTCGTCGACGAGGCGGGTGAGCCCCAGGGCTGGTTGCGCGGTGGTCCGGGCGGCTCGCTGCCGGGTATGCCGGTCGACGACGCCGCGCTCTACCGCGGCGGCACCCTCGCGACCCAGGGCGGGTCGCTGCGCGCCGCGCTCGACGCCTGCCTCTCCTCCCCGTCCGGCCGCGGGGTCGTCGTCACCGACGACGGGCAGCTCCTCGGCACCGTCGACCTCGACGCGGTGACCGCCCTCATCGCGCGCCGGGAGCCGGCGGAGGCGAGCGGAGGCGCCGATGGCTGACCTCCTGCCCACCCTCGCCCCAGCCGACCCCGCCGGGCTCGTCCACGCCGGGCCCCACCCTGCCGGGATCCTGCCCGCCCTCACGGCCGGCGACAGCTCCTCGCCCCTGCTGTTCCTGCAGTACTTCGGCGACCACTTCTCCGAGGTCATGGGATGGCTGTGGGCGCACACCTGGCTGTCCGTCGTCCCGGTCCTCGTCGGGCTGCTCATCGCCCTCCCCCTCGGCTGGGTGGCCAGCCGGTACGCCTGGTCCTACCCGCCGCTCATGACGGTGACCGGGCTGCTCTACACGATCCCCTCGATCGCCCTCTTCGTCCTCGTGCCGCCCCTGCTCGGACTCGACCCGCTCTCCCCGCTCCAGGTGCCGATCGCCCTCACGGTCTACTCCGTCGCGCTACTCGTCCGGGTCGTCGCCGACGGTCTGCGCTCGGTGTCGGAGGAGACGCTCCAGGCGGCGACCGCCGTCGGGTTCACCCCGCTCGGGCGGTTCTTCCGCGTCGAGCTGCCGATCGCCGTCCCGGTCATCACCGCCGGGCTGCGCGTCGCCGTCGTCGCGAACGTCAGCATCGTGGCCGTCGCCGGCACGATCGGCATGGTCAACCTCGGGCTGCTCTTCGACCAGGGGTTCAAGCTGTCGACGGACTCGCCCTACTATCCACCGATCGTCCTCGGTCTCGTCCTCTGCGTCGCCCTCGCGCTCGTCCTCGACCTGCTCGTCATCCTCCTCGGGCGGCTGCTCACCCCGTGGCGCCGGGCGGTGGGCTCGTGATCCACGCCGTGCTCGTCTGGCTCAACGACCCCGACAACTGGCGGGGCACCCAGTTCATGACGGGGATCTGGGACCAGCTGCAGACCCACGTCGCCTACTCGCTCGTCGCGGTCCTCGTCGCCCTGCTCGTCGGCCTGCCGCTCGGGCTCGTCATCGGCCACACCGGTCGCGCGACGTCGGTCATCTCCGGGCTCAACGCGGTCCGGGCGCTGCCCACCGTCGGGGTGCTCGTCCTCCTCGTCGTCGTCATCACGCCCCACTTCCAGGGCCGGACGGCGACGGGCTACGTCATCCCGACCCTCGTCGTCCTCGTCCTCCTCGCCGTGCCGCCCATCCTGTCCGCGGCCTTCGCCGGGGTGCAGAACGTCGACCCCGCGGTCCGCGACGCGGCATACGGCATGGGCATGACCGGGCCCCAGGTGCTGTGGCGCGTCGAGCTGCCCAACGCCCTTCCGCTCATCTTCTCCGGGCTGCGCTCGGCGACCCTCCAGGTCATCGCGACGGCGACCATCGCCGCCTACGTCACGCTCGGCGGACTCGGGCGGTTCATCTACGACGGGCTCGCGCAGCAGGACTACCCGCAGATGATCAGCGGGGGCGTGCTCGTCGCGCTCCTCGCCCTCCTCGCCGACCTCGTGCTCGCCCTCCTCCAACGCCTCACCGTGAGCCGCGGGATCACCGGGCGCTTCCCCCGGTCCCGCTCCCAGTCCGTCAACCGACCCTGACCCTCAACCGATAGGAACACCATGACCCGCACCCTCCTCACCGCCGGAGCAGCCGCCGTCCTCGCCGTCGGGCTCGCCGGCTGCGGCCAGGCCGGCTCGAGCGCCGGCTCGGCCTCCTCGGCCAGCGACACGGCGTCCAGTGCCACGAAGACGATCGCCTCGCAGCTCGTCATGGGCGGGCCCCCGGAGTTCCGGACCCGCCCCGACGGCCTCCCCGGGCTCGAGAAGAACTACGGGGTCGTCTTCGGGAAGTTCATCCCGACCGACGTCGGCGGACCCGTCACCGTCCAGGCCCTGAAGAGCGGCCGGGTCGACGCGGCCGACCTGTTCTCGACCGACCCCTCGATCAAGGCCAACGGGTTCGTCGTCCTCACCGACCCCAAGTCCAACTTCGCGGCGCAGAACATCGTGCCCATCATCAACCGGGCCAAGGCGACCGACGGGGTCAAGGCCGTCCTCAACGGCATCTCCGCCAAGCTGACGACCACCGGCCTCTCGACGATGGTGGGGAAGGTGCAGAACGACAAGGAGGACCCCGACACCGTCGCCAAGGCCTGGCTCAGCGCGCAGGGCCTCGACGCGTCCGGCACCCAGGCCGAGGGCGTCGCCATCACGGTGGGCTCGGCCAACTTCCCCGAGAACGTCGTCCTTGCCGACGTGTATGCCGACGCGCTCACCGCGCAGGGCGCGAAGGTCAAGCGGACGCTCAACATCGGCAGCCGCGAGAAGTACTACCCGGCGCTGGCGAAGGGGACGCTCGAGCTCTTCCCCGAGTACACCGGCACGATCCTGCAGTACATCGACAAGGGCGCCACGGCGACGAGCCCGGACGCCGTCTACGCGGCACTCCAGAAGGCCCTGCCGTCCAACCTCGAGGCGCTCGACCGGTCGGAGGCACAGGACACCGACTCCATCGTCGTGACGAAGGCGACGGCCGAGAAATACGGCCTCACCTCGATCGCCGACCTCGCAAAACCGGCCACGAGTTGACATCTCGGGTCGGACACAAAGCCTCGCGACGGCCCCTCGGAGCGGCGACAAGACGGTCCGTTAGGAGTACCTTGCCCCGGAGATCCTCAAGAAGGGTGGGTTCATGACGACAACGGATGCCTCCGCGCCGCAGCACTCTCTCGATGCCGAACAGGTCGGCTACAAGCAGACGCTCGGCCGACGCCACGTCCAGATGATCGCCATCGGTGGCGCCATCGGCACCGGTCTCTTCCTCGGCTCCGCGTCCCGGCTCAACAGCACCGGGCCGGCCCTGCTGCTCAGCTACGCCTTCGTCGGCGTCATCGCCTACTTCCTCATGCGGTCCCTCGGCGAGCTCGTCCTGCACCGCGCGACCTCCGGGGCCTTCGTCTCCTACATGCGCGAGTTCTACGGTGAGAAGGCCGCGTACATCACCGGCTGGATGTACTGGCTCAACTGGGCGCTGACCGGCATCGCCGAGCTGTCGGCCGTCGGCCTCTACATCCAGTTCTGGTGGCCGACGATGCCGACTTGGGCGACGGTCCTCATCGCCCTCGCCGTCGTCCTCGCCGTCAACCTCATGTCGGCGCGCGCCTTCGGCGAGTTCGAGTTCTGGGCGGCGATCGCCAAGGTCGGCGCGATCGTCATCTTCCTCATCGTCGGGATCGTCGTCGTCGGGCTGCGGCTGCACATCGGCGGGCACCGGGCGGGCGTCTCGAACCTGTGGAGCAACCCGGGCGGGTTCTGGCCGGCCTCGGGTGCCTACCACTGGTACGGCCCGATCCTCGTCATGTCCGGCGTCGTCTTCGCGTATGCCGCGATCGAGATGGTCGGCGTCGCGGCGGGCGAGATGGAGAACGCCACCGTCGAGGTGCCCAAGGCCGTCAACGCCGTCATCATGCGGATCGCCGTCTTCTACTGCGGCTCCATCTTCCTGCTCGTCTGCATGCTGCCGACGACCGAGTACAAGGCCGGGATCTCGCCGTTCGTGACGGTGTTCGGCCGAATGGGTCTGGACTGGATGGGCAACCTGATCCAAGTGGTCCTCATCGTCGCGGCGATGAGCAGCCTCAACTCCGGCCTCTACTCGACCGGCCGGGTGCTGCGCAGCCTCGGCGTGTCCAAGCAGGCCCCCCGGTTCACCCTCCTCATGAGCGCCTCCGGGGTCCCGTGGGCCGGCATCGTCATGACGTCCGTCGTCTACGTCTTCGGCTCCGTCCTCAACGCGCTGACCCCGGACGCCTTCGAGATCGCCCTCGAGGCGGCCGCCATCGGCGTGCTCTTCACGTGGAGCACGATCTTCCTCTGCCAGCTGCGGCTGCGTCAGCTGAGCGACCGCGGGGTGATCCCGGCCAGTCCCTTCCAGGCACCGGGCTCGCCGTGGACGAGCTACATCGGCCTGGCCTTCCTCGGCCTCGTCGTCGTCGGCATGGCCATCTCGGGGTGGCAGTCCTCGCCGTACTTCTGGAAGAAGACGGACTTCATCGTCGTCATCCTCGGCATACCGATCCTCGCCATCCTCCTCGAGATGGGCTGGCGCCTCGTCAGGCCGGCCGTCGTCGAGAACACCGGCGGCCGCCTCAAGGCGGTCTGGTCGCTCGACGGGCCGACCTACGGGCCGCTCGGCACCGACGCCTCCACGCCCGAGCGGGAGGGCTGACCGATGACCCTGCACCGCCGCGGACGGCTGACAACGGCCGTCGTATGCCTCGGCCTCCTCTCCCTGCCGGCCCTCTCGGCCTGCTCCTCCGGCGCGTCGGACAGCTCGACGGTCGCGGCCAACGGGGCGACGGGGGACAAGCGGCTGACGATCGGCATCGCCGACGACGAGCCCGGCGTCAGCATGCGGGTCGGCAACGGCTATGCCGGGTTCGACATCGAGACGGCCAACTACGTCGCGGGCAAGCTCGGCGTCCCATCGGCGAACATCACCTGGGTGCCCCTCAACCCCGCCGACCGGATCGGCGCCCTGACGAGCGGTCAGGTGGACCTCGTCGTCGCGACGTTCTCGATGACGCCGGAGCGCGAGCAGCAGGTCTCGTTCTCCGGACCGTACTTCATCGCCCACCAGGACCTGCTTATCCGGCGCAACGACACCTCGATCACCGGCCCCGACACCCTGGACGGCAAGACCCTGTGCTCGGCGGCCGGGACGACCTCGGCGGCATACATCAAGGCGCACTACAAGGGGCGGATCACCCTGCGCGTGGTCCCCACCTTCTCCGAGTGCGTGCGTGACCTCGCCGCCGGCGACGTCGACGCCGTGACGACCGACGACCTCATCCTCGCCGGGTTCGCCGCGCAGCCGAAGTACAAGGGCCTCCTCAAGGTCGTCGGGAAGGGCTTCACGGACGAGCGCTACGGCGTCGGGGTGAAGAAGGGCGACACGGCCCTCGTCAACCAGATCACCCCGGCCCTCAAGAGCTACATCGACACCGGGGCCTGGAGGAAGGCGCTCGACAAGTACGTCGCACCGTCGGGCTACAAGATCCCCAGCCCGCCGACACCCGGCAGCGTCGACTGACGCGGCCCGCGGACGGAGGCCCGGCGAGGTCCGACAGCCCACGACGACGCCCGGAGATGTCACGATGTCTCTCGTGGACGCCTCGCAGGTCGCCGACTTCCTCGCCGCGCACCCGCCCTTCGACGCGCTGAGCCGGGAGTCCGCCGAGGAGGTCGCGGCGCACGCGACGGTGACGGAGTATGCCGACGGCGACCTCGTCCTCGACGCGTTCGCCGGGGCGATCCACGAGGTATGCATCGTCGTGTCCGGCACCGTCGCGCTGTGGCACGATGCGGCGGGCTTCGACGAGCCGGCCGACCAGATCGCCGGCCCGGGCGACGTGTTCGGCTTCTCGGCGATGCTCACCGAGCGGTCCGTCGGGCCCCGGGCCGCGGCCGTGGGGCCGGCGACGGTGCTGCGGGTCGACGGCC
>JBDIAL010000150.1:0-8919 GCA_039812405.1 Nostocoides sp.
ATCATCCTCGACGAGGCGCAGAACACCTCGCCGGAGCAGATGAAGATGTTCCTCACCCGGCTCGGCTTCGGGTCGAAGATGGTCGTGACCGGCGACGTCACCCAGGTCGACCTGCCCGGTGGCGTCCAGAGCGGGCTGCGGGTCGTCCAGGACATCCTCGAGGGCGTCGAGGACGTCCACTTCTCCATGCTCACACCGCAGGACGTCGTGCGGCACCGGCTCGTCGGCGACATCGTCGACGCCTACGGCCGGTGGGACGCGATGCACCAGTCGGCCCCGGGGGGAAGGATCGCGCGTGACCGTCGACGTGCTCAACGAGACTGACGTCGAGGTCGACGAGCTGGAGCTCGTCGCCTGCGCCCGCTACGTGCTCGAGCAGCTCCACGTGCACCCGCAGGCCGACCTCGCCGTCACCCTCGTCGACGAGCCGGCCATGGAGACCCTCCACGTGCGCTGGATGGACCTGCCCGGTCCGACCGACGTCATGAGCTTCCCCATGGACGAGCTGCGCCCCGGCACCGAGCTCGCGCCGAGCGAGCCGGGGATGCTCGGCGACGTCGTCCTCTGCCCCACCGTCGCGGCCCGGCAGGCCGCGGAGGCCGGCCACGCGACGGAGGAGGAGCTGCTCCTGCTCACGACGCACGGCATCCTCCACCTCCTGGGGTTCGACCATGCCGAGGAGGAGGAGAAGAAGGAGATGTTCGAGCTGCAGCGCCAGCTCCTCCTCACCTTCCTCGCCGGCCGCGGCCGCGGCGCCTGAGGCCCGCCGTGGTCAGCACCCTCGTCACCCTCGCCGTCGTCGCCCTCGTCGTCGCCTTCCTCCTCGCGGCCATCGAGGAGGCGCTGTGGCACGTGTCGCGCGCCCGTGCGGAGGAGATGGCCGACGACGGCCTGCCGGGGGCGGCGGCGCTCGTGCGCATCGTCGACCACCGGGCCGCCCACCTCTCGGTGACGACCTTCGTGCGGGTCCTCTTCGAGTCGGCCGCGATGGTGCTCATCACGGTCGCCGTCGTCGACGTCGTGCCGGGCACGTGGAAGCCGGTGCTCGTCGCCGTCGCCGCCATGGCGATCGTCTCCTTCGTCCTCGTATCGGTGTCGCCCCGCACGATCGGGCGGCAGCACGTCGACGGCGTCGCCCGGCTCGGGGCACCGCTCGTCGTGTGGCTCGGCCGGGTCCTCGGGCCCATCGCCCGGCTCCTCGTCCTCGCCGGCAACGCCGTCACACCGGGAGAGGGCTATCGGCACGGGCCGTTCCAGAGCGAGGCCGAGCTGCGCGACCTCGTCGACATCGCCGGTGAGAACGCCGTCATCGAGGCCGACGAGCGCGACATGCTCCACTCCGTCTTCGAGCTCGGCGACACGATCGCCCGTGAGGTCATGGTGCCGCGCACCGACATGGTGACCATCGACCACGAGCGGAGGGCCCGGCACGCGATGTCGCTGTTCATCCGCAGCGGCTTCTCCCGCATACCCGTCGTCGGCGCCGGCTCCGACGACGTCCTCGGGATGCTCTACTTCAAGGACGTCGTGCGGCGCGTCAACGGCGACGCCGAGGCGATGGCCGTCCCCGTCACCTCGCTCATGCGCCCGGTGCACTTCGTCCCCGAGAGCAAGCCGGTCGACGACCTGCTCCGCGCGATGCAGCAGGAGCAGAACCACGCCGCCATCGTCATCGACGAGTACGGCGGGACGGCCGGCCTCGTGACGATCGAGGACATCCTCGAGGAGATCGTCGGGGAGATCGCCGACGAGTACGACCGGGAGCAGCCCGAGGTCGAGGACCTCGGCGAGGGCCGCTACCGGGTCGCCGCGACGATGGACATCGACGACCTCGCCGACCTCTTCGACGTCCACATCGAGGAGGACGAGGTGTCGACCGTCGGCGGCCTCATCGGCAAGACGACCGGTCAGGTGCCCATCGTCGGGTCGCACTGCGAGGTCGCCCACCTGTCGCTGACCGCCGAGCGGATGGCCGGGCGCCGGCACCGGATCGCGACGGTCATCGTCGAGCGGGTCCCGCCGGAGTCCGACGAGGGCGCCGACGACGCGGGCCAGCCGGTCCCCGAGGAGGCCGGGGCGAGCCCGGCGGGCAAGGAGCGGTCATGAGCGGTGGGTCGGGCACGGGCGGGCAGGAAGGGTATGCCGGGGAGCCCGGCTACGTCGCCGGGTTCGCCTGTCTCGTGGGGCGTCCCAACGCGGGCAAGTCGACGTTGACCAACGCGCTCGTCGGGCAGAAGGTCGCCATCACCTCCGCGAAGCCGCAGACGACCCGGCACACGATCCGGGGCATCGTGACGACCGGGGAGAGCCAGCTGATCCTCGTCGACACCCCGGGACTCCACAAGCCGCGCACCCTCCTCGGCGAGCGGCTCAACGACCTCGTCCGGGCGACCCTCCTCGAGGTCGACGTCGTCGGGTTCTGCCTGCCGGCCGACCAGCGGATCGGGCCGGGCGACCAGTTCATCGCGGCCGAGCTCGCCCAGCTGCGCTCGGTGCGCAGGCGGCCCGTCGTCGCCATCGCGACGAAGACCGACCTCATCGACCGGGAGCGGCTCGCCGCGCACCTCGTCGCCATCGACCGGCTCGGGGACTGGGACGACATCGTGCCGTGCTCGGCGGTCGACGGGACCCAGGTGGACGTCGTCGCCTCGGTCCTCTCCGCCCACCTGCCGCCGGCGCCGGGGCCGCTCTACCCCGACGGCGTCCTCACCGACGAGCCCGAGGCCGTCATGGTCGCCGAGCTGGTCCGCGAGGCAGCGCTCGACGGCGTCCGCGACGAGCTGCCCCACTCCCTCGCCGTCGTCGTCGAGGAGATGGTCCCCCGCGAGGGACGGCCGCCGGACCGGCCGCTGCTCGACGTCCGGGTCAGCGTCTTCGTCGAGCGCGCGTCCCAGAAGGCGATCGTCATCGGACGAGGCGGCTCGCGACTGCGTGAGGTGGGCTCCACCGCGCGCCGCGGGATCGAGGCGCTGCTCGGCCAGAAGGTCTACCTCGACCTCCACGTCAAGATCGCCAAGGACTGGCAGCGCGACCCGAAGCAGCTGCAACGCCTCGGCTTCTGACCCGTTCACCTCGGGGCCCGTCCGTGGGACGATGAGTCGTCGACCAGTGGTCTGCGCTGACGTGGTCTGCACGGACCCGGTCGGCACGGACCGACGGCGGAGGGCGGTGTGATGATGGCGGACACCGGTGGCCTGCTGAGCCATCCCGGTCTCGACGAGGTGCCGACCGAGGAGCTGCGCCTGGCCGTGGTCCTCAACGGCGGCGTCAGCCTCGCCGTCTGGATGGGCGGGACGGTCCTGGAGATCGACCGGCTCGTAAAGGCGGGACAGCGGGAGGAGGGGCACCCCGCATACCGCCTCATGCTCCGTCTCGCCGGTGCCACCGCGCGCACCGACGTCATCGCCGGGACCTCCGCTGGCGGGATCAACGGGGCGGCGCTCGCCCTCGCCCAGGTCAACGGCCGGGCCGACGTCGGGACGCTGCGGGACCTGTGGATCGACCAGGGGCAGATCGAGACGCTGCTGCGCCAGCCCTTCCGCGGCGCGCCGTCCTCGCTCATGCGCGGCGACGAGTACTTCCTGCCCGAGCTCAACGCGGCGCTCGGCGGGCTCGCCACGCCCCTCGAGCCGCGCAGCCCGGACGAGGCGCCCATCGACCTCACGCTCGCGACGACGGTGCTGCGGGGCAACCAGCTCGTGACGACCGACGCGCTCGGGCAGAAGATGCCCCAGGAGCTGCACGCCGCCCGGCTGCGCTGGAGCCGGTGGCCGATCCCCGAGAGGATGCCCGACGGATCGCAGCGCCCGGATCCGTTCTCCGCGGCGGCGATCCGGCACACCGCGGCCCAGCTGGCGCTCGCGGCACGGGCCTCGGCGAGCTTCCCCGTCGCCTTCGAGCCGACGTTCATCCCGGTCGGCGAGGACCTCGACAAGACGTCGCGGACCCTCGAGGACCAGGCCGTCCGGCCCGACCTCGACGGTGTCGTCGAGTCGTGGGGCGACCCGGCGCGCACGGACCGGTCCCGGTTCGCGGTGGACGGGGGGCTCCTCGCGAACACGCCCACGGCATACGCGCTCTCGGCGATCCAGGCCATGCCCGCCTCGGGCCCGGTCCGGCGGGTGCTGCTCCTCGTCTATCCCCACGCGCCGCAGCCGGGGCTCGACCCGGCCGACTCGTTCGCCGAGCCGCCGACCCTGCGCGACACGATGACCGAGGTGCTCGGGGCCCTGTCGGCGCAGGGCGGCCGGACCTTCGTCGAGGAGATCGAGGCGCACAACCGAGCGGCCGCCGGCCGGCGCGGCACGCGCAGCGACATCCTGGAGTCCGTCGCCTCCGACGAGAGCCAGACCGTGGCCTCCCTCGCCACGAGCCTCTACCCCCACTACCGCCGGCTGCGGAAGTGGCGGGCCGCGCGCGACCTGTCCCAGCGCAAGGTCGAGGCCCTGAGCCTGCTGCCGGTCGAGGAGCAGGAGGTGAGCGACCTGTGGAGCTACGAGCGGATCCGGCGGGCCGCGGAGGCGGCGCAGAACTGGCTCGACGACGCGTCGGCCCGGGCGGCGACGGGCACGCCGGGTGCGCCGGGCGTGCCCGGAGCGCCGGGCATGCCTGGTATGCCGGGGCCGGGCGGACCGGATGCCCCCGGGGCTCCCGACGGTGCGGGTGGGGTGTGGGTCGGGCTGCCCTACGTCCCGCACGTCCTCCCGACCGAGCAGGAGCCCGACGCCGGACCGGGCTGGGGGTGGGGCGACACCGGCGCGGAGCGGGTCGCCGAGGCGGCGGGCGACCTCATCCGCCGGCTCATCTGGGTGCTGTCGCCCGGCCCGGACTTCGCCACCGTGTCCGCCGCCTACGACGTCGTGTCGCGCACCGCGGTGCGGATCGCGGAGTCCCGCAGCCTGACCGACCGACGGTGGGACATCGACCCCGTCCTCTCGACCCTCGAGCCCAACCAGTCCTACTGGGCCTTCCGGCTCGGGTGCTACTCCGTCCTCATGCTCGGCGTCGAGGGCGCCGGCCTCGAGGCGCTCGCCGCGGATCTGGCCCAGTCCGAGGGCGGCCGGGTCGAGGCGGCGACCGCGGACCCGCAGCGGGCGGCGGCCCGGCACGACGCGGTCCACGCGGCACTGCTCGACTGGCTGACCGATGTGCGAGGCCGGCCGGCCAGCGCGGGCGCGGAGGTCCGGGCCCTCGTCGACGAGGTCGTGACGCAGATGGAGGGCGTCGTCCCCATTCTCGTCCGGGTGGCGAGGACCGACGGCGACGAGGCGACCATGGTCGCCGACCGGCGCCTCGCGGTGTGGGCCGACGTCCTCGGTGCCCCGCCGACGGATCATGCGGCCCTGCTCACCAGGCTGCTCCAGCTCGAGGTGGCCACGACCGCCCTCGGCGACGAGACGTCCACGGGGGCCACCCTGCCCGTCGAGCTGGTCCAGCTGTCGGCGCAGATCCAGGACCCCTTCATGCGCTACACCCGGACGGCCGACGACAAGCTCGGCGGCATGTCCCTGCGGCGGTTCGGGGGGTTCCTCAAACGGTCGTGGCGCCTCAACGACTGGATGTGGGGACGCCTCGACGCCGCGACCGTCCTCGCCCTCACCGTCCTCCAGCCGACCCGGGTCCGCCGGGCGGCGACGCTGAGCGGCTACCTCTCCTCGACGGTCGCGACGGGCAGCGACCCCCGGGATCCGGCCCGGGCGACGGTCGAGGAGATCGTCGCCGCGCTGTTCGACCCGGCCTCGCCCGTCCTCGCCGACCCCCGGCTCGTCGAGCTGCGCACGCTGGCCGTCGAGGAGCTGACGGCCTGCTTCGACATCGTCAACACCTCGCCGGGCGACCTCGCGCCGTCGATGCCCGGACTCGCCGGGCTGGTCGCCTGGGCCCTCCATCTCGATGTCGTCCCCGAGGACACCCCGGCCCTCGTCCAGGCCATCCGGGGCGATGCCGTCGACGGGTCGAACGCCCGCTCCCGGGGCCAGTTCTTCCTCCAGCAGAACGAGGGGCTGCTCCAGCGGGTCGTCGAGCAGGTCGACCGGAGCGGGCCGACCGCCGTCGACGCGTCCGACCGCGTGCAGCTCCTCACGGCATTCGACCGGGCCGGAGTCGGACGCGAGCCGCTCGAGGGGGAGGTGAGCAGCGACCTCCTGCTGCGGTCCGCGACGACGGCGGCCGCCGTGACCGCGACGACCCTCGACTCCCCGCGGTCCGGGCTCGGCGCCATCCGCCCGGTGACGCGGTCGATCCGCGGCGGCATGCTCGTCGTGTTCTGGGCCATGACCGGGCTGACCTCCAAGGGCATCCTGGCCCGCAGCCTGGCCCTGCTCGGGTTCGCCACCGGCGGCGTCCTCGTCGTCCTCGCCGCCTTCGGTGCCCTGCCGAGCGGGATCGCGGCCCCGGCCGCGGCGATCGGGGTGAGCCTCCTCCTGCTCGCCTTCGCCTGGGGTGCCCTGCGGTCCGGCACGATGCTGCACGGCCTCGTCCTCCTCACGCCCGTCGTGCCGCTCGTCGCCGACGCGCTGGAGCGGACCCGGTCCGGGACGACGCTCGACGGGACGAGCGCCGTCCACGGCATGGTCGTCGTCGGCGGGGTCGTCATCCTCGCGCTCGGTCTCATGCTCCTCGGCACGCTCCCGGCCGCGGTGAGCAGCCCGTATGCCAGCCTCGGGTCGCTCGCGACACGGTTCGGCCTCCCGCCCGAGACGCACCCGCGCCCCACGACGGCCGGACACCTCGCCGAGGGCATCGTCCGGCGGCTGCGGGGGATCGGCCGGTTCCTCGTCTTCGCCTGGTGGCGGCTCCTCGTCGTCCTCGTCCCGCTCGCCGTCGGCGTCTGGGCGGCCGGGTCGGGATGGCGCGGCACCTATGCGCACCTGCACGACCACGGCGGGTGGGTCGTCGGAGTCGCGACGGTCCTCGCCGTCGCCGGGCTCCTCGTCGCGGCCTACACGGGTTTCTCCCTCCAGAGCCTCACCGAGGTCCGGGTCGACGGGGAGCCGCTCTCCTGGCGGTTCCTCAAGGTGGCCCACCCCGCCGGGGTCCAGGCCGGCTGGTCGGCCGTCTACGGGCTGGTCTACCTCGGGGTGGGGGCCTTCCTCGTCGTCGACCCCCTCGGGTGGGGTCACCAGCTGTGGGCGCTGTCGCTGTGCCTCGTCTGTCTCGTCCTCGGGGTCCTGCTGTCCCTCGTCATCCCCGTCGTCGTCCCGCTCTGGGCCCTCTCCCGGGTGCGGGCGAGCGAGTACCGCCGGGCGGCGAGCGTGCCGGCCTTCACCGCGCGTGCGGACGACCTCGGCCGGACCGCCCACCAGCTGCCCGAGGTGCCACCCGACCTCGCGTTCGTCGTCGACCTCGTCCAGCGGGACCGCGGCTACCGGTGGTGGGTCGAGTACCGCGGCGACGAGGGGGACCTGCCCTCGCTCAAGCGGCGCGGTGTCCGGCTGCGCCAGTACGTCGAGGGGGCGCGGGCCGACCGGACGCGGTCGTGAGACGCGGGCCGGGCCGCGCCGCATACCCGCCTATCCTTGACCCCATGCGTGTCGGAGTCTTCGGTGCCACAGGTCAGGTCGGCGGGGTCATGCGGACCCTCCTCGCGGAGCGGGCCTTCCCGCTCGACGACATTCGCTTCTTCGCCTCGGCGCGGTCGGCGGGCAGCAACCTCACGTGGGGTGACGACGAGGTGGTCGTCGAGGACACGGCGACGGCGGACTTCTCCGGTCTCGACATCGCCCTGTTCTCCGCGGGCGGCGGGACGAGCAGGGAGTTCGCTCCGCGGGTCGCCGCGGCCGGTGCGGTCGTCGTCGACAACAGCTCGGCGTGGCGCGGGGACCCGGACGTGCCGCTCGTCGTGAGCGAGGTCAACGCGAGCGACCTCGACTCGATCCCCAAGGGCATCGTCGCCAACCCCAACTGCACGACGATGGCCGCCATGCCGGTGCTCAAGCCGCTGCACGATCGGGCCGGCCTCGTCCGGCTCACCGTGGCGTCGTACCAGGCGGTGAGCGGATCGGGCGGCAAGGGCGTCCAGGAGCTCGACCGCCAGCTGTCCGGCGGGTATGCCGCGGGCCACCCCGCCGACCTGGCGCTCGACGGCCGGGCGGTCGCCGTGCCCGAGGCGCAGGTGTATGCCGTGCCCGTCGGCTTCAACGTCGTCCCCGTCGCCGGCTCGGTCGTCGACGACGGCAGCCTGGAGACGGACGAGGAGCAGAAGCTGCGCAACGAGTCCCGCAGGATCCTCCATATCCCCGACCTGCGGGTGGCCGGCACCTGCGTCCGCGTCCCCGTCTTCACGGGCCACTCCCTCGCGATCCACGCGGAGTTCGGCTCCGACCTCGCCCCCGACGAGGCGCTCGACGTGCTGAAGAACGCACCGGGCGTCATCGTGACCGACGTCCCGAACCCGCTCGAGGCGGCGGGTCGCGACGAGGTCCTCGTCGGACGGGTCCGGGCCGACCAGTCCGCCCCGGAGGGGAAGGGCCTCGTCCTCTTCGTCGTCGGCGACAACCTGCGCAAGGGCGCGGCGCTCAACGCGGTCCAGATCGCCGAGGAGCTGCTCACCCGGCTCTGACCGTCCGCCCTCCCGCGACCGGCCTCCCGCGGTGTGGTACAAATAAAGAGGAATCAACTCCTCTAAATTGAGAGGCCGCGAGGTGCCCACCTCCGAGCGCACGGCAGCCGACGATCCCGCCGTGCTCGACCTTGCCGTGCTGATGGCGTCGCCGGTCCGGCGCGCGATCGTCGCGGCGCTCGACCGGGCGGCGCGCGACGGCGGGCCCGTCGGCCGCACGGCTGCCCAGCTCGCGCAGTCCGTGGGCCTCCACGTGACGACGGTGCGCTTCCATCTCGACCAGCTCGTCGCGGCGGGGATCCTGCGGGTCGACGCCGAGCGCCACGACGGCCCGGGGCGTCCGCGCAACGTCTACGCCC
>JBDIAL010000151.1:0-8824 GCA_039812405.1 Nostocoides sp.
CTCCCCGTCCTCATCGCCGGCTTCGCCGCCCAAGACAAACTCGTCCAAGGCCTATCCATGGGAGCCGTCCGGTGACGGGTGCCGTCACCCTGACGGCAGGGCATCTCGGCGACGCCCCCGCCGAGGTCGCCCTGCCGGCATACGACCGCTCCGCGGTCACCCCCGGCATCGTCCACTTCGGGGTCGGCGGGTTCCACCGCGCCCACGAGGCGATGTACCTCGACCGGCTCATGAACGCCGGCGAGGCGCTCGACTGGGGCATCGTCGGCGTCGGCACCCTCCCCGGCGACGCCCGGATGCGGGACGCACTCCTCGCGCAGGACGGCCTCTACACCCTCGTGGTCAAGCATCCCGACGGGAGGCTCGAGCCGCGGGTCGTCGGCTCGATCGTCGACTACCTCTTCGCGCCCGACGACCCCGCCGCGGTCCTCGACCGGCTCACCGACCCCGCGACCCGGATCGTCAGCCTCACGGTCACGGAGGGCGGCTACCACGTCAACCAGGTGACGGGCGAGTTCGACCCGAGCGACCCCGACATCCGGGCCGACCTCGCCGGCGACGGTCCCCCGCGGACCGTGTTCGGGTTCCTCACCGAGGCGCTGGCACGGCTGCGGGATGCCGGGGCCGAGCCGTTCACCGTCATGTCGTGCGACAACCTGCCCGGCAACGGCGACATCGCGCGGCGGATGATCCTCGCCTTCGCCCGGCTCCGCGACCCGGACCTCGCCGACTGGATGGCCGAGCACGTCCGCTTCCCCAACTGCATGGTCGACCGGATCACCCCTGTCACCACGCCGGACGACATCGCCGCGCTGCGCGACGAGTTCGGGGTCGAGGACGCCTGGCCCGTCGTCTGCGAGCCCTTCACCCAGTGGGTCCTGGAGGACCGCTTCGGGCGGGGTCGGCCCCCGCTGGAGGATGCCGGGGTGCAGCTCGTCGACGACGTCGTGCCCTACGAGCTGATGAAGCTGCGGCTGCTCAACGCGAGCCACCAGGCGCTGTGCTACCTCGGCTATCTCGCGGGCTACCGCCTCGCCCACGAGGTGTGCCAGGACCCGCTGTTCGCCGGGTTCCTCCTGCGCTACATGGAGCGGGAGGGCAGCCCCACCCTGCCCGAGGTGCCGGGCGTCGACCTCGACGCCTACCGCCACGAGCTCATCGCCCGGTTCGCCAACCCCGAGGTCCGCGACACCCTGGCCCGGCTGTGCGCCGAGAGCTCGGACCGCATCCCCAAGTGGCTCGTCCCGGTCATCGTCGCGAACCTCGCGTCCGGCGGCGAGATCGAGCGCTCCGCCCTCGTCGTCGCGGCGTGGGCGCGGTATGCCGAGGGGGTCGACGAGCAGGGCGAGCCCATCGAGGTCGTCGACCGGCTGCGCGACCGGGTCATGGCGGCCGCGGCCCGGCAGGCCGAGGACGACCTGGCCTTCCTGCGCGACCCCGACCTGTTCGGCGGGCTCGTCGACGACGACCGCTTCGTCACGGCATACCGGGGCTTCCTCCGCTCGCTCCACGAGGCCGGCGCCCGCGCCACCCTGGAGGCCCTCGAGAACGGCTGACCCCCGATGGCGGGAATCCTCACCCGCGCGCCGGTGTTACCCGGTAGTATTACTGACGAGTAACACCGGCGTTCCCTCGTGAGGAGGTCCCGACATGGGCCACTACAAGAGCAACCTGCGCGACATCGAGTTCAACCTGTTCGAGGTGTTCGGGCGGGGCGAGGTGCTGGGCCACGGCCCGTATGCCGAGCTCGACACCGACACGGCCCGCGAGCTGCTCGCGGCGGTCGCCCACCTCGCCGAGCACGAGATCGCCGAGTCGTTCGCCGACGGCGACCGGCACCCGCCCGTCTACGACCTGCAGACCCAGCGGGTCACCATGCCGGAGTCGTTCACCAGGTCCTTCCGGGCCTGGCAGGACAGCGGGTTCTGGGCTCTCGAGGCCGGGGGCGACCTCGGCGGGACCTACGGGCCGCCGAGCCTGAAGTGGGCCGTCAACGAGATGCTGCTCGGGGCGAACCCGGCCGTCGCGATGTTCAACGCGACGTACTCCTTCGCCCGTCTCCTCCACCTGCTCGGCACCCCGGACCAGAAGCGGCTGGCGCGCTGGATCGTCGAGGGCGGCTGGCATACGACGATGGTGCTCACCGAGCCCGACGCGGGCTCGGACGTGGGGGCGGGCCGGACGACGGCCCACGACAACGGCGACGGGACGTGGACGCTGACCGGCGTCAAGCGGTTCATCACCTCGGCGGAGTCCGACATGGTCGACAACGTCGTCCACTTCGTCCTCGCCCGGCCCGAGGGCGCCGGCCCCGGCACCAAGGGCCTGTCCCTCTTCGTCCTCCCGAAGTACCACGTCGACCTCGAGACCGGCGCGCTCGGCGCGCGCAACGGGGTCTACGTGACCAACGTCGAGAAGAAGATGGGCCTCAAGGTCTCCACGACGTGCGAGCTGACCTTCGGCGGCGAGGAGCCGGCCGTCGGGACGCTCTTCGGCGGGGTCCACGACGGCATCGCCCAGATGTTCCGGGTCATCGAGAACGCCCGGATGCTCGTCGGCACCAAGGCGATCGCCACCCTCTCGACGGGCTACCTCAACGCCCTCGACTACGCCAAGCAGCGGGTCCAGGGCGCCGACCTCGCCGACCCGGCCAAGGACGCCCCGCGCGTCACGATCACCCACCACCCCGACGTCCGTCGCAGCCTCATGCTCCAGAAGGCGTATGCCGAGGGGCTGCGGGCCCTCGTCCTCTACACGGCGAGCCAGCAGGACACCGTCGACGCCGAGCAGCTGCGCACCGGGTCGGAGTCGCTCGAGCCGGGCAGCCCGGCCGAGCTCGCGGCACGGGTCAACGACCTGCTCCTGCCCGTCGTCAAGGGCCTCGGCTCGGAGCGGGCGTGGGTGCTGCTCGGCACCGAGTCGCTGCAGACCCTCGGTGGCTCCGGGTTCCTCCAGGACTACCCGCTCGAGCAGTACGTCCGCGACGCCAAGATCGACACCCTCTACGAGGGCACGACGGCGATCCAGGGACAGGACTTCTTCTTCCGCAAGATCGTCAAGGACAAGGGTCAGGCCCTCGCCCACGTCGCGAGCCAGATCCAGGAGTTCGCCAAGGACACCGGCGCCCAGGGCGGCCGCCTCGACCGGGAGCGCGAGCTGCTCGCCGACGCCCTCGAGAACGTCCAGGGCATCGTCGGCTCGATGGTCGGCGACCTCATGCGCTCCGACCCGCGCTCGGGCGGCGACCCGCGCTCGGTCTACAAGGTCGGCCAGCAATCGACCCGGCTGCTCCTCGCGGCCGGTGACCTCGTCGTCGGCTGGCTGCTGCTCCGGCAGGCCGCCGTCGCCCAGGACGCCCTGGCCGCCGGCGCCGTCGGCCGGGACGCCGACTTCTACACCGGCAAGGTGGCCGCCGCGTCCTTCTACGCCAAGAACGTCCTGCCCCGGCTCGCCGCCGAGCGCGCCATCGCCGAGGCTGCCGACAACGACCTCATGGACGTCCCCGAGTCTGCCTTCTGAGCCTCACGCCCGGCCGCTGCCTCCCCGGCGCACCGGTCCCGGCCCGCTCCTGCATGAGACTGTCCGAATGGGTCGGATTCATGCACCGGTCCCAGCCCGGTCCCGGCTCGCACCTGCATGAGACTGTCCAAATGGGTCGGATTCATGCACCGGTCCCAGCCCGTCCCGCACCCACACCCCCGGCTCGCACCTGCATGAGACTGTCCGAATGGGTCGGATTCATGCACCGGTCCCAGCCCGGTCCCGCACCCACACCCCCCGCCTGCACCTGCATGGGACTGTCCGAATGGGTCGGATTCATGCAGGGTCGGGGTCGGGGTCGGCCAGGACGCTGAGCGCCCGGGCCGCGTCGCCGCCGCGCAGCACCCAGTCGAGCAGACACATGACCTCGTCGGTCATGGGGTGGACGAGCCGCTCGAGCGGGTCGGTCAGGGCGAGCGCGAGCGAGACCGGGTGGCCCCGCACCGCCGGGTCGAGGGCGGCGAGCACCGTCGCCATCTCCCGGCGCCGGCCCTCGCGGTAGTCGGCGAGCGCTCGGTCCGTCGCCGTGGTCGTGGCCGGTGACCGGCCGAACCCCGGCGTGACGAGGACCGCGGCGACCGAGTCGACCTCGGCATATGACGAGGCGTCCATCGTCCGCAGCGCGGTGAGCAGCGTCTCGGTGCGGTTGGCCAGCCGGGACGCCTCGGGGGTCATGCCCCGGCCCCCGTCCAGCGCCGGTCCGCGAGCACGGGGAAGGCCTCCCGCGTCTCGGCGACGAGACGCGGATCCACGTCGACCGAGAGCACCTCCTCCTCGAGCCCGGCCTCGGCGACGACGTCGCCGGTCGGGGCGACGACCTGCGAGTGACCGCCCATCGTCACGCCCCCGTGGGTGCCGGCCGTGTTGCACGCGAGCAGCCAGCACTGGTCCTCGACGGCCCGGGCCCGGCCCATGAGCGTCCAGTGCGCGACCCGCGCCAGCGGCCAGGCGGCCGGGACGACGAGCACCTCGGTGCCCGCGTCGAGCAGCGAGCGGTAGAGCTCGGGGAAGCGCAGGTCGTAGCAGGTCGAGAGACCGAGCCTCGTGCCCGCGGCCGCGACGGTGACCAGCTCGGTACCCGCCTCCATGAGCCGCGGCTCCCCAGTGCCGAACCCGAACCGGTGGATCTTCCGGTATGCCGCGAGGAGGCTTCCGTCGGGGCCGAGGACGAGCGAGGTGTTGGCGAGGGTGCGTCCGTCGGGCCCGGGCTCCGGGAGGCGCTCGACGATCGATCCGGCGTGGAGCACGACCCCGGCGTCGCGGGCGGCAGCCGCCATCGCGGCATACGTCATCCCGTCGAGCGGCTCGGCCCGCGACTCCCACTCGCGGTAGGAGAACCCGCCGGGCGCCCACAGCTCGGGCAGGACGACGAGGTCGTGACCGGCCTGGGCACGGACGAGGCCGGCCACCCGGGCGACCCGGTCGGCGACGGTCTCGTCGTCGCCGTAGGCGATCTGGAGCAGTGCAACCCGCATCGTGCGTCAGTCACCCTTCCGTCGGTACTGCGCCCGCCGCTCGGCGAGCATCGCGTTGTAGGCGGCGAGCTCGGCGTCGCCGTCCCGGTCGGCCTGACGGTCGATCCGCTCGGCCTCGGCCCGGTCGGCCCGCACCCACCGGCTGGCGACGAGCAGGGCGAGGACGAGGGTCGGCAGCTCGCCGACACCCCAGGCGATCTCCCCGGCCGTCACCTGGTCGGCCATCGGGTCCGTCATCCACGGTAGCTGCAGGGACCCGAAGAAGTCAGGGGCGAGGAGGGTCTGGCTCCCGGTGAGGATGACGCCGAAGAAGGCGTGGAACGACACCGTCGCGAACAGGATGATGAGCAGGAAGAGGGGGGACCAGCGTCGCGGGCCGGGGTCGACGCCGATGAGGGCGTTGACGAAGAGGTACCCGGTGAGGAAGAAGTGGGCCAGCATGAGCAGATGGCCCGTGTGGGTCTCGAGGGCGAGCGGGAACAGCGGGGAGAAGTAGAAGAGCGCGAGGCTGACGAAGAAGAGCGCGGCGGCCACGACCGGGTTCGAGAGGACGGCCATGGCCCGCGAGTGCACGACCTGGAGGACGAGCTCACGCGGTCCCCACGTCCTGTCCTTGCGCATCGGCAGGGTCCGCAGCGCCAGCGTCACCGGCGCCCCCGGCACGAGGAACAGCGGCACGCACATCGCGATCGTCATGTGCATGACCATGTGGACGGAGAAGAGCACCCGTCCCCAGATGTCCGGCCCGCCGGACGTCGCCCAGACGAAGACGAGCCAGCCGAGGACCCAGCACACCGTCCGCCCGAGGGGCCAGCGGTCGCCGCGCCGGTGCAGGCGCAGGGCCCCCGCGAGGTAGAGCCCGATGGAGACGGACGCGATGGCGAGCATGAGCCAGTCGATCCGCCACGCGAGGAACCAGTCCGCCCAGCTCATCGGCCCCGGATCGGAGTGGCCGGTCAGCTCGAGCACGCGGCTCGCCGCGGGCACCACGTCGGACGTGGGCGGCGCGCTGCGCGCGAGGACGACGGCAACCCCCATGGCGAGACCCATGAGGACGGCCTCCCCGAGCGCGAGCCGGGCGAAGGCCCGCCCGTCGGAGGGGTCGGCGCTCAGCCGCACCCGCAGGGACTCCCGCTGCCGCCAGCCGGCCAGGCCGAGGAGGACGAGGGCGACGGACTTGACGATGATGAGGACGCCGTATGCCGTCGCCAGGCCGGACAGCGAGCCGAGGCGGATCCAGGCCTGCTGGATGCCGCTCAGCGCGACCGCGACGTAGCACCAGAGGGCGAGGACGGAGAACCGCCCCACGCAGGCCGCGAGGTCGGCGCCGAGGCTCGGCCGGAGGGCGGCGAGGGCGAGCAGCCCGCCGACCCAGCAGCCGACCCCGAGGAGGTGGACCCCGAGGGCGTTGACGGCCGTCTCGTGGTCGGCGGTGCCCGCGGCGTGCCCGGTGAGGGCGAGGATGACGAGGCCGAAGAGCGCGACGACGGTGAGCCACGCGGTGGTGGATCGGCCGCGGGTCAGCGGCGTGACGACCGCGATGACGAGCCCGGCGAGGGCGTTGAGGAGGAGGATCCGGGTGCTCTCCAGCGACCAGACGAAGTCGCGCAGCTGGGCCCAGTAGCCGGCCGCCCCCGGATGCGTCCCCGACAGGTCGGAGAAGGTGAGCAGGACGACGAGCAGCCCCGCCACCGCCCAGAGGATCGCGGTCCATGTCGCGAGCCGGCGGGCCAGCCCGCGCCGGTCGGTCGTCGTGCGCTCCGGGACGATGAACGACGCCGCCCCGAGGAGGCCGAGGGTGGTGCACGAGGCGAGGTCGCGGACGAGGACGGCGACCGGGAGGCCCCACCGGACCAGCGCGCCGGGGTCGTCGACGGCATACGGGGCGAAGAGGGAGGTCGTCAGGCCCGCGACGACGACCGCCGCGAGGCCGACGACGACGGCGACCGACAGCGGGGTCCGGGTCACCGGCCCGGCCGTGCGCGTCGTCATGGCTCCACAGCGTAAGCAGCGTTGCTGGGTGCCCGCGGCATAGGGTTCGGCCATGCCCTTCCACCCCGCGGCGCCGTCCGACCTCTCCGGTCTCGTCGACGCCTACGGCGCCGTCGTCCGCGCCGTCATCGACCTCGGCCGCTCGATGCGACCGGAGGACTTCGAGCGGCCGACCGACTGCCCCGGGTGGACGGTGCAGGACTGCATCGCCCACGTCGTCGCGCTCGAGGCGTGGCTGGGAGGGGAGCCCCTCCCCGCGGTGGAGGTCCCGGCATACGAGCACATCCGCAGCGACGTCGGCCGGTTCACCGAGATCGGCGTCGAGTATCGCCGGGGGCGCCCGGGCGAGGCCGTCGTCGACGAGCTCGAGGAGGTCCTCGCGCTGCGCCAGTCGCAGCTCTACGCCGGAGACCTGACGGCCGACTCCGTCATCGACGGCCCGTTCGGCCCGGCGCCGGCCGGCAGCGTCGTCGGCCTGCGGATCTTCGACATATGGACCCACGAGCAGGACGTCCGGGAGGCGCTGGGCCGCCCCGGCGACCTCGACAGCGCGGCGGCGAGCGTGGCGATGGAGCGGATCGAGCGCGGTATGCCGAAGGCCGTCGCCCGCTCCGCCGGCATCGCCCCGGGGCACACCGTCATCATCGACGTCACCGGCCCGGTCGTCGGCCGGGTCGGGGTCCGGGTCGTCGAGCAGGAGGGGCGACCCCTCGGGGTGCCCCTGTTCACCGGCGAGGCGTCAGCGGGCGACGGGGGCGCGGGGGGCGAGGGCACGACGACGAGCATCGCCCTGTCGACGAGCGCGTTCGCCCGGCGGGCCGCCGGGCGGGGTGACGTGGATGCCGTCCACTGGTCGGTCCAGGGCGACGAGGACGTCGCGCGCCGGGTCCTGGAGGCCATGGTCGTCACCCCCTGAGTCCGGGCGGGCTGCATGAGACTGTCCAAATGGGTCGGATTCATGCAGCCGGGCAGCCGGTCGGGCCGGACCGGGCCGCCTCTCCCCCTGCATGAGACTGTCCAATTGGGTCGGATTCATGCAGCCGGAGTCCGGTCGACCGCGCCCGGGCCGCCTCTCCCCCTGCATGTAACTGTCCAAATGGGTCGGATTCATGCAGGAGGCTGGGTGGGGGTATAGTTGTCTGTGGCAAACAATGATCCTCTGCCGACCTTGCTTCCGTTCCACCACTCGTAGAAGGCGTCAGGCCCATGGTCGTCCCCATCGACACGGCATCGCGGCTGTCCACCGATCTCGTCGGGCTCATCAAGCTGTTCAGCAGCATCAAGTCCCACGTGCCCCGGATCCACGAGGGCGTCGAGCCCTCCGCCTACCCCGTGCTCCTCTCCCTCGTCGACGAGCCGCGCCGCGTCTCCTCGCTCGCGACCTGCGTCCTCTCCGACGTCTCGACGGTGAGTCGCCAGGTGTCCGCGCTCGTCGCGCAGGGCCTCGTCGCCAAGGTGCCCGACCCCCAGGACGGCCGGGTCTCGATGGTCTCCCTCAGCCCGCAGGGCAAGGAGCTCGTCGACCGGCTCAAGGAAGGCCGCGGCCGCTGGTTCGCCCGGATCCTCGCCGACTGGGAGCCGGCCGACGCCGAACGGCTCATCGAGCTCGTCGAGCAGCTCGCCACGTCCATCACCTCGGCCCACGAGAACGGCACGCTCTTCGAGGCGTATGCCGCCTACGCCAAGAAGGAGCACGAATGACCGGCCGTCACGCCAAGCCCCGGGGGCGGGCCGCCCGCCACGCCCGGAGCGCAGGGCAGCAGGCCCCCGCGGCAGCGGTCGCCGAGACCACGCCGGTCCCCGCGGCCGCCCCGGCC
>JBDIAL010000152.1:0-8800 GCA_039812405.1 Nostocoides sp.
GCTCGACGCGCAGGCCGCGGCGCTCGGCACGCTGGCCGCGGCGCTCGGCACGCCGGACACCGTGACCGGAGCCGGGGTCCGGGACACCGACGGCTCGCCGCGGACCGACACCGGTGCAGCCGGTCCACGGCGGGTGGCCCCGGTCCCCTTCGGCATCGGGGCCCTGCCCCTGCACGTCCGGCTGGCCGGCCTGCCCGCCTCCGAGGAGCTGCTCGTGGGTCGCGACGAGGACGGCCGAGCTGTCGGTTTCCACCCCGACCGGGACGGCCGGAGACTGCTGGTGGCAGGGCCTCGGGGGAGCGGCCGGTCGACGGCCGTGGCCACGCTCGCCGCCCGCTGCGCCGCCGCGGGCCTGACGACGGTTCTCGTCTCGGCCAGGTCCCGGACCTCGTCCGGGTCGGTCGTCCGACCGGGACCGGGCGACCTGGCGCGACTCGAGCCGGACGACGTCCAACGGCTCGAGCAGGGGGACGTCGAGCGGCTCGGACCCGATGACGTGGGGCGGCTCCGGGAGCTGCACGGCGCCGACCATCGGCTGGCCGTCCTCGTCGACGACGCGGACCAGCTCATCGGGACCCGCATGGACGCCGCCCTCGGCGAGCTCGCCGGCCGGGTCGAGCGCGACGGCGGCGTGCTCGTCTGCGCGGCCGACACGGCGGTGGCCGCGACCCTCTTCCGAGGGGCGGTCGTCGAGGTGTCCCGCAGCCGCACCGGGCTGCTGCTCGACCCGGCCGGCCCACTCGACGGGGACGTCTTCGGCCTGCGGGTGAGCCGGTCCCGGGGGCGCCACCCCGGCCGAGGTCACCTCGTCGTCCGAGGCACCACGCGGCTCGTCCAGGTCGCGACGCCGGACCCCGCCCCCACGACGTCCCGGCTGTCGGCCGCCGGCTGAGGCAGCGCCTCCCGTGGGCCTGTCAGTGCCCGGGTCGGCCTCGCACTCGGCCGACCGTCACTCGTCGGGCAGGTCGTGGGTGTCGCCCACGACGATGGCGGCCCACAGGCCGGCCAGCGCCACCCCACCGACCGCCACGGCGACGGCCAGTCGGCCGGACTGGACCAGTCCCCACGCGACGGGCAGGAGCAGGAGGTTCCACACGATGGTAGGAGTGCGGACCCACGGCGAGCCACGCCACCACTGCACCTCGAGGACCACCAGAGCCACGCCGAAGAGGGCGATGAGCACCACGCTCATGAGGGCACGGGTCGTGTCGTCCTCGCCGCCCCGGGCCACCTCGACGATGTAGAAGGCGCAGAATGCCGCGAGCGCGATGGCCTGCACCGCACAGACCACGGCCGCGACGACTCTCGCCCGGGCCTGGAGCGGGCTCTCCGGCGCCTCACGAGCCACCCCGGAGGGGGCGTCGCGGGGCGGTTCGGCGGAGCTCACAACGGCAGCCTAGGCGATCGGAACAAACGGCTCCCATGACCCGTTGACCCCATGGGTGCGGTGTCGCCCGCGACCGGTCAACGACGATTCGGCGTCTCGCGCCCGGGCCGTGGCTCTGTGCAGCACGGTCACGATCCACTAACATGACCCGCCGGATCGCAGCGCAGGCCATCGCCCGCCCGCACCGACGCCCGAGACCCACCTCGATCCCCGGACACCACCCGAGCGGGACTCACCACCCTGCGACAAGGAGCCGATCTTCATGGACTGGCGCGACCGCGCTGCCTGCCTCGACGAGGACCCCGAGCTGTTCTTCCCCATCGGGAACACCGGCCCGGCGATCCTGCAGATCGAGGAGGCGAAGGCGGTATGCCGTCGCTGCGAGGTCATCGACCAGTGCCTCAAGTGGGCCATCGAGACCGGCCAGGACTCCGGGGTGTGGGGCGGCATGTCCGAGGACGAGCGCCGCGCGCTCAAGCGGCGCAACGCCCGGGCCCGTCGCGCCGGCTGAGTCCCCGCAGGATCCGTCAGCCGGGGCCGGTCAGCGGGCGCAGCCGGGCCGTGAAGCGGACCGTCACCCCGTGCGGCTCGGCGTCGGCCCAGGTGATGGTGCCCCGCAGGTCGGCGATGAGCGACTGGACGATCTGGGTGCCGAGGCCCGAGCCGGGACGGAAGCCCTCGGGCAGCCCGTGGCCGGTGTCGGTGATCCACACCTCGAGGGCGTCCTCCCCCTGGATCTCGTAGCGCTCGGCACGCACCGTGATCCAGCCGTCGCGGTCGGCGAGACCGTGCTCGGCGGCATTCTGGACGAGCTCGGAGATGACCATGGCGAGCGTCGTCGCGTCCTCGGCCCGCATCAGGCCGAACGACCCGGACACCGCGCTGTCGATCCGGTGCTCCCCGGTCGCGAGCTCGACGACGGCCCGCAGCCCCTTGACGGCGATGTCGTCGAAGTTCACGTTGTCGGCGATCGCCTCGCTCAGGGTCTCGTGGACGAGGGCGATCGTGCCCACCCGCCGCACCGCCTCGTCGAGGGCGGCCCGGCTCTCCGGCTCCTGCAGCCGGCGGGCCTGCAGCCGCAGCACCGCCGCGACGGTCTGCAGGTTGTTCTTCACCCGGTGATGGATCTCCCGGATCGTCGCGTCCTTGGTGAGCAGCTCCTGCTCCCGGCGACGCAGCTCGGACACGTCCCGCATGAGGAGGAGGGCGCCGAAGCGCTGCCGCTCCCGGATGAGCGGGATGGCCCGCATCGTGACGCTCGCGCCGTTCGAGGTCACCTCCGAGCGCCACGGCGCCCGGCCGGTCACGACGAGTGCGAGGGTCTCGTCGACGGGCGACTCGCTGCGCTGGACGAGATCGGTGACGATCCGGGCCAGGTTGTGCTCGACGACCGCCTCGTGGTGGCCCAGCCGGTGGAGCGCGCTGATCGCATTGGGGCTGGCATAGAGGACCCGGCCGTCGACGTCGAGCCGCAGCACCCCGTCACCCACCCGGGGGGCGCCGCGGCGCAGACCGGTCGGTGCGGAGGCGTTGGGGAAGTCGCCCGCGGCGATCATGGTCACGAGGTCGTCGGCGAGGGATCGGTAGGTGTCCTCCATCCGACTGTGGTCGCGGCGGGTCGTGACCGGCGTATGACGGGTCACGACGGCGATGGGCATGCCGTCGAGCCCGACCGGGATGGCCTCCTCGACGACGTCGATCCCTCCGCGGAGGACCGGCTCCCCCATGCCGAGGATCCGCCCGGTCCGGTATGCCTCCACGATCCGGGGGTTCGTCTCGGACCGGAGCACGGTCGTCACGACGTCGTCGTAGAACACCATCTGGCCGGTGTTGGGCCGGGCGTGGGCGACGACGAGCCAGTCCGCCCCGTGCGGGACGAGGAGGACGAGATCGGCGAACGACAGGTCCGACACGAGCTGCCAGTCGCCGATGAGCAGGTGGAGCCGGTCGCTCTGCGCGCTGCTGAGGCTCGAGACACCGCGCAGGTGCGTGTTGAGCGGGCTCACGGGAGAAGAGCCTAACGAGTCGGCGGCCCGGTCCGCGGGGCCGAGGCCGGCGGACCGGACCGGGCTCAGCCGTTGCCGGCGCTCGACCCCGAGCGGACGACACCGCGCAGGGTCCGCAGGGCGACCGACAGGGCGGCGAGGTTGGGCGACTCCAGCCGGGTGATCCCCGTCAGCGAGCGACGGGCCCGGTCGAGCGACTCCGAGTTGGCGCGGGCCCAGACGTCGTATCGCGCCTGCGGGCCGGCGTCGCGCTGGGAGGCGGAGATCTCGATGACCGAGCGGGTCAGCGCCTCGAGCACGGCATACAGGTCGTCGCGGGCGGCACCCCGGGCGAGGGCGTCCCACTGGTCGCCCCGGGGCAGGGCCGTGACCCGCCGGAGCATCGTGTCGATGCCGAACTTGTCGGAGAGGACGAAGTAGAGCGCCGCGACGGCCTCCGGGGACTCGCCCGTGTCGCTGGCGATGTCCACGACGTCGAGCAGCACGTAGACGTCGAGGAGCGAGGCGGTGCGCACCGCGAGCTCGGCCGGGATGCCGTCGGCCCGGTACCTCGCGGTGCCCCGGGTCAGCCGCTCGCGCTCCTCACCCTGGAGGAAGTCGGGGATCCGCGGCCCGAGCTCGGTGACGACCGACTGGAACAGGCCGATCTCCGCCGCGATGTCGAGCCGGGTCGGGCGGGCGGTGAGGAACCACCGGATGGAGCGGTCCAGCAGACGCCGGAACTCGAGGTAGAGCCGGGTCTGGGCGGCCGTGGACACGACGTTGTCGAGCGCCTCGACCTCGGCGACGAACGAGGACAGGCCGAAGATCTCACGGCATACGACGTAGGCCCGGGCCACCTGCTCGGCGGTCGCGCCGGTCTCCTCCATGGCCCGGAAGGCGAAGGTGATGCCGCCCCGGTTGACGACCGAGTTCGCGACGGCGTTGGTGACGATCTCCCGGCGCAGCGGGTGGTCGAGCAGCGCCTCGCCGTAGCGTTCGCGGATGGCCGGCGGGAAGTAGGCCATGAGGGTCTCCCGGAACCACGGGTCGTCCGGGAGGTCGCCGGGCAGGAGGTCCTCCTTGAGGGCGAGCTTGGTGTAGGCGACGAGGACGGAGAACTCCGGCGACTTCAGCCCGAGCCCGTCCCGCGAGCGCCGCATGAGCTCGGCGTCGCTCGGCAGGAACTCGAGGTCGCGGTCGAGGTCGCCCCGGTCCTCCAGCCAGTGCATGAGGCGCTGGTGGACGCTGAGCATCTGGTGCTCCTGGGCGCGCGCGTTGCCGAGCAGGACGTTCTGCTCGTAGTTGTCCCGCAGGACGTATGCCGCGACGTCGTCGGTCATCGAGGCGAGCAGCTCGTTGCGCTCGGGCAGGGTGAGGTCGCCGCGCCGGACGACCTCGCTGAGCGGGATCTTGATGTTGACCTCGTGGTCGGAGGTGTCCACCCCGGCGGAGTTGTCGATGGCGTCGGTGTTGACGCGCACCCCGTGCAGCGCCGCCTCGATGCGGCCCAGCTGGGTCAGCCCGAGGTTGCCGCCCTCGCCGACGACCTTGCAGTGCAGCTGGCTCCCGTCGACGCGGATCGCGTCGTTGGCCCGGTCGCCGACCGCGCCGTTCTCCTCGGTCGAGGCCTTGACATAGGTGCCGATGCCGCCGTTCCACAGCAGGTCGACCGGGGCGAGGAGGATGCGGCGCATCAGCTCGGCAGGGGTCAGCGACGTCGTGTCGGCGGGCAGCGCGAGGGCCTCGACCATCTGCGGCGACACCGGGATGCTCTTGAGCGTCCGCGGGAAGACCCCGCCGCCCTCGCTGATCAGCGAGGCGTCGTAGTCGCCCCACGAGGAGCGCGGCAGCTCGAAGAGCCGGCGACGCTCGGCATACGACGTCGTCGCGTCGGGGTCGGGGTCGACGAAGACGTGCCGGTGGTCGAAGGCGGCGACGAGCCGGATGTGCTCCGACAGGAGCATCCCGTTGCCGAAGACGTCGCCGCTCATGTCGCCGACGCCGACGACGGTGAAGTCCTCGGTCTGGGTGTCGACGTCCATCTCGCGGAAATGCCGCTTCACCGACTCCCACGCCCCGCGCGCGGTGATGCCCATCGCCTTGTGGTCGTAGCCGGCCGAGCCGCCGGAGGCGAAGGCGTCGTCGAGCCAGAACCCGTAGGAGGCGGCGACCTCGTTGGCGATGTCGGAGAAGGTCGCCGTGCCCTTGTCGGCGGCGACGACGAGGTAGGTGTCGTCGCCGTCGTGCCGGATCACGTCGCGCGGCGGGACGACGGCCCCCTCGACGCGGTTGTCGGTGAGGTCGAGCAGCCCGCTGATGAACATCCGGTATGCCGCGACGCCCTCCTCGAGCCAGGCCGCGCGGTCGACGGACGGGTCGGGCAGCTGCTTGGCGAAGAAGCCGCCCTTGGAGCCGGTGGGGACGATGACGGCGTTCTTCACCATCTGCGCCTTGACGAGGCCGAGGATCTCGGTCCGGAAGTCCTCGCGGCGGTCACTCCACCGCAGCCCGCCCCGGGCGACCGGGCCGAACCGGAGGTGGACCCCCTCGACCCGGGGGCTGTAGACCCAGATCTCGAACTGCGGACGCGGCTCGGGCAGGTCGGGGATGGCCCGGGGGTTGACCTTGAGGGACACGTAGTCCTTGATCCCGCCGCCGTCGGCCGGCTGGTAGAAGTTGGTGCGCAGACCGGCCCGGACGACGGCGAGGAAGGCGCGGATGATCCGGTCCTGGTCGAGCGAGGTGACCTCGTCGAGGGCGGCGAGGATGCGCTCGGCGACGGCCTCGGCGACGGCCGCCCGGCGACCGGAGGCGTCGTCCGCCCCGGCGCCGTCGTCGGCATACCGGCTCGGGTCGAAGCGCGTCTCGAACAGCTCGACGAGCATCCGGGCGAGGTGCGGGTTCGCGACGAGGGCCGCCTCGAGGTAGTCCTGGCTGAAGGTGGACCGGGTCTGGCGCAGGTACTTGGCGACGGTCCGCAGGATGACGACCTCACGCCAGGTGAGCCCGGCCTCGAGGACGAGCGCGTTGAAGCCGTCGGACTCGGCGACTCCCTCCCAGACGGCGGCGAACGCCGACTCGAACAGGTCGCGCATCTCCTCGTGGGGCAGCTGGGCCCAGGTGTCCTCCGAGGCGACGCGCAGCCCGAAGTCGTAGATGTGCAGGGACAGCCCGTCGGCGCGGGTCACCTCGTAGGGCCGCTCGTCGACGACCTCGACGCCCATGTCGGTGAATCGGGGCAGCACGTCGGTCAGCGAGATCGGGCCGCGGCGGAACAGCTTGAAGCGTCGCATCCCGTCGGGGCTGTCGCCTTTGTAGAGCACCATGTCGGTGCGGTCGGGATGCTCCTCGTCGGCTCCCACCCGCTCCAGGTGGGTGATGTCGGCGAGGGTCGCGGCCATGCCGAAGCGCTGCTCGTATGCCGTGGGGAAGGCCCGGCCGTACTGCATCCGCAGCCGGGCCCCCTCGTCCTCGTCGTGGGCGTCGCGCGCCGCCGTGTGGAGCTTCTCCTCCCAGGTGAGGGTCGCCTCGACGAGGCGCTCCTCGAGGCGCTCCCGCTCGGTGTCGGTGAGCCCGGGGATCGGCACGCCGTGCGGCATCCGGACGACGAAGTGGAGCCGGGCCAGGGCGCTCTCGGACACCCGTGTCGTGTACTCCACCGACTCCCCGCCGAAGGTCCGGCGCAGCAGGTCGGCGATCCGCAGCCGCACGGCGGTGTTGTAGTGGTCGCGCGGCAGGTAGACGACGCACGAGATGAACCGGCCGAACTCGTCGTCGCGGAGGAACAGCGCCGTCGTCCGGCGGTCCTGCAGCGGCAGTACGGCCGTCGCCACGTCGTAGAGGTAGTCCACCCCTGCCTGGAGCAGCTCGTCGCGGGGGTAGTCCTCGAGGACGCCGAGGAGGTCCTTGCCGGAGTGGCTGTCCGGGCTGAACCCCGACCGGCCGAGGATCGTGCGCACCTTGTCGCGGACGATCGGCACCTTGAGGACCGACTCGGTGTAGGCCGTCGCCGTGAAGAGGCCGAGGAACCGGTGCTCCCCGACGACCTCGCCGGAGTCGTCGAACCGCTTGATGCTCACATAGTCGAGGTGCACCGGCCGGTGCACCGACGAGCGGGCGTTGGCCTTGGTGATGATCAGCGGACGCCGCTCGTGGGCCCTGCGGCTCGCCGTGTCGCTGAGCACCGCGGACTGCTTGCCCATCGCGGGGTCCCACCGCAGGATGCCGAGGCCGGTGCCCTGGTCGGCGCCGATCGACTCGCCGTCCTCCCCGGGGGTGAGGCTGTAGTCGCGGTAGCCGAGGAAGGTGAAGTGGTTGTCCGCCATCCACCGCAGGAAGTGGACGGCCTGGGCCGTCTCGTTCGGGTCGAGGTCGGCGGCCGTGCCGTCCTCGACCTCGTCGGCGATGTCGAGGCAGCGCCGGCGCATCCGCTGCCAGTCCTCGACCGCGACGCGGACGTCGGCGAGCACCTTGCGCAGGCGTCCCTCCAGCTCGGCCGCGCCCTGGTCGTCGAGCGGGTCGATCTCCATCGTCGTCCACGACTCACGCACCTGGCCGAAGGGCCGGTCGAGGTCGATGCTCTCGGGCTGCGGATCGAGGACGTCCTCGAGCCCGCCTGCGGCGTCGCGGCGCACCTCGACGAGCGGGTGGATGACGAGATGGACCGCGGCGCCGCCGCTCTCGCTGCCCCGGCTGATGGCGCCGGCCACCGAGTCGACGAGGAAGGGCATGTCGTCGGTGACGACCTGGACGACGGTGTGGCTGCTCGTCCACCCGTCGGAGCCGAGCGTGGGGCGGAAGACCCGGACCGCCGCCGTCGCCTCGGGGCGCTCGGCGGCGAGCTTCAGGTGGTCGTCGAGGATGCCGGCGAGCACCTCCGCCGACTTGGTGCACAGGTCCTCGCTCGCGACGTGCCGGTAGTAGTGCCGCAGCAGCCGGGCGGCCCGCTCGCCCCCCTTCGCCTCTGCGATGTGGGTGGCAGCCTCGACGAGCTGCCGTCGGCGGGACGCCAAGGGGTCTGGCATGGCCGGTATCCGTCCTCACGTGGTGGTTGCAGGCGACAGGCGGGCCGAGGACACGACGTCGTGCCCTCGCCTTCAGAGGGTAGCGGCTCGCCGTGGTCACCCCGACGGCGCCCGGTTGGAGCCGGGCGACCGAGGGACAGCGGCCCCCGAGCCGACCTGGGGCAGGTGGGGCTGTGGACGACGGCCGGGTCGTATGCGACGTGCTGGCTAGGGTGGAGCGCGTGACCCCTCGCTCGGTCGACCCCGAGGCCCTGACCTCGCTCGTCCGCGCCCTGGAGCCGCTGCGCCGCCGGGTCACGGAGGCCGAGGACGAGCTCATCGGGAGTGCCCCGGAGGTCGGTGGGCTCGCCGCCCGGGCGGCGGCCGACGCGCTCGTCGACGCGGCCCTCGACGCCCTGCGG
>JBDIAL010000153.1:0-8798 GCA_039812405.1 Nostocoides sp.
TCGAGATCGGCGGACACCAGATCTGCGACCCGGCGAACATCCGGGATGATGTCGCCATCGAGGTCGACCCCGCGACGGGCACGGCCTGTGTGACCCTGACGGTCCTCACCGACGACCTGACCGTCGTCGACAAGGACGGCGAGGCGCACCACTGGGGCTCGCCCGTCTGACCACGAACTCCCTGCCGCGGCGCGGGATGCACCACATCACCTTCAAAGGGGCTGGCGCTCTTCGAAGGGAAGTCCCTCATGGGGGTCAACACCGGAATCAGCGTCGCGGCGGCGAAGCCGAAGGTCGGCGGCGGCATCTACCGTGCACCGCTCGGGACGGCCCTGCCGACCGACGCCACGACAGCGCTCGCCGCCGACTACAAGGCGCTCGGCCCGATCAGCAACGACGGGATCAAGCCGTCCCGCGACACGTCCGTGGAGAAGGTCAAGGAGTGGGACGGCACCACCCTGGCGCAGCTCCTCACGGACGAGTCGCGTTCGTTCGAGATCAAGTTCTACGGGATCTTCGACGAGGACGTGCAGAAGTTCCTCTACGGCGAGGCGAACGTCACGGTCACGGCGGCCGTGCCGGGCACGTCGGGCAAGAAGATCGACGTCCTCGACAAGGGCGGCAAGCCCGACCAGTGCGTCCTCGTCATCGAGATGCAGTTCAACGGCAAGAAGATGCGCAAGGTCGTCCCGGTCGCGGACTCGGTCATCACCGACGAGGAGCCCTACCAGGGCGGCGCGCTCATGGGGTACACGGCCACCGTCGAGGCGCTCAAGGACGCCTCCTCGAACCGGGTCTACGAGTACAACGAGGACGTCACGCCGGCCGCCTGACGCCTTCTCTCTCACCACCGGGGCGGGGAGTGATAGCCAGCCCGCCTCGCCCCGGTGCTCCACTATCGACGGCTGGCGAAAGAGGTTGGCACCCATGGCTCAGGCACCGGCAGGGGCGAAGACCCCGAAGGACCACCAGAAGAAGCGCGAGAACGAGGTCGACGAGGTGGACCTCAAGTCGCTGCACTTCACCTACATCGACGACGACGGCAACGAGGTCACGTTCGAGCACGCGACACGGGACCGTATCCGGCCTGGATTCTTCCGGAAGAACCGGGGCGAGGACCCCACTGAGATCGTGTTCCGGGCACTCGAGGCGGTCGCGACTGAGGCCGAGTTGAAGGTTCTGGACGACCTCGACTGGGACTGCTACCAGAAGGTGCTGGCCGAGTTCGATGACCACTTCGGCCTCGTGTTCGAGGTGAGCGCGGGGGAATCCTCGGCCTCCTAGCGTTCCTCGGCGAACACCGGGAGGCCGTCGAGTACGAGCTGCTGCGCATCGGGAGACGGCTGCGGGACCTCGGCACCAAGCGCCTGTCGTGGCGGGACCTGCACGTCCTCATCCGGTGGTCCCCGCCCGGGTCCGCGATTCACCGGTCCGTCGACCCGGACGGGTGGCAGCGGACGGCCGAGATCGACCTGCTCCGGGAGATCGAGTTCTACACCCGAGCATCCACCGTGAGGCATCCGGGCGAGGAGGAGCGGGTCCCGCTGCCATGGGACCCGCGCGACGAGACGAAGCCCGACTCCATGGACTGGGACGAAGGCATGGCGTGGCTCGGCTGGGAGGCCGCTGCCTGACGAGAGGCGGTGTCCGTGGCCGGTTCCGCCATCGAGCTGGGCACCGCCTACGTCTCGGTGTCGATGTCGACCCGTGGCCTCGGGAAGCAGATCGCGCAGTCGGTCCAGACGCCCGAGGTCGCTAAGTCGGGCCAGTCGGCCGGGTCGAAGATCATGGCCGGTCTCGGTGGTGTGCTGAAGAAGTCCGCCATCGGTGTCGGCGTCGCGGCCGGCGGGGTGCTGGGTGCGGCGCTCTTCTCGGGGTTCAAGCGGCTGAACCAGATCGACCAGGCGCAGGCGAAGCTCAAGGGACTCGGCAACTCCACCAAGGACGTCTCGTCCATCATGGACTCGGCGCTCAAGTCGGTGAAGGGCACCGCCTACGGGCTGGGCGACGCCGCAACGGTTTCTGCCGGGCTGATCGCGGCTGGGGTGAAGAAGGGCCCCGAACTGACAAAGCAGCTCAAGACGGTCGCTGACGTCGCTGCCATCTCGGGTCGATCCTTGACGGACATCGGCACGATCTTCGGATCTGTCGCCGCGCGCGGCAAGCTCCAGGGCGACGACATGCTCCAACTCATGTCGTCCGGCGTGCCGGTGCTGCAATTGCTCTCGAAGCAGTTGCACGTGTCCAGCGCTGACGTGTCGAAGATGGTCTCCGCGGGGAAGATCGACTTTGCGACCTTCTCGGACGCCATGCAGAAGGGCATGGGTGGCGCGGCGCTGAAGTCGGGCGAGACGATGTCCGGCGCGTTCGCGAACATGAAGGCTGCGTTGGGTCGCTTCGGTGCCTCCTTGCTGCAGGGCGTCTTCCCGATTGCCAAGAAGGTGCTCGGTGGGATCACGACCTTCCTGGACGCGGCCCAGACGAAGCTAGAGCCGTTCGTGACCAAGGTGAGCGGCGGTATCACCAAGGTGTTCGACGCGTTCGAGGTGCTCTTCGGAAAGGGCTCCCTGGACAGCAAACTCGACAGGTTCGCGGACGCGCTTGACTTCGCGTTCGGCAACACCGGGAAGTTGGCTGAGCCGCTGGGTGTGGCGTTCGGGAAGATCTACGGCTTCATCTCCAACACCATCCCAGTGGTGGAGAAGTTCGGCGCCTCGGTCGGCAAGAACATCGTGAATGGCTTCAAGAATCTCGCCGTGGTACTCGCCCCGATTCTCAAGACGTTCGCCTCCGCGGCGTTGACGGCGGCCCCTGTGGTCTTTGTCGCGATAGGCGCGGCTGTGAAGGGGCTCAGCGCGGCATTCGAGTCGGTGACGGGCTTCATGCGTCAGCACGCGACCTTGGTGCAGGTCATCGCGGGTGCTGTCGCTGGCGGGACTGCGGCATACCTGGCGATGCAGGGCGCGCTCAAGGTGGTAGCAGTTGCCACGAGGGCATACGCGGCAGTGCAGGCGGCGCTCAACCTCGTCCTTAACGCAAATCCTTTGGGGCTCCTCGTGATCGGTCTCGCGGCCGTCGCCGGTGGCCTCATCGTCGCCTACAAGAAGTCCGAGACGTTCCGGAACATCGTCAACGGCGCGTTCGGTGCGGTGAAGGCTGTGGTGTCCGGCGTCCTCGGCTGGTTCACGGGCTCCGTCGTGCCCTTCTTCACGAAGAAGCTCCCGTCCGCGTTCGGGTCGACGATCTCGTGGCTGCGCGGTCATTGGCCCCTGATCTTGGCGATCATCACGGGCCCGATCGGCCTGGCGGTCCTGGCTGTGGTGAAGAACTGGGACAAGATCAAGGCCGCTACGAGCGCGGCGTGGAACGCGGTCAAGTCGAAGATCGCCTCGGTATGGTCGGGCATCAAGTCGGGCGTGTCGGCCGCTGTCTCGTCGGTGAAGACGCTGCTGTCGAACGCGTGGGACGCGATCAGCAAGCGTGCCTCGTCGGCGTGGTCGGGGGTCGTGAACAAGATCAAGTTGGCTTTCCGCGGCTTGGTCATGGTGATCGCTTCGCCGCTGAACGCGGCGATCGACGTGCTGAATGGCTTCATCCGGGGCGCGAACGCGCTGCTGTCGAAGATCCCGGGTGTCTCGCTGAAGATCCCGTCGGTGGGTCACGTGTCGGTCCCGAAGGGATACGCGGCCGGTGGCCTGGTCGCGGGCAAGCCGGCGCCGTACGGTGTGGACAACCTCCTGGCGCGCGTCGACGGGAAGGGTCTGGTCGGGATCGCGTCTGGCGAGGTCGTCATGTCGAACCGGGCTGGGGACTACTACGGCCGAGGCTTCCTGCAGGCGCTCAACAAGCGGATGGTCCCGAAGGATCTGCTCGGCTTCGCCGGCGGTGGTCTGGTCGGCAAGGTGAAGGACATCGCCGGGTCGGTGGCGCACGGTGTCGGGTCGCTGCTGTCGGTGCTGACGAACCCGCGGAAGGCGCTGGAGGGTCTGCTCGGCTCCTTCGGTGACTCGCTCGGCGGGGTCCTCGTCAAGGGTGTCGGGCATGCCGCGATCGACGGGCTGATCGGGCTCATCAAGAAGGCTTTCTCGTCGGGCTCGGCGGCTCCTGCCGGGTCGGGTGTGGCGCGGTGGACTGCGACGGTGGCGCAGGCGTTGGCGATGAACGGCTTGCCGACGTCGGCTGCGTATGTGAATGCGTGGCTGCGGCAGATCGCGACGGAATCCGGCGGCAACCAGAACGCCATCCAGGGGAACATCGGCGATATCAACAATCGCACGGGTGACCTGGCGAAGGGCCTCGTGCAGACGATCTCTGCGACATTCAATGCGTTCAAGTTCCCCGGTCACGGGAACATTTTCAATGGCTTGGACAATCTGCTCGCCGGGATCGCCTACGCGAAGTCGCGGTACGGCGCGGCGGGGATGCTGGGTGTCATCGGCCATGGTCACGGCTACTCCGGCGGGGGCCTGGTCAAGCCGGTGTCGTATGCGGGTGTCTTCGACCGTGGCGGGGTCATCGCGCCGGGCCTGAACCTGGTGGACAACCGTCTCGGCCGCCCGGAGCGGCTGTCCCGGGACGACGGGCCGGGCAAGCGTGGGGACACGTACAACTTCTACGGCCCGATGGGTCCGACCGCTGACGAGGTGGCCCGGAAGATCGAGAAGCGGCGCATGATGCGCGAGGCCCTCCACCCCCAATTCGCTTGAGAGGTGGGCTGATCGGTGCCGATCCTCGGGAACGTCAACATGGTCTCGCCGCCGGTGACGGGTCCGGGGAGTGTCGGCGGTGTCGCGGTGCCGGTGATCCGGGACGTCGACGGGCGTCGGCTGGACTTCGCGGGGCTGGACGGGCAGGTCATCGAGGCGTGGCCGTCGACTCGGTCGGTCGTCATCAAGTCGGGCATCACCGGCCTGAATGTGCCGCCTCGCCGGATCGCGACGGATGAGTATCCGGGTCTGGACGGGGCGCGGATCCGGGCCGGTGGCGTCTCGACTGGTGCCCGGACCGTCGGGCTGCCGATGTTCTTCCAGGGCACGGACGACCAGCCCGGGTCGCTGGATGAGGTGATGGCCCGGTTCAAGGCGCTGCTGGACTACCGTCGCACCGACTATGCCGCGGCCGAGGGGACTTTCGATCTCGTCGCGACGGGCGCGGATGGCGTCTCAACCCGCCGGCTGCGGTGCCTGTACACGGACGGGCTGGAGGGCAATCTTGGCCTCCAGGCGGACGAGGGCACGTGGTGGTTGACCGCAGGCGTCAATGCGACTGCGGTCAACCCGTACTGGCGCGGCGAGGAGTGGACGACCCCGGTCGTGGCGCTGCCGCAGCCGCGGCCGTTCCTGCGGGTCTCCTCGGCCCCGTCGGGGTATCTGGCCCTGTCGACGTCTACGGCGATCGGCGCGGACATGCCGGTCACGGTGGGCGGCGACGTGGACTCTCCGGCGATCATCGACCTGACCGGCCCGGCGGCCTCGACCGTCGTCACCTCCCCGGCCGGGCTGTCCATCACGCTCGGGTCGCTCGCGGCCAGTGACGTCATGTCGATAGACACGGGCTCCGCGGCGACGGGCCGGCTGGTGACGGTCACCCTGAACGGTGACGTGGACGCGGGCTGGGCGAAGGTCGGCGTGAACCCGAGGTGGTTGCCGCTGCCGCCGGGGGACACGACGATCAGTGTGGTCCTGACGGATGCGACGTCGGCGACCCGGGCGAGGGTGCACGGGTACTGCCTCCACGAGACGGCGTTCTGGTGATCCTGCGCTACCGGTCCCCGGCCGGGGTGTACGGGCGCGGCGTGGATGCGACAGCCGGTTTCGCGCCGACGCTGGTGGAGCAGTACAACGGGCCGGACGTGCTGACGGTGACCGGGCCGCTGGATGTGCTCGCGCCGCTCGCGGTGGAGGGCTCCGGGGTGCGGCTGGAGTCGGACGAGGCGAGCGATGTCTACGCCCTGTCCACGCTGGCGCCCTCGTCGTCGACGGACGGCGGCTTGTACTCCGAGCAGTACACCCTCACCTACACGTCGATGACGTCGTGGCTGTGGTCCCGGATCACCTACCCGGACCCGTCCCGGGCGTGGGAGTCGCAGACCACTGCGGAGAACTACATGTGGCCGTCGGGGGACGTGGAATCGTCGATCTTGGACCTGATCGACAAGAACCTCGGCCCGGGCGCGCTGCCAGCGCGGCGACTGTCCGGGCTGTCGATCCCGGCGAGCGGGAACCGCGGCGGCACACGAGCGTTCACCTTCCCCCGCTTCGACCCGCTCGGCGAGGACGTCGCGCAGGTCGCGGAGGCGGCCGGGCTGCGGGTCCGGATCGTCGATGACGGCTCGGGCGGGCTCACCGTCCAGGTCGACGCCGCGGCGGACCTGTCCGACACGGCCTCGTACGGCACGCCACGCGCGGGTGGCCGCGGCTGGGTCGCGGCGGACTGGTCCATCGACATGTCCGTCCCGGACCTGACGGTGGCGCTCGTCGCCGGGTCCGGCCAGGGCACGGCCCGCGCCATGGTGGAGGTCCCCGACGCGACGGGCGCACTGTCCACGTATGGGCGCCGTGAAGGGTTCGTGGATCAGCGGCAGACCGGCGACGACGACGAGCTGACCGCGGCCGGGACGGATGCGCTCACGTCGGGCTTGAAGCCGGTCAACATCAGTGTGACGATCCCGGACTTGCCGGGGTTGCGGCTCGGGACGGACGTGCCGCTCGGGTCTGTCGTGGGGCTCAACCTCGCCGGCATCCGGGTCGCGGAGCGGCTGCGGACGGTGACGACGACGTGGGCGGTCGACGGTGTGACCCGGGTCGGCGGGATCGGGTCCGACAGTCAGGGCGTGACCCGCACCGACGAGCAGATCAGGCAGCTTCAGCGTGACATGAGGAGGGCTCAGCCGTGACGGTAGGCACCACGCTCCCGGTCATGTATGACCCGGTGCAGGAGTCCGGCGGTCACCAGTCGGCGACGGACACGAATGTGACCGGCGCGACATGGCGGAAGGTCTTCGACGGCCCGGACGGCATCGTGGGGGCGGCGTCCCTGTCGTCCGGCGGCGGCGTCCTGTCCTGCTCCGGTGACGTGGCGACTCTCGCGCCGTGCATGGTGAAGGTGAACGGGTTCGTGCTGCCGGTGACGGCGGCGGAGGCGATCACGCTGCCGTCGGTCGCCACGACGACGGTGTACGGCATCGGGGTCCTGGCTGACCCGTCCAAGGACACGCTGGCCGACCAGGGCGGCTACCTGACGCTGTGGCACGGGGTGCTGTCGGCGCTGTCCGTCCCAGCGGGCGGCTACTACTACCCGCTGTACGAGGTGACGCGGCAGTCGTCGACGCCGATGTCGTCCTCGACCTCGGTCGTGGGCAAGGTGGGCTTCGCGGGCTACACGTCCTACTACCAGCACACGAACCCGGCGCTTCTGCCTGCCGATTCGCTCGGGTCGGCCGCGATCCTGGGGGACGGCCGCCGGTATGTCCGCGTCCCGGACGGCACCTCGTCGGCGAAGTGGGCGACCGGCACCTCCACGTCGTGGACGTCAACGAACTTTGCTGTCGTGTCCGGGAAGACGTCGACGTCGGGCGGGTACGCGTCGTGGATGCAGACCGGCGGGAAGACGGCGTGGAAGCTGGCGTTGAAGTGGTCCGGCGGCACGGTCACCGCGAACTCGAGCAACGGCAACCTGGACGATCAGGCGGTCGGGACGGTGTCCCCGGCGCCGGGGTATGTGCTGTCCGGGGCGGCGACGCTGGCGATAGGTGGCGCGTCGGGCGCGAAGATCGGCGCCTCGTACATGGTCACGGAGACCGGCGTGGTGTACCTGACCTCGACCGGGCCCTCACTGCAGATCACGAACAACTCGATGATCTACACCGACTTCGACTACCCGACACCGGTGTCCTGATGGCACCGCTCGTCGCCCCCGCACCCGCAGCGGTCTCCGAGCCGCCCGCAGTATCGCGTCCCTCGGCCGCGGACCTGGCCGTGTACGCCGCCCTGTCCCGCATCCTCGCCACCTCGTCATGCCCGGCCTACCTGCGCACTCCCGCGCAGGCCTGGCGGGCGTGGATCGACACCCTCCAGGAGACCTGATGGGCACCTTCTCCAGCCGGCTGGACCCGGCCGCGTTCGTCGAGCTGGGCGGCACCATCGCCGGCGGATCCGTGTCCGGCGCGGCGTACGTGACGGGGTCGCACGTCCCGGACCGGCCCGACGGCGCGACGGGTGCCACGACGGTCACGTTCTTCGGTCTGGACGGGACGCAGGTGGCTACGACGCCGGTCCTGACGGGCGGCTACTACGAGGTGAGCATCGACGGGGTCGACTTCGCCCGCGCCTCCCTGGACGGCACGCTCGCGAACGCCGGCGGGGTGCTCCTCTCGGACGAGTTCCGGGGGAGTCTGGGCGATCTGGCCGACCAGGTGTCCGCGGCGGTATCGACATCGAACTCGGCGTCGGCGCAGGCGCTTCAGGCGGTATCGGACGCGATGCAGGCGACGCAGGACGCGAACGCTGCCGCCCAGACCGCCCAAACCGCGGCCCAGCAGGCTCAGCAGGCATCGGCCGCGACGGGTCTGTTCGTGAAGAAGCAGAATGCGGACGGCTCCCTCCCGACCCGAGGCCGCAGCGACGGCGTGTGCATCTGGGTGAGCCGCACCAAGCCGCCCATCGCCGCCGGCTACGCGCAGGCCGGTGATATCTGGATCAGGATCGCCTGATGGCCGATCCAGTCCCGGGTCTGCCGTACATCCTCAACGCGGCCAAGACGGCGTGGCAGTGCTACGGCCGCCCGGACGTGTCCGCCAC
>JBDIAL010000154.1:0-8774 GCA_039812405.1 Nostocoides sp.
CCTCGGAGGGCCCGCGGCCACTCCACGACGTGGCGTATGCCGTCGGCTCCGGCGGGGTGCTCCGGCACGCCGACCCGGCTGCGGCGGTCGGCGTCGTCGAGGCGGTGCTCGCGGACCACGCCGGGGGATGGCGGACCCCGCGGCAGGCGACGGCCGCCGTCGACACGGCATACCTGCTCTTCGCCGTCGGGCTGCTCGCGCCGGACCATCCCGACCTGGCTCGGGGCCTGGTGTGCCGCCGGTAGCCGCGGGGTAGCGTGCGGAGCATGCCAGTGGTGACCCTCGACGACATCCGGGCCGCGGACCAGCTGCTCGAGGGGGTGGCCCGGCGGACGCCGATGGAGCACAGCAGGGCGCTGTCGGAGCGGGCCGGCGCCGAGGTCTACCTCAAGTGCGAGAACCTCCAACGTGCAGGGTCGTTCAAGATCCGGGGGGCCTACACCCGGATGGCCCGGCTCACGCCGGAGGAGAAGGCCCTCGGCGTCGTCGCCGCGAGCGCCGGCAACCACGCGCAGGGGGTCGCCCTCGCCGCGCAGATGCTCGGGATCGACGCCCGGATCTACATGCCGCTCGGAGCCCCGATGCCCAAGCTCGCGGCGACCCGGGCGTACGGCGCGACCGTCGAGCAGCTCGGCTCGACGATCGAGGAGTGCCTCGCCGCGGCGCGGGTGTGGGCCGAGGAGAGCGGGGCGACGCTCATCCACCCCTTCGACCATCCCGACATCGTCGCCGGACAGGGCACCTGCGGGCTGGAGATCGTCGAGCAGTGCCCGGACGTCCGGACGATCATCGTGAGCACCGGCGGCGGGGGGCTGCTGTCGGGCATCGCCATCGCGGCGAAGGCGCTCCAGCCCGACGTGCGCGTCGTCGGGGTGCAGGCCGAGCAGGCCGCGGCCTACCCGCTCTCGCTCCGCGAGGGCCGGCCGACGCTCTTCGCGAACATGGCGACGATGGCCGACGGCATCGCGGTCGGGCTGCCCGGCGAGGTGACCTTCCCCATCGTCCGCGACGAGGTCGACGCCATCGAGACGGTGACGGAGAACGGCCTGTCCCGGGCGGCCCTCTTCCTCCTCGAGCGCGCCAAGCTCGTCGTCGAGCCGGCCGGGGCCGCGGCCGTGGCCCGGATCATCGAGTCACGCGAGGAGCTGTGGGAGGGGCCGGTCGTCGCCGTCCTGTCCGGGGGCAACATCGACCCGCTCCTGCTCATGCGGATCATCCGGCACGGGATGACGGCGGCGGGTCGCTACCTCACCGTCCGGGTCCGCGTCCCCGACCGTCCGGGGTCGCTGGCCCGCCTCCTCGTGGACTGCGCGGAGACCGATGCCAACGTCCTCGAGGTCGAGCACCTGCGCACCTCGGACACCCTCGAGGTCTACGACGTCGACATCAGCCTCCAGCTCGAGACGAAGGGCCCGGCCCACTGCGAGGACGTGCTGCGGGCGCTGCGCGCCAAGGGGTATGCCCTGCTGCGGCCCTGAGCGGGATCACCCGCGGGATCACGCCTGAGCCCGGGCTCAATGGGCGTGCGGGGTGACCTCGAGGATCTTGACGGCGATCTGCTTGCCGTTGGGGGCCTCGTAGGTCGCGGTGTCGCCGACCTGCTTGCCCATGATCGCCGCGCCGAGCGGGGACTGCTCGCTGTAGACCTCGATGTCGGCGTCGTCGCCGATCTCGCGGGAGCCGAGCAGGAAGCGCAGCTCGTCGCCGAAGAGCTCGACCGTCACGTCCATGCCCGACGTGACGACGCCGGTGTCGGCCGGTGCCTCGCCGATGATGGCGTTCTCCAGCAGCTGGGCGAGCTGGCGGATGCGGGCCTCCATCTTGCCCTGCTCGTCCTTGGCGGCGTGGTATCCGCCGTTCTCGCGGAGGTCGCCCTCGAGCCGAGCCGCCTCGATCCGCTTCGCGATCTCGATCCGGCCGGGACCGGACAGCTCGTCGAGCTCGCCCTTGAGACGGTCGTAGGTCTCCTGGGTCAGGTAGCTCGCCGTCGTCACATTGTCGCTCACGGTCATCTCTCCATCCATGCTGCGGGTGCGCTCCGGTCGGGACGTCGGGACGCTGCCCCCGGAATGCGCGAAGGTCCGGGCCGCCTGACGGCCCAGACCCATGAGTGCAAAGTCCCACTGTAGTCCGCAGCCCCCGCAGGTTGGCAAACCGGTCGATAACGATCCGAGTCGCCGGAGGGGGCGCGGCCTCAGCCGGGGCTGGTCGCCGTGACCTTCGTGCAGGTGTCGACCGTGCCCGTCACGGCCCGGCTCGCCGTGCGGATCGTCACGTGGCGGTGCACCGTCGACGCGCCCGCGGCCGGGACGTCGACCTCGAGGGTGCCGACGACGCCGAAGCCGCTGTCCAGCGCCTGGGCGGTGCACCGGACGGCCTCCCCCTTGGGGCGGGTCACGTCGAAGTCGAGGATCACCCGGGTGTCGTCGACGACCCGGTAGCCGGTCACCGTCGAGGTGACCTGGCCGGCGACGCTGAGCAGGGTCAGCCAGGTCACGAGGGCGATGGCGGCCACGATGCCGACGGTGCCGATGACCCACCAGCGGCGGTTCTCCGGCGCGGGGCGAGGCAGTGGCATACGGGTCCTTCGGGAGGCGGTGTCCGACGTGGGTGAGAGGATGGACTCGGTCATGGAGCCATGGTCGGAGCCATGGTCATGGAGTCATTGTGGGTGATGCCCACCGAGAGCCGGACGGAAGGTCTGAACAACGTGGCGGAGCGGTTGCGCCTCATGTGCGTCCACGCACACCCTGACGACGAGTCGAGCAAGGGTGCGGCGACGATGGCCAAGTATGTCGACGAGGGCGTCGTCGTGCTCGTCGTCTCGTGCACCGGCGGGGAGCGCGGCGACATCCTCAACCCGCGGCTCGCCGACGACCCGCACATCCAGCGCGACATCGCCCAGGTGCGGCGCGACGAGATGGCCGCGGCCCAGGCGATCCTCGGCGTCGAGCACACCTGGCTCGGGTTCGTCGACTCCGGTCTGCCCGAGGGCGACCCGCGCCCTCCGCTGCCCGAGGGCTGCTTCGCCCTCGAGCCGACCGAGGTGACGGTCGAGGCGCTCGTCCACGAGGTCCGGCGGTTCCGTCCGCACGTCATGACGACCTACGACGAGCGGGGCGGCTACCCGCACCCCGACCACATCATGTGCCACGTCGTGTCGATGGGCGCGTTCGAGGCGGCCGGCGACCCGACGGCATACCCCGAGGCGGGGCCCCCATGGCAGCCGCTCAAGCTCTACTACAACCTCCAGATCCACAAGCGCCGGATCACCGCCTTCCACGAGGCGCTCCTCGAGCTGGGGCAGGAGAGCCCGTATGCCGAGTGGCTGACCCGGTGGGACGACCTCGGCAACCGGCCGGTCACGACGCGCATCGAGTGCGCGAAGTACTTCGAGGTCCGCGATGCCGCGCTCGTGGCCCATGCCACCCAGGTCGACCCCGACGGGATGTGGTTCCGGCTGCCCCGCGGGGTGGAGGCCCGGATCTGGCCGACGGAGGAGTACGAGCTCGCGGTGTCCTACGTCCCGGTCCCCGAGGAGGAGGACGACCTGTTCGCCGGCATCCCGGCGGACGTCGCCGCGGCCGACCGGCTCGCCGAGTCGCCGGGGCTCGCGGTCGTCCGGGACAACCGTGTCGAGAGCAGCACCGACAGCGACCCGGCGCCCGGAGCCGAGGGGAAGGACAGCTGATGCCACCCAGTGCAGACGTGACACCGGGGATGTGGGGGTTCACCGCCTTCGCGCTCCTCGCGGTCGCCCTCTACTTCCTCATGCGCAACATGACGTCGCGAATGCGGCGGATGGACTACCGCCAGCGCGACGCCCACCGCACCGCCGACGACCCCCAGGCCTGGGACGGTGACGGCCCCGTCGACTCGGCCGACGACGCCGACACGCCGCGTCCGAGGGGGCGTGGCGGCAGGGGCAGAGGTCGCTGAACGAGCGTCGCGGGTGCCGTGGTAGGTCCACGCCAGCAGGCCCGGGTGCTGGTCGCCCGGTGTGAGCGTGCGACGGCCCCCGCCTCCCGGCCGGATGGCTGCATGAATCCGACCCAATTGGACAGTCTCATGCAGCTCGCCAAGCCAGCACCCAGGCATACCGGCCGCCCCGCCACAGAGTCCCGGGCCGGAAACACACCGACCGGCAATGGGCCGGGACCGGCGCCCGCCACCCCGCCGCGCGTGCTCAGGATCGTCGCCTCGACCCACTCCGCTCGCCCATTGCCGGTCCGGCTGTCCTCGGCTTCGGCTGAGCGGCCCGCCCCTGCGACACCCGGGCCGCCGATCGCGTCGACATCTACCTCACCCGGCCCACCCGACGGCGGGGTGCTCCGTGACCGGCTGCGGCCACGGGCTCACGCCACGTGGGCGTAGAGGACCATCGAGGCCGCGATGTAGTGCGCGGTGAACCCGGCGATCGTCAGCGCGTGGAAGATCTCGTGGAAGCCGAACCAGCTCGGTGACGGGTCCGGGCGCTTCGTGGCATACACGACGGCGCCGAGGGTGTAGCAGAGCCCGCCGACGACGACCAGGGTGACCATCGCGGCGCCGCCGAAGTGCAGCAGCGGCTCGAGGTAGAAGACGGCGACCCAGCCGAGCATGACGTAGACGGGGGTGTAGAGCCACCGCGGCGCCTCGACCCACAGGGTGCGGAAGAGGACCCCGAGCAGCGCCCCGCCCCACACGATCTCGAGCAGGTGCCGCCCCTGCGGGCTCGGGAGGACGAGGGCGAAGGGGGTGTAGGTGCCGGCGATGATGAGGAAGATGTTCGAGTGGTCGAACCGCTTGAGGAGCCCGCTCAGCCGCGGCCCCCACGTCCCCCGGTGGTAGACCGCGGAGGTGCCGAAGAGGAGGACTGCGGTCGCGGCGAAGACCGCCGCCGCCCAGCGCGCCGCGGCCGTCGGGGAGAGGGCGACGAGGACGGCGCCTGCCGCGAGGGCGACCGGCGCCATCCCGGCGTGCAGCCACCCGCGAAGGCGTGGCTTGACGAACGCGGCGACCATGGATCCAGCCTAAACCTACGGATGCGTAGGTTACGACGACGTAGGGTCCGGTGTGGCGCATTCCACCCCGGAAGGCCGTGACACCGGGATATCCGGGAGGCGGGAGTACCGTGGGCCCCGGAGCCGGCTGACAGGGAGGAGCGGGGTGGCCATGCGGAACCCGCTGTATGCCGCCTACGAGGCGCGCCTCGCCAAGAGCCTCTCCCCGGAGGCCATCCCGCGGCACGTCGGCGTCATGCTCGACGGCAACCGGCGCTGGGCCCGCGAGCGGGGCGCCGACACGGCGCACGGCCACCAGGCGGGCGCCGACAACATCGCCAACCTGCTCCAGTGGTGCGACGAGGTCGGCGTCGAGGTCGTCACCCTGTGGCTGCTGTCGACCGACAACCTCAACCGGCCGGTCCGCGAGCTCGACCCGCTCCTGCACATCATCGAGAAGGCCGTCTCCGACCTCGCGGCGACGAGGCGGTGGCGGCTCAACCCCGTCGGGGCCCTCGACCTGCTGCCGCAGCAGACGGCCGAGCGGCTCAAGGAGGCCGCCGACGCGACGCGCCAGGTCGACGGGATGCTCGTCAACGTCGCCGTCGGCTACGGCGGGCGCCGCGAGATCGCCGACGCGGTCCGCTCACTGCTCCAGGAGCACGCGAGCCGCGGCACCTCGCTCGAGGAGCTCGCCGACGAGATCTCGGTCGAGCACATCGCCGAGCACCTCTACACCAAGGGCCAGCCCGACCCCGACCTCGTCATCCGTACCTCGGGGGAGCAGCGGCTCGGTGGGTTCCTCCTATGGCAGAGCGCGCAGAGCGAGTTCTACTTCTGCGAGGCCTACTGGCCCGACTTCCGCCGCGTCGACTTCCTCCGGGCGCTGCGCGCCTACGGCGAGCGCAACCGCCGGTTCGGCGCCTAGGTCCAGGCGCCTAGGTCCGACGGCCCAGATCAGCCGCGGACCCGAGCCCCCGACGGGTCGTAGAGGGGTCGCAGGCTCGTGACGGCCGGTATGCGTCGGCCCGCCACGTCGACCTCCCAGGCTCCCGCGTCGAGCCAGTCGCGGGTGGCCGGCGAGCCGTCCGGGGTCTGGACGAGAGCGAGGCCGACGGCGCCGCCGAGCGTCCACCCGTAGGAGCCGGAGCGGACCGAGCCGACCGGCCGGCCGTCCCGCAGGACCGGCTCGCCGTGGTGGAGCAGCGGGTCGGGATCGGCGAGCAGGACCTGGACGAGGCGTCGGGGCGGCACCCCGGCCTCCGTCAGCGCGAGGACGGCGTCGCGCCCGACGAACCCGCCCGGCTTGTCGAGGCGGACGGCGAACCCGAGGCCGGCCGAGACGACGTCGTCGGTGTTGTCGATGTCGTGCCCGAAGTCGCGGTAGGCCTTCTCGAGCCGCAGGCTGCCGAGCGCGCGGAGCCCGACGTGCCGCAGCCCGTGCGCCGCGCCGGCCGCCACGAGCGTCTCGTGGACGTGCCCGGCCATCTCGGTCGGCACGTGGAGCTCCCAGCCCAGCTCGCCGACATAGGTGATCCGGACCGCGAGCGCCCGGGCGAGCCCCACGTCGATCCACCGCGCCGCGCGGAAGGGGAACGCCGCGTCCGACAGGTCCGCCGAGGTCACCGACGACAGCACCTCGCGGGCCCGCGGCCCGTGGAGGTTGAGCTGGGCCAGGCCCGAGGTGCCGTCGAAGACCTCGGCCCGGGCGTCGCCGAGGTGGCGCCGCAGCCAGTCGAGGGCGGAGCCGTGCGCCGTGTCGCTCGCGACGACGAGGAACCGGTCCTCCTCGAGCTTGGTCACCGTGAGGTCCGCCCGGATCCGGCCCGACGCGTCGAGCCAGGGGGTGTAGGTGATGACCCCGCACGGGCCGTCCACGTCGCCCGCCGACACCCGGGAGAGGACGGCGCCGGCGTCCGGGCCGCTCACCCACAGCCGCGCCATGAACGACATATCGAGGAGCCCGACCTCCTCCCGGACGGCCCGGTGCTCGGCCGCCCAGTGCGCGAACCACGGCGCCCGGCCCCACGTCGGGGTGACGGCGGGGGAGACGCCGGGGCCGGCATACCAGTCCGGGCTCTCCCACCCGCTCACGTCGCGGAACCACGCACCCTGCGCCGCGAGCGCGGCGTGCAGCGGGGAGCGGCGCACCCCGCGCGCGGAGGTGAGCTCGGTGCCGGGGGTGTGCGCGGCATACACCGTCCCGAGGACCTCCGTGGTCCGAGCCGCCCGGTAGGCGCGCCCGGCCTGCTCCGGCCGCGTCCGGGTCGCGGCGAACCCCGTCACGTCGACGTCGGGCGCGCCGGTGGCGACCCAGTGCGCGACGATCCGGCCGAGGCCGCCGGCGGAGAGGATGCCGACCGAGTTGAGCCCGGCGACGACGAAGCAGCCCGCCAGGCCGGGCGCCTCGCCGACGACCGGGGCGAGGTCGGGGGTGAAGGACTCCGGGCCGCAGAAGAAGGTCCGGATGCCGACCTCGTGGGTGATCGGCACCCGGTCCATCGCCCGCTCGAGGTAGGGGGCCATCCGGTCCCAGTCCGGGGGCAGGGTGCGGAAGCTCGACGTCGCCGGCACGCCGTCGAGCGACCACGGCGCGGCGCGCGGCTCGAAGAGGCCGACCATGAGGCCGCCGCCCTCCTCGCGGTAGTAGCCGTAGGACGCGGGGTCCTCGAAGACGGGCCCGTCGGGGTCGATGCCCTCGATGGTGTCGGTGACGAGGTAGTAGTGCTCGGCGGCCTGGTTCGGCACGACGACGCCGAGCCCTGCCATGAGCTCACGGGTCCACATGCCTGCGCACACGACGACGGCCTCGCACGCGACGTCCCCGGCGGTCGTCCTCACGCCGGTCACCTGGCGCAGGGCTCCGGCCGGCTCGGTCCGTATGCCGGTGACGGAGACTCCCTCGACGACCCGGACCCCGCGCCGGCGGGCTCCGCGGGCGAGCGACATCGTGAGGTCGACGGGGTTGACGCGCCCGTCGCCGGGGACGTGGAACCCGGCCAGCAGGTCGTCGGTGCGAGCCAGGGGGAAGAGCGCGGCCATCTCCGACGGGCCGATCTCCTCGACCTCGAGCCCGTGGATGCGCTGGAACGCGGCGACCCGGCGGTACTCCTCGAGCCGCTCGCGGTCGGCGGCCGCCTCGACGAGGCCGACCGGCCGGAACCCCGTCGACAGGCCCGTCTCCGCCTCGAGCCGGGCGTAGAGCGCACGGCTGTAGAGCCGCATCGCCGTGCTCGTCTCGGAGAACGACCCGAACGTCGTCATGAGCCCCGCCGCGTGCCACGTCGTGCCGGAGGTGAGCCGGTCGCGCTCGAGGAGGAGGACGTCGCGCTCGCCCTCGAGGGCGAGGTGGTAGGCGACGGACGTGCCGATCGCCCCGCCGCCCACGACGACGACCCGGGCCCGGTCCGGGACCGTCGGGGTGCCCGGGGTGCCCGGGGTGCTCACGGGATCCCCGGGCGGGTCGTCGAGGCGCGGACGCGGAGCTCGGGGACGACCGTGGCGCCCCCGCCCGCCGGTCGCTCGAGGAGCAGCCGGGCGGCGGCCCGCCCCATCTCCCGCGGCCGCAGGTCGAGGGCGGTGACCGTGGGCTCGATGGCGAGCAGGTCGGGGGCGTCGACCGAGCAGGCCACGAGGAGGTCGTCCGGCACCCGGCGCCCGAGCCGCTCCGCCGTACCGATGGCCGCGGCGCCGAGCCCCTCGTGGCAGACGAGGAGCGCGTCGGCCCACCCGTCGGCGAGCAGCCGGCGCAGCTGGGTGCGGGCCGCGCCGGGGGAGACGCCGAAGGGGACG
>JBDIAL010000155.1:0-8754 GCA_039812405.1 Nostocoides sp.
CCGGTCACCTCCTCGACGCGGCCCGCACCCGGCCTCCCGTGGGATGGGTCCGCCGGGGCCAGCTCACGGCGGCTGCCGTCGCGGCGGTCGAGGAGCTGTTCGCCGAGTTGCCGGCGCGTCGGCGCAGCTCGACCCTCGACGTGCTGACCCGGTCCGAGCGGGCGGTGGCCGACGGGGTCGCCGCGGGCAAGACGAACCGCGAGATCGCCGAGGACCTGTTCGTCTCACCGCGGACCGTCGACGCCCACCTCAGCCACATCTACCGCAAGCTCGGCATCACGACCCGGGCCCGGCTCGCCGTCCTCGTCTCCGCCGCGAGCTGAGGCGTCCTCACCACGTCGCCTCGTGGCAGTCGCCGTGCGTCGCGGGCTCGACCTGGAGCGTCGGGTGGTCGATGTCGAAGTCGTCGCGCAGGAGCAGCGTCGCCCGGTCGAGGACGGCGTGGCTGTCGGCCCGCTCCGTCGTCACGAGGTGGGCCGTCGCGACGTGCATCCCCGAGGTGAGGGTCCACACGTGGACGTCGTGCACCGAGGCGACCCCCTCGACCGTCGCGAGGGCCGCGGTCACCGCCTGCGGGTGGGCGCCGGCGGGCGCGTGCTGCCCGAGGACGGCGAGCACCTCCCGGCCGAGGACGACGGACCGGTATGCCACGAAGACGGCGATCGCGAGGGCGACGAGCGTGTCCCACCAGGCCCGGCCGGTGAGCGCGACGAGGAGGCCGGCGAGCAGCACCCCGATGGAGCCGACGGCGTCGGCGACGACCTCGAGGTAGGCGCCCTTGACGTTGAGGTTGTCCGCCGACCCGGCGCGCAGCAGCCCGGCGCAGGCGAGGTTGACGAGGAGACCGAGGGCGCCGACGGCGACCATCGGGGTCGAGGCCACCTCGACCCGGGCGGCGCCGAGCCGGGCCAGGGCCTCGACGACGACCCACCCGGCCGTGGCCATCATGAGCAGCACGGACAGCCCGGCGGCGAAGACCTCCGCGCGGTAGGAGCCGAAGGTCCGCCGCCCGGTCCGGTCCGGGCGGACCGCGATCCGGGTCGCGACGAGCGCGGCGCCGAGCCCCACGACGTCGGCGGCCATGTGCCCGGCGTCGCCGAGCAGCGCGAGCGACCCGCTGAGCAGTGCCGTCGCGAGCTCCACGAGGAAGAAGGCGGCCACGAGGACGAAGGCCGCCGCGAGCCGGGGCCGGTGGACGGCACCCGAGCCGTGATGGTGGTCGTGCGTCACCCTTCGATCGTAGGTGCCCGACCCCGTGTGTGCAGAGGCCCGTTCCCGCTCCGCCCCTACACCCCTTCCCGCTCCGCCCCACCCCGGTGCCTTTATCGGGTTCCACGACAAAGGTGCACTTCGCGGGGGAACGCTTCCCCCGCGAAATGGCTGCTTCTCGGGTGCGGTGCCTGACGCGGGGCTGGGGCGGACACTCGGCCCGGGGTGCGGGCGGGCTGTCAGCCGGTGACGTCGGCGCGCTGGACGGCGGCGAGGAGCATCTGGGCGATGTCGACGACCTCGACGTCCTCGCGGGCGCCGGTGGCCTGGGCGGCGGTCAGGCCGTCGGAGAGCATGACGCGACAGAAGGGGCAGGCGATGGCGATCCGGTCGGCGCCGGTGGCCAGGGCCTCCTCGGTGCGGTTGGCGTTGATCCGGGTGCCGAGCTTCTCCTCCATCCACATCCGGGCGCCGCCGGCGCCGCAGCAGAACGACTTCTCCCCGTGGCGGGGCATCTCGCGCAGCTCGACGCCGGGCAGCGAGCCGATGAGCTCGCGCGGCGGGGTGTAGACGTGGTTGTGGCGCCCCAGGTAGCAGGGGTCGTGGTAGGTCACGGTCTGCGCCGAGGACGCGGCGTCGCGGGCGGTCGACTTGACCGGCTCGGTGCCCGGTCGGGACACCGGGACGAGCCGCTTGTCGCGGACCAGCCGGTTGAGCAGCTGGGTGTGGTGGACGACCTCGAACTGGCCGCCGCTCGCGGGGTACTCGTTGCGCAGCGTGTTGAAGCAGTGCGCGCAGGTCACGACGATCTTCGTCGCGCCCAGCTCGGAGAGGACCTCGACGTTCTGCATGGCGAGCATCTGGTAGAGGAACTCGTTGCCGGCCCGCCGCGCGGAGTCGCCGGTGCACGTCTCGGCCTCGCCGAGGACGGCGAAGGACACCCCGGCGAGGTCGAGCAGCTCGGCCACGGCCCGCGTCGTCTTCTTGGCCCGGTCCTCGTATGCGCCGGCGCACCCGACCCAGAACAGGTAGTCGACCTCGGCGAGGGACTCGATGTCCTCCCCGGCGACCTTGACCTCGAAGGGCAGGTCCTTGGCCCAGTCCAGCCGGGCCCGGGCGCCCATGCCCCACGGGTTGCCCTTGTTCTCCATGTTGCGGAACAGCCCGCCCAGCTCGTTCGGGAACGCGGACTCGATGAGGTTCTGGTAGCGGCGCATGTCGACGATGTGGTCGACGTGCTCGATGTCGACGGGGCACTGCTCGACGCACGCCCCGCACGTCGTGCACGACCAGAGGACGTCGGCGTCGATGACCGCGTCCGGCCCGTGCGGGTCGTATGCGGACAGGGGGGCGTCCGCGGCATACCCCGTCGCCCCGATGAGAGGCACCTCGGCGACGGCCGTCCGCGATGCCGGGAGGGACTCGCGCTGGGCCTCCGAGGCGAGCAGGAAGGGCGCCTTGGCGGCCGTGTGGTCGCGCAGGGTCATCATGAGCAGCTTGGGCGACAGCGGCTTGTCGGTGTTCCAGGCGGGGCACTGCTCCTGGCAGCGACCGCACTCGGTGCACGTGGCGAAGTCGAGCAGCCCCTTCCACGTGAAGTCCTCGACCTTGCCGACCCCGAGGGCGGCGTCCTCGGAGAGGTCCTCGATGTTCTCGAAGTCCAGCGGCTCGCCGTCGATCATCATCGTCTTCAGCGGGCCGAGGGCGGTGCGGCCCGAGGCGTTGCGCTTGAACCAGATGTTGAAGAACGCGAGGAACCGGTGCCAGGCGATGCTCATCGTCGGGACGAGCGCGATGGTGATCATCCACGCGAAGGAGATGAGGATCTTCACCGCGGCGACCGCGACGATGGCGCTCTCCAGCGCGTGCACCGACGCCCCGTCGAACAGCCGCCCGATCCACGCCGTCAGCGGGAAGTGCACGAGCGTGGCGTGGTCGCCGCCCTCGGCGCGGTTCAGGGCATACTCCAGGCCCCGCAGGGTGAGGATGCACATCGTGACGCCGAGGATCGTGAACTCGACGTAGTAGGCCTGCCAGAACGTCGACCCGAAGAACCGCGACCGCCGCGGCCGCTCCTTGCCCCGGGGGTGGATCCACTGGCGCAGGCTGATGAGGAAGAGGATCCCGAGGAACCCGGCCCAGGCGAACAGCTCGGTGAGCCACTCGTACGGCGCGAACGTGCCCAGCCACGGGATCGACCACGACGGGGAGAACAGCTGCCCGAAGGCCGTCACGAGCGTGAAGAAGAGCAGCCCGAAGCTGATCATCGTGAACCAGTGCGCCACCGCCACGACCGGCTTGCGGGCCATCCGGGTGTGCCCGAGGAACTCCCGCACCAGCGTCCTCGTGCGCGCGCCCGGGTCGTCGGTGCGCGACCCGTCCGGCTGACCGAGCCGGAACACCGCGAGGAACCGGCGGATCGCCCGGACGAACAGGGCGACACCGACCGCGGCGACCGGCAGGCACACGACGACCGCGACGATCTGGAGGACAGACATGCGGCGGATTCTAGCGACGGGCGGGGACCGGCATACGGTCGCGGGTCGCGGTGTGAGCAGGGGCATGCCGGCCGCCTCCGACGGGCCCGGCCGGGGCGCCGCGGTCCGCGCCCGAGGGAGGCGCCGCGGGATGCCGTGGGAGGGCTCGCGAGAGGGCGTCGGCGGTCCGCGCGGTATGCCGGGAGGTGGCCTGCGCCGTTCGCCGGACGGGCCGGGACTTGCACCGGGATAATGCAGTGTTGGAACATTCATAAGAGCCGGTTTGGTTGAACCCGGAGCGACAGCCCGACGACCAGCCCGACGACCCGGATCCATGACCTCGACCACAACCCAGCAAGGCGGTTCCTTCGTGCCCATCTACGACGACGTCACCAAGCTCATCGGCAACACCCCGCTCGTGCGGATCAACCGGATCATCGACACGGGCGACTCGGGGACGACGGTCGCCGCGAAGCTGGAGTTCTACAACCCCGCCAACTCGGTCAAGGACCGGATCGGCGTCTCGATCATCGACGCGGCCGAGGCCTCCGGTGCGCTGCAGCCCGGCGGCACGATCGTCGAGGCGACCTCGGGCAACACGGGGATCGCGCTCGCGATGGTCGGTGCCGCCCGCGGCTACCGCGTCGTCCTCGCCATGCCCGAGACGATGAGCAAGGAGCGTCGGGCCCTGCTACGGGCCTACGGCGCCGAGCTCGTCCTCACCCCGGGCTCGGGGGGGATGAAGGGCGCGGTCGACAAGGCCGAGGAGATCGCCGCGGAGCGCGAGGGCGCCATCCTCGCCCGTCAGTTCGCCAACGAGGCGAACCCGGAGATCCACCGCCGCACGACCGCCGAGGAGATCTGGAAGGACACCGACGGCGAGGTCGACGTCGTCGTCGCGGGCATCGGCACCGGCGGCACGATCACCGGGGTGGGCCAGGTCCTCAAGAAGCGCAAGCCGGGCGTGCAGATCGTCGCCGTCGAGCCGAAGGAGTCGCCCATCCTCAACGGCGGCCAGCCCGGTCCGCACAAGATCCAGGGCCTCGGGGCCAACTTCGTGCCCGAGATCCTCGACACGACCGTCTACGACGAGGTCATCGACATCGACGCCCCGACGGCCGTCGAGTGGGCCCGTCGCGCGGCGACCGACGAGGGCCTCCTCGTCGGCATCTCCTCCGGTGCCGCCCTGGCCGCCGCGGCCGAGGTCGCCGGCCGCCCCGAGAACGCCGGGAAGACGATCGTCGTCGTCATCCCCTCGTTCGGTGAGCGCTACCTGTCCACGATCCTCTTCGACGGTCTCGTCGACTGACGTCCTGTCGGTCGACGTCCCGTCGGTCTCCTGTTGTCTCGAGGTATGCCATGACGACCCATCTGCTGCGCACCACACCGTCCGCGTCCCCCACGTCCGCGCCGCCCGCGGGGCCGGGTGGACCGGACGGCGGTGCGCGGCGCCGGGGGGTGCTGCGCCGGGGAGTGCTGCGCCGGGCCTGGTCCGCGGCGCTCGAGGACATCGACGCCGCGGTCGAGCGGGACCCGGCGGCGACGAGCCGCCGCGAGATCGTCCTCACCTCGCCGGGGCTGCATGCGATCTGGGCCTACCGGGGGCTCCACGTCATGATCGGGACACCCGGGCTGCGGCTCCTCGCGCGCGTCCTCGCCCAGGTGGTCCGGTCGGTCACGGGTGTCGAGATCCACCCGGGCGCGACGATCGGCCGGCGCTTCTTCATCGACCACGGGATGGGGGTCGTCATCGGCGAGACGGCCGAGATCGGCGACGACGTCATGCTCTACCACGGCGTGACCCTGGGCGGCCGCTCCCTGGCCCGGGTCAAGCGGCACCCCACGCTCGGCTCGCGGGTCATCGTCGGGGCGGGCGCCAAGATCCTCGGGCCCATCGAGATCGGCGACGACGTCCAGATCGGCGCGAACTCGGTCGTCGTCCGGGACGTCCCCGCCGGGGCGGTGGCGACCGGCATACCGGCCACGGTGCGCTTCCCCCGTCAGGGTGAGGACCCCTTCGAGGCCCTCTTCGCCGAGCCCGCCCTCTTCATCTGACCGGCTCACCCTGCCGTTCCAGCTCCCGCAGGACCAGGACCAGGACCGGTGCGAGGGCGGGGCGGCGAGGGCGGGGCCAGGACAGGGGCTGGGGGAGGAGCAGAGCACGGTCCGCCTGCATGAATCCGACCCATTTGGACAGTCTCATGCAGAAGAGACCAGGCCAGGGCCAAGCCGGACCAGGCCGGCCTGGTCCGGGCGCTGGCCGGGCGGCATGAATCTGACCCATTTGGACAGTCTCATGCAGCCCGATCCGACCCGGCGCCCGTACCCCCGGGGGCGAGGCCTACGCGTCGGTGCCGGTCGGGCGGTCCTGGAGCCCGTCGACCGTCTCGCTCGGCACGGCCCGGAGGTGCTTGACGCTCGACCCGGACTCGCGCAGCGCCTGACCGGCGGCGCGGGCGGCATCGGCCACCTTGTCCGCGAGGTACGGCGCAGCCTTGGTTCGGGCGACCTCGACGGCCTCGGCCTTCTTCTGCTCGATGATGTCGCTCGTCCACACCGTCGCCGCGCCCCGCTTGATCTGCTCGTAGCGCTGGCGGCCGGCGCGGGCGCCGAGGACGTAGCCGACAGCGACGCCGAGGAGGAACGTCGTCTTCTGCATGGGGGTCCTTCCGTCGCGTCCGGTCGTCGCGTGTCGCTCGACCCTACCCGCGACCGAGGGCCCGGCGCAGGAACGAGCCTCGGCGGGCCTCCTCGTGCCCGGGGCAGCGGTCCGCAGCGGGCACGCCGCGCATGACCTGCTCGACGTGCTGGCCGCATCCGGCCCAGGTGGTCTTTCCGCAGGTTCGGCAGGTCACGGCTCGGCACATGATGGTTCTCCTTCTCGGATGGTTCGGGTGGTTCGTGCGGTATGCGATGCGCTCGGGTCGGCGGGTCGGTCCGGCCCGGTCTGCATGAGACTGTCCAAATGGGTCGGATTCATGCAGGCCAGCGCCCGGGTCGGTGAGTCGGTGGGGTCGGCGGGCCGGGTCGGGCAGGTCGGTCCGGCCTGTTCTGGTCTGGGTCCGCATGAGACTGTCCAAATGGGTCGGATTCATGCAGCTCGGGCGAGTGAGAGCCCGGAGGCGGCCGCCCGTAGGCCGAAGTCGTCGTCGACGGCGACGACCCGGACGCCGTGGGCCGCGAGGATCGACGCGCCGATCGAGGCCCGGTAGCCGCTCGCGCAGTGCACCCAGACCTCCCCCGGTGGCAGCTCGCCGAGCCGGCCGGCCAGCTCGTGGAGGGGGATGTTCAGCGCGCCGTCCACGTGACGCTCGGCGAACTCGTGGACCCGCCGGACGTCGAGGACGACGACCGGCCGGTGGTGGCGCACCTCGGCGAGATCGGCGAAGGTGGCCGTGGCATACGACGCGAGCGGTTCGCTCGTCCACTCCCGCGGGCTGCCCGTCGCCGCGCCGGCGAGCCGGTCGATCCCGATCCGGACCAGCTCGCGCTGCGCCTCGGCAACCTGCTCGGGGGACTCGCCGAGCAGGGTCAGCGGCGTCCCCCACGGGATGAGCCAGCCGAGGTAGGTCGCGAACGATCCGTCGATCCCGAAGCTCAGGCTGCCCGGCACGTGTCCCGCGGCGAAGGCGCTCCGGTGGCGCAGGTCGACGACCCACTCGCCGGCGCGGATCCGGCGGGCGAGGGTGTCGCGGTCGGCGGGCTCGGGGGTGGACAGGTCCGGCGCGGCAGGGCCGGCGAGGTTCGCGGGGGCCATGTGGGCGTAGTAGGCGGGGAAGGCGTCGAGCGCGGTGAGCGTCGCGGCGATCCAGCGGTCCTCGCGCTGGGTGAGCACGGGGTTGCCGCGGCGTTCGGTGCCGATCGTCGGGCCCACGGCTACGGCTGAGGCACCCGAGGCGCCCGTGGCCCCTATAACGCTCGCCCCTGTCGCCGGCGCGCCGGGCGAGCAGAAGCTCCCGAAGCCGTGGGTCGGCAGGACGAGCGCCGTGTCGGGCAGCTCGCGGGCGAGCCGGTGGGCCGAGGCGAACTGGTGGTGGACGAGGGCGTCGCGGTGGTCGGGGCCGAGCAGGTCGGGCCGCCCCGTCGTGCCCGGCAGGAGGGACCCGCCGGTGAAGACGGCGACCGCCTCGTGGGTGCCGTCCGCGCGACGCCGCTCGAGGGCATACGAGAGATGGGAGTAGGTGTGCCCCGGTGTCGCGATGGCCCGGACACGCAGCGTGGCGCCGATCGCGACCGTCTCCCCGTCGTGGACGGGCGTGCGCGCGAAGGTCACCGGGTCGTCGCCGTTGACGAGGTATGCCGCGCCCGTCGCCTCCGCGAGGGCGAGCCCGCCGGTCACGTAGTCGTTGTGGATGTGCGTCTCGGCGACGTGGGTGATCCGCACGCCGTGCTGCTCCGCGACGCCCAGGACGCGGTCGAGGTCGCGCTGCGGGTCGACGACGAGCGCGACGGAGCCGTCGTGGGCCAGGTAGGAGCGGTTGCCCAGCGTCGGGGTGTCGATGGCGACGATGGTGAGCTCTCCGGCATACGGGGACATGGGATCTCGGCCTCTCGGTGATATACCCCCAGGGGTATTTTCAGGGTTGCCGATGACGATAGCACGGATACCCCATGGGGTATGCTGTGGTCATGGTCACCCTGAACGACGACGACATGACGGCGGTCGTCAACCGGCTGCGGCGGGCCCAGGGCCAGCTGGGCGGCGTCATCCGGCTCATCGAGGAGGGGCGGGACTGCAAGGACGTCGTCACCCAGCTCGCGGCGGTGGCCAAGGCGGTCGACCGGGCCGGCTTCGCGATCATCGCCTCGGGACTGCGCGACTGCCTCGCCTCACCGGACGGGATCTCCGAGGCCGACAAGGCCACGATGGAGAAGCTGTTCCTCACCCTGGCGTGAGCCCGGTCGGAGGTGGGGTCGGGTGCCGTCGGCCACCGGTCGGGGAGGTGGCCGACGGCCGGACCTGTCACGTTCGATGCGGCACAATGGGCGCTTCAGGAGGGCTCGCATAGTGGCCTAGTGCGGCGGTCTTGAAAACCGCTATGGCGGCAACGTCATCGTGGGTTCGAAT
>JBDIAL010000156.1:0-8741 GCA_039812405.1 Nostocoides sp.
AGGATGTCGGGCGTGCTGACGTAGACGAGGCTGCCCTCGCCGAAGTTGAGGCTGCCGCAGTCGAGGGTGCAGATCTCCGGCATCACCTCGCCGACGTGCTTGAGCCGCTCGACGCCGCCCACGAGGTCGGTGCCGTCGAGGAAGGTCGTCGGCTCCTTCGGGTCGAGGTAGAGGTCGCCCCCCATGCCCGCCGTCGTGTTGACGATGACGTCGACGTCACTGGCCCGGATCCGCTCCACCGCCTCGCGGTAGAACTCCACCTCGCGGGACCCCTTGCCCGTCTTGGGATCTCGGACGTGGACGTGGACGATCGTCGCCCCCGCCCGGGCCGCGGCGATGCCCGCCTCCGCGATCTGCTCAGGCGTGACGGGAACATGCTCCGACTTCCCCACCGTGTCACCCGCGCCCGTCAGCGCGCAGGTGAGCATCACTGTGCGGTTCATCGCCCTTCTCACCGATGTCTCCTTCTCGTCCAGCTCATGACGTGTGCGCCAGGGCGGCTGCCCGGGCGATCTCCGGGAGGCCGAGGTAGCTCAGGTCCCTGAGCTGTCGGTCGACCAGGAAGTCCTCGTAGGGCCACTGCGACGTCTTGACGACGACGACGTCCAGATCCCTGTCGACGAAGGCGAACTGGCCCCTGCTGCCGTCCGCGGTGACGCGTCTCCCCGCGTCGTCGGTGGGCCACCAGTGGCCGCCGAACCCGGCGTGGGTCGTGATGCTGCTCGGCAGCCGTCCCGGGCGGAGGAAGGGCAGCGACGGCAGGCAGGTGAGCTCGACCCACGCGGGATCGAGGACCTGCTCGACACCTCGTCCCCCCACGGTGCCGTCGAGCTGGAGCAGCCCGATCCGCGCCCAGTCCCGCGACGTGGCCGCGAGGGCGCCGCCCGCCATGGCCACCCCGTCGCCGTCGAGGCCGACGATGGCGTCCGAGGTCGCCCCGAGAGTGCGCCAGAGCGCGGCGACGGCGTCCGGGTAGGCGAGCCCGGTCGCTCGCTCCCGGACCCAGTCGAGGACCTGCGAGTCGGCGGTGCAGTACTGGTAGCGCGTCCCGGGCGGGTCCGCCGGCCCGATCCCGGTGAGCACCTCGCGCGAGCTCCCCCCGGAGCCGGAGAAGCAGCCGGTGAGCCGCGTCGCGCGGCTCGAGGGGTCGCGGTAGTCCTCGACCCAGTCGACGCCCGTCGTCATGGTCAGCAGGTGCCGGACCGCGCAGCCCGCATAGCCGGTCCCGGCGAGCTCGGGCACGTGGTCGAGGACCGCGTCGTCGACCCCGAGGACGCCCGAGCCGACGGCGATCCCGACGAGGTGGGCGAGGGCCGACTTGGTCATCGACGCCCCGAGGAACAGGTCGTCGGGGCCCAACCCGTCGGCATACCACTCGTGCACGACCCGGCCCCCGACGAGGGCGAGGAGCGAGGTGCCGTAGGTCCCGGCGTTCCACGACGGAAGGTCCCACATCCGTCCCGCGCCGGCGATGCTCACCTCGAGCGGTCCGGGCATGCCGGCCAGCGCGGACGAGCCGCCGGCCGGTATGCCACGGAAGGACCTCCCGAGGGAGTCCGGGCCCGCGGGGAGGTGCGGGTTGACCATCTGGAGTCCCGAGAGCCGGGACCGGGAGCCGTCGGCCATCGAGACGTCAGTCGATCCTCGGACTGTTGGCGAGGAGCCGCTTGGTGTACTCCTCCTGGGGGTTGTCCATGACGTCCGCGACCATACCCGACTCGACGAGCCGTCCGCCGTTGAGGATCTGCACGCGAGCGGCGATCGACCGGACGAGCGCCAGGTTGTGCGTGACGAAGAGCATCGAGATGCCCCGCTCGACCCGCAGCGACTCCAGGAGCGAGACGATCGACCCCTGCACGGACACGTCGAGCGCCGAGGTGATCTCGTCGCAGACGAGGACGTCGGGCTCGGCCGCGAGGGCCCGGGCGATGGCGACGCGCTGGCGCTCGCCGCCGGACAGCCGGCTCGACTGGTACTTCAGGACGGCCGGGCCGAGGGCGACCTGGTCGAGGAGGTCCACGACGCGCTCGGTCGCCTCCTTGCCGCTCGCGATCCCGAACAGCTCCATCGGCCGCTTGACGATCTGCTCGATGGTCAGGCGCGGGTTGAGGGAGAGGTAGGGGTTCTGGAAGATGTACTGGATCCGCTTGCGGTCGGCGGCACTTCGCGCACGGGAGCCGTGGCCGAGGTCGCGGCCCTCGAAGCCGATGCGCCCCGTCCACTCCTTGTGCAGGCCGCCGACGCACCGCGAGATCGTCGTCTTGCCCGACCCGGACTCGCCGACGAGCGCGACGACCTCGGCCTTGGCCACGTCGAAGCTCACGTCGAAGACGACCTGCTTGTGGCCGTAGAAGACGCCGAGCTGGTCGATGTCGAGGATGACGTCACGGGGCCGGTCCGGCGGGGCGTCGGGCACCGTCCCGAGCGAGATGTCCCACGCCCCGATCTCCTCGGCCCGGATGCAGCGGACCTCGTGGGCGGGCGCCAGCTCGCGCAGCACCGGCGTGTCCGTCCGGCAGTCCTCGATCGCATACGAGCACCGGGTGTTGAAGCGGCACCCGGTCGGGCGCGCGCCGGGGGCCGGCGTCCGCCCGGGGATGCCGGACAGGGCCCGCGCCTGGGAGAGGTGCGGGATCGAGTCGAGCAGCGCTCGGGTGTAGGGGTGGCGGGGGTTGGCGAAGAGCTGCTCCTTCGGGCCGAGCTCGACGATCTGGCCGGCATACATGACGGCGACCCGGTCGGCGATGTTGGCGACGACGGCGAGGTCATGCGTCACGTAGAGCGCCGCGACCCCGTGGCTGCGACACAGCTCGCCCATCGTGCGCAGCACCATGCCCTGCGTCGTGACGTCGAGCCCGGTCGTCGGCTCGTCGAGGACGAGGACCTTGGGGCGGGGCAGGAACGCCATGGCGAGGGCGACCCGCTGCACCTGGCCACCGGAGAGCTGGTGGGCGTAGCGGCCGAGGAACTCGTCGTCGTTGGGCAGGCCGACCTCGGCGAGCCCGGCGCGCGCGCCCTCGAGGCGGGACTCCTTCGTGCCGATGCCGCGCAGCTCGAGGAGCTCGACGATCTGCTTGCCGATCCGGATGCTCGGGTTGAGTGCCGCGGCGGGGTCCTGGGGGACGTAGGCGATCTCCTCGCCGCGCAGCTGGCGCACCGCCTGCCACGGCAGGGTGAGGACGTCGTGGTCCTCGAAGAGCACCTCGCCGCCGTCGAACACGGCGCCAGCCCGGGTGTACCCGAGCAGAGCCGTGCCGACGGTCGTCTTGCCCGAGCCCGACTCGCCGACGAGCCCGACGACCTCGCCGGGCTGCATGACGAGGCTGATGTCGTCGACGACGTCGACGCCGGGCCGGCTGCTCAGGCCGATCCGCAGGCCCGCGATCGTGATCCCTTGGCTGTCACGGACTGCCGTGTCCAGGGTGTTCGTCATCAGTCACCTCGCTGGGAGAGCTGGGCGATGCCGTCGGCCATCAGGTTGGTGCCGATGGTGAACACGCCGATGATGAACACCGGCGCGAGGACGGCCCAGGGCTGGGTGGACAGGGCGAGCCGGTTCTCGTTGATCATCTGGCCCCAGTTGGCCGCCTCCGGGTTCGTGGAGAAGCCGAGGAAGCCGAGGCCGGCGACGAGCCCGATGGAGTAGGTGAGCCGCAGCCCGGCCTCCGCGAGCAGCGGGGCGTTCATGTTGGGCAGGACCTCGGCGAGGATGACCCGGGACCGCTTCTCCCCCAGGGCCTCCGCCGCATACACGAAGTCACGCGACACGATCCCGAGGGCGACCCCACGGGCGACCCGCGCGACGCGGGGCGCGTGCGAGACCCCGACGAGGACGACGATCATCCAGGCTCGTGGCTGGTTGACGGCGGTGAGGACGACGAGCGCGAGGAGGATCTGCGGGAAGGCGAGGACGACGTCGTTGAGCCGCATGATCACCTCGTCCCACCACCCTCCGGTGTAGGCGGCGACGACCCCGATGATGATGCCGGCGACCATGCCGAGGAGCGTGGCGAGCAGCGCGATGACGAGCACCGCGAGGCCGCCGTAGAGGAGCCGGGACAGGACGTCCTGGCCGAGGTAGTCCGTGCCGAGCGCCCCGACGGAGGAGAACGGCGGGCCGACGACCTCGTTCTGGCCGTGCGGCGCGAAGAGCGGGCCGAAGACCGCGATGAGGACGATGACGAGGGTGATGACGGCACCCGAGACGAGCCGCTTCTGCTGGAGTGCGCGACGGAACGTCGAGGGGGTCGACACGACCGGAGCCACGGGTGGGGAGACTGTCGCCGTCATGAGCTGATCGCCGTTCTCGAGCGGGGAGTGAGCAGGATGGACAGCAGGTCCGCGATGAGGTTCACGACGACGTAGACCCCGGCGATGATCATGCTCAGCGCCTGGACGACGGGGATGTCGTGGTTGCGGACCGAGTCGACCAGCAGCGCGCCGATCCCGGGGTAGTTGAAGACGGTCTCGACGAACACGACGCCACCGGCGAGCCAGGCGAGCTGGAGCGAGACGACCTGGATGCCGGGGACGATGGCGTTGAGCAGGGCGTGCTTGCGCAGCACGACGCGCTCGGGGATCCCCTTGAGGCGGGCCAGCTCGACGTAGTCGCTGTCGAGCACCTCGAGCAGCGTCGAGCGGACGATGCGCGAGACGTACGGCGCGACGGCGAGGACGAGCGTGGCGACCGGGAGGACCATGACGCTCGGCTGGTCCCACGGGTGACCCGCCCCGGCGATCGTCACGGCGGGGAGCACGTGCATGACCGTCGTGGAGAAGAGGGCGACGAGCAGGATGCCGGTGACGAACTCGGGCAGTCCGGCGAGGGCGAGGAGCACGGTCTGGATGATCGTGTCCGGCCGCCGCCTGCGGTAGTTCGCCGAGATCATCGCGATGCCGAAGGCCACGGGGATGAGGACGACGGCCGAGATGAGGACGAGGACGAAGGAGTTGAGGACGTTGCTGCTGATGAGCTGGCCCACCGGTCGCTGGTTGGCGATCGAGGTGCCGAGGTCGCCGTGCAGCAGGCCGCCGAGCCAGTCCAGGTACCGCTTGACGGCCGACTCGTTGAGGTTGAGCTGCTCCGTGAGCTGCGCGACGCGGGCCTTGTCGGCGTTGTAGTCCTTCCCGAGGATCGCCCGGATCGGGTCCCCGAGCGCGGTCGTCGCGATGAACACGAGGACCGAGACGAGCCACAGGGTGAGGACGGCGAGACCGAGCCGTCGTGCGATCCAGAGGATCCAGGCGACGGAGCCGTGCCGTCCCTTCGGAGGGGCGACCTCCTCCAGAGGCTCCGGCAGTACGGCGACGTCAGCCATCGGTCAGACCGACGCGTACTGGAACTTGTAGGACCCGAGCGGGAGGTACTTGCTCGGCTTGATGCCCTGCACCTTGGCACCGTAGGCGTCGACCTGCTGGCGGAAGCCCCAGATGATGTAGCCGCCCTCGTCGTACTCGATCTTCTGGGCGTCCTGGAGGAGGGTGTTGCGCTTGGCCTCGTCCGTCGTGGCCTGCGCGGTCTGGATGAGCGCCGCGAACTTCGGGTTGTTGAAGTGCGTCTCGTTGTAGGTGCCGCGCTTGAGCTCCGACACCGCCGCCTGGGGCAGGTAGTTGCGGGTGTTCCAGAAGTCCTGGGCGAACGGGTAGGACAGGTAGTCGTCCCCGTAGAACGGCGTCTTCTTCACGACGCTCACCGTGACGCCGGCCTTCTTGGCCTGCTGGACGAACAGCGCCGCCGAGGCGGGCGCGACGGAGCCGATGTCGTCGCCGGTGAAGAGCTGGACCGACAGGTCGGAGTGGCCGGCGGACGCCAGGAGCGACTTGGCCTGGTCGATGTCCTGCTCGCGCTGCGGCAGGTCCTTGGCGAAGGCCGGGTCGAACGGGGCGTACAGGTCGTTGGCGAGGGTGCCGTGGCCGGCCAGGGCCTGGGAGATCATCTGCTTGCGGTCGCAGATGAGGCGCAGCGCCTGCCGGACCCGGACGTCGGAGAACGGGGCCTGGTCGACGCGCATGGTGAAGGGGATCCAGGCGCCGGTCTCGGCCTGGAGGAGCTTGCCGCCCTGCTTGGTCACCGAGTCCATGAGGTTGTACGGCAGGTTGTCCATCGTCTGGATCTGTCCGGCCAGGAGGGCGTTGACGCACGCGTTGGGGTCGGAGAAGTCCTGGATGTGCAGCTCGTCGACGTACGCCTTCTGACCCCAGTAGTTGTCGAACTTGGTGAAGACGCTGCTCTGCCCGGGCGCGAAGGACTTGTACTTGAACGCGCCGGTGCCGACCGGGTTGTTGATGTCGAAGTCGGCCGGGATGATGCCGAAGGTGTACTCGGCGAGGAGGTACTGCAGCACGGCATACGGGGTGTGGAGCGCGATCTTGACCGTGCTGTCGTCGACCTTCTTCGTCGAGCCGAAGTCGATGATCTCCGACAGCGCCCCGCCGGCGGACGTCGGCGACTTGGGGTTGGCCACCCGGTTGAGGGTGAACAGGACGTCCTCGGGGGTGACCGACTTGCCGTTGTGGAAGGTGACGCCCTGGCGGAGCTTGACCGTCCACGTCTTGGCGTCCTTGGAGGGCTCCACGGACTCCGCGAGGGCGGGCGCGATCTGGTAGTTGTTGTCCCAGAACAGCAGGGGCTCGTAGAGGTTGTTGACGCGGGCGATGTCGGGGGCGGTGACGGGGCGGTGCGGGTCGATCGTGTCCTTGCTGCTGCCGCCCGTCGCGCCGTGGATGAGGACGCCGCCCGAGGCCTGGCTCCCGCCGCCTCCTCCTCCGCTGCTGGACCCGCCGCCTCCGCAGGCGGCAAGGGCGTCCGCGGCGGCGACCGCGGCGAGGGCCCCTCCGGAGTACTTGAACAGCTGCCGGCGGGAGAGGTTGCGGCCGTCGGTCGTCGAGTCTGGCACGGGGGGACTCCTGTCGTTCCACAATGCGAGCACGCTTTTGCGTGATGTGAACTTAGAGTGAGGTCCACCACAGGTCAAGGACTCACGGCAGAATGAGCGAAAAACGTCACGGAACAGAGACATGAAGCCATGGACAGGACACCAGGCGTGGGGGACCAACCGGACCGACGGGATCGACGGGACATCGGACCGGTGACGGACCCGGTGACGGTGCCGGCGCGCGTCCAGTCCGTCGACCGCGCCGCCCGGCTGCTGCGCGCGGTGGCCCGGCCTCCCCGGGGCGAGACGAGCACGACCGCCCTCGCCGACGCGTGCGCCCTCAACCGGGCCACCGCCTGGCGCCTGCTCACCACGCTCGAGGCCAACGGGCTCGTCGCCCGGGACCGGACCGGGCAGTGGTCGGTCGGCCCCGCCGTCGCCGAGCTGGCCGGCGGCACCTCCGCGGAGGCCCTGCGCCGGTCCGCCCACGAGGAGCTCGTCCGCCTGTGCGCCGCCGTCGGCGAGACCGCGGCCTTCGCCGTCCTCACCCAGACCGCGCTCACCTATGTCGACGAGGTGGCGCCGAACGCGATCGTGGCCGCGGCGTGGCGCGGCCGGACGGTGCCCCTCCACGCGACCTCGACCGGCAAGGCGGCGCTCGCCGGCCCCGGCCGGCCGCGGGTGTCCGACCTCGCCCTGCCCCTCCAGCGGTTCACCGAGACGACGATCACCGACCCGGCCGTCCTCCTCGAGGAGCTGGAGACGGCGCGCCGGACCGGGTATGCCGAGTGCCGGGGCGAGTTCGAGCACGCCGCCTGGGGGGTGTCCAGCCCGGTCGTCCGGGCAGGCCACGTCGTCGCCGTCGTCAGCGTGTGGGGACCCGCCGGGCGCGTCCCCGAGTCGCGCTTCCCCGAGCTCGGACCGCTCGTCGCCGCGGCGGCGCGCCGCCTGTCCGGTCCCGCCTGACCGCTCGGCCGGCGGCCGGCCCCGCCGATGCGGGATCAGGCCAGGTCGAGCGTCTCCCGGGCCCTGCGGACCCACCCCGGCTCGACGCCGTAGCGCTGCATCGAGACGAGCCGCCCGGCCGCGCAGTCCTCGACGAGCTGAGCCATCCGCCGGTCCCGCGTCGTCTCCTGCTTCGCCGACAGCACCCAGTGCGTCACCACGCGGCGGTACCCAGGCGTGGCGAGATCCCAGAACGCCTGCCCCACAGGCGATTCCGCCAGCTGCATGGCATACCGCTCGGGCAGCTCGGCGGGACCGTCCTGCTCGAAGGAGTAGACGCCGGTCAGGTCCGGCCGGCGCCGCTCGAAGGCCGCGATCCCTGCCGGGCGCATCCGTCCTTCCGAGATCAGGCGCTCCACCGTCGCCACGTTGACCAGGCTCCAGGTGCTCGTCGGCTTGCGCGGCGTCCACCGCTGCCGGACGGCGTCGTCGTCGACCCGCTGCACGACGCTGTCGATCCAGCCGAAGCAGAGCGCCTCGACGACGGCCTCCTCGTAGGTGAGCCCGGACCGCCCGGCCCCCTTCTTCCAGAACCCGGCCCACAGCTCGCTCTCCGTCGCGTGGTTCGCCTCGAACCACGCGCGCAGCGCCGCCGCGTCGGCGAAGAAGACGGCCGGCCGCTCCGGTGTGCCTCCCGGAGTCGCGCCATCAGTCCCGCCGGGGCTCCCGGTCCGTCGCGTCGCCATGTCCCGAGCATCCCAGAGCCGGCCGCGGGTCAGCCGCCGGACACCGACAGCTCGGCCTGCGCGACGGCGGCGCGCTGGGCCTCGTCGAGCTCGCGGGACTCCAGCCACCGCTCCGGCAGGGCGACGACCCGCGGCGACCCGGCGCGGCCCCGCTGGCCCTCGGCGGCCGCGCCCG
>JBDIAL010000157.1:0-8656 GCA_039812405.1 Nostocoides sp.
CTCCGCGGTCCGCCGGCCGGCGGGCGGGCGCCTCGTCGGCCGCCCGGGCCGGGTCGGCGACCCGGGGCTGGGAGCCGGTGAGGCCGGTGTGCTTGGCGCTCTGCGGACGGACCCGGAAGACGCCCGTCTCGAGGTCGTCGGCCTCGGTGAGGTTGACCCGGATCGTGCCGGCCGGGTGGTAGCGCTGGGACTCGACGTGCTCCTGGGCGGAGGCGATGAGCTCCTCCTCGAGGTCGTCGCCGTAGCCGCCGAGGCGGTCGAAGTCGGTCGGGGACAGCTCGATGGTGAACAGGTTCGGCACGAACGACCGGCCCTTGCCGACGACGGCGACCCGGTCGTCCATGGCGCGGCGGATGGCGCTGGCGATCTCCACGGGCTGCACCTCGGCCCGGAAGGCCCGCGCGAAGACGCCGTTGACGGCCTTCTCGAGCTTGGCCTCGACCCGGTCGAAGATCCCCACCGCTGCACCTCCTCGCTAAGACTCGGCTGGATGGCCCCGGTGACAGGCCGGTGTGGCGCGTGATGCGTGCGACGATCGTAACCGCCCCGCATACCCCGTCGCTGGACGTGCCCCCCGGGGGCCGGTCAGTCCGGAGGCGGGGGGCCGGACGATGCCGCCCGGAGCGAGCGGGTTCGCCCGGGTCGCCGACGGGGATGGGTGTGTCCACATCCGGATCCCCGAGTCCCGATGGGGACACGCCCGGTCGAGATCACCCCCGGCCGGGACACACCCCGTCGAGACCACCCCTGACCGGGACATGCCCGGTCGAGATGCGCCCGACCGGGACATGCCCGGTCGGGCGCGCGGTGGAGCAGGGATCGGCTCGGTCGGGTTTGCGATGGGCGACCGCGATGCCGCAGACTATGGGGGCCTCACGCGAGAGTGGCGGAACGGCAGACGCGCTGTCTTCAGGTGGCAGTGTCCTTATGGGCGTGGGGGTTCAAATCCCCCCTCTCGCACCACACGCACGACGAGGGCCCCGGGTCGACCGACTCGGGGCCCTGGTCGTGTGCTGCGGCGCTTTGGTCGTGCGCTCCGGCGGGGCGGCCCCAGTCCCGCCGCCCGAAGGCCGAGCTCTGGCTCGGTGGTCAGAGCCTCCTGCAGCCGGACCGGCAATGGGCGCCCACGTCGGGGCGGCGGACCACGATCCGTGCTCGACGGCATACCCGGAACCCGCGGCAGTCCGCCCATTGCCGGTCCGGCTGTCACAACCCGAGCCCGTCTCGCCGGAACCGGTCGAGGTATGCCAGGACCACCACAGGGACACCGAATACCTCCACCGGGGCCAAGTTCCCGCCGGTCGAGGTATGCCAGGACCACCGCAGGGGCACCGGATACCTCGACCCAGCTCAGGCCCTCGCCGGTCGAGGTAGGCCAGGGCCACCGGTCGCCTCGCCGGGAGTCGGCCGTCCGCGGCTAGCCGAGCAGCGTGCGCCCGTACCAGTCGCTCGGGCCGGCGAGTCCCGGCACGGCGTAGAAGTAGCCGCCCCCGAAGGGCTGGACGTAGTCGATGAGGGGCTCGTCGATGAGGCGGGTCTGGATCGTCTCGAACTGGCGATGGACGTCCTGCTGGTATGCCACGAAGACGTGACCGGCAGAGAGGTTGCCGTTCGCGTCGAGGCCGAGGTCGTAGTTGTAGGAGCGCCGGATGATCCGCTGGTCGGCGGTCCGGGCGGTGCGGGGGTTGGCGAGCCGGATGTGCGCGTCGAGCGGGATGACGTTGCCGTGCGGGTCGGCCGCGTAGTCGGGGGTGTCGGACTCGGCGTTCCCGTCGAGCGGGGCGCCCGAGTCGCGGCGCCGGCCGAACATCGTCTCCTGCTCGTTGATGGACACCCGGTCCCAGAACTCGACGAGCATCCGGATGAGCCGGATGACCTGGTATGCGCCGCCCCGGGCCCACGCGGGCTCGCTCGGGTCGTCCACCCAGACGAGGGAGGCGGCGGTGGAGCCGGTGGGGTTGGCGGTCCCGTCCTTGAAGCCGAGCAGGTTCCGGCTCGTGCCCGAGGGGCGGGGCGGGGAGGCGTAGCCCTCGATCTTCCAGCGCAGCTGCATCGCCCCGCGGGTGTGCTTGGCGATGTCGCGGACGGTGTGGTGGATGACGTCGGGATGGTTCGCGCACAGCTGGAGCGACAGGTCGCCGTGCATCCACGCGGGGTCGGGCGAGTCGTTGGGGAAGACCCGCATCGGGGTGAGCCGCCTCGGCTTCCGCGCGCCCAGGCCGAAGCGGTCGTCGAAGAGGCTCGACCCGAGCCCGAGGGTGACGGTCAGCCCGTCGGCCGGGACCTGGGGGCCGAGGACGTCGCTGTCCGAGGGCGGGGCGGAGACCCCGAGGTCGGGAGGCGTGCCGCCGGCGGTGAGGAACCGCGCCCGTCCGGTCAGGGTCCGCAGGAGGTCGACGAGGTCGGCCCGCGAGACCCCCTCGACGACGTCGTAGGCGGCGAAGCACGAGAAGGCCTGCTTGTCCGCCGGGCCGGGTGTGAGGATGCCGGCCTGGTGGGCACCGTGGAAGGGGTAGGAGGCCTCGGTCTCCGGCGTGCCCGCGGCCGGCCGGGCGTCGGCCCGGGCACCGCCGATGAGGACCCCGCCCGCCAGGGCGGTGCCCGCGGCGCCGGCGGCGGCGCCCTGGAGGAAGTGGCGACGGTCGATGGTCATCGGAGGTCTTGCCTCTCGGTCTCGCTGTCGGGACGCGCCGTGCGATGGCTGGTCATGGCTGGTCCGGGCGGCTCAGTGGGTGGGGGGCACTTCGAGGAGGTCGGGCTCGATGGACAGCGACTCGAGCACCGCGCCGATGGCCGCGTCGACCCGCTGGCGTGCGGCGAGCGGCACGGCGTCCACCGGCTGCCACCGCCCGTCGTGGCGGGTGGCCAGCAGCGCGGTCTGCAAGGTGTCGAGCTGACCGGTGATCGTCGGCACGAGGCTGGGGATGCGCTCGCGGACCAGTGGCGCGACGAAGCCGAGCAGGGTCCGGGTGACCTGGGAGTCGGCATACGTCAGGGGGTATGCCATGCCCGAGCCCTCGTCGTCGATGCCGGAGAGGTGGTCGCGCAGGGCGTCCTCGAGGACCTCGTGGACCCGCAGCGGCAGGTTCGTCGGGTCGCCGGCCTCGTCGTCGGTCCCCAGCTTCGTCCGGACGGTGCGGACATCCCGGCTCAGCCGGTCGACGACCGGCAGCAGCTCGGCGGCGCTCTGGTGGTGGTAGAGGCCGAGCTCGACCCGGTGCAGGCCCGTGAAGTCCGGTGACGACGTGCCGCCGGGGACGCCGTCGGGCAGCCCGTCGACGGCCAGGCCCGCGTCGCCGAAGCTGTCGTAGGAGGCCGCGACGCGCTCCCAGTCCAGCTGGGCGCGCAGCCAGTCGGCCCGCGCCGCGGTGAGGTGGTCGGCCGCGACCGCGGTGCGCAGGACCCGCACGTCGCGGGCGAGGACGTCGAGCTCCCCGGCGGCGTAGGCCCGGTATGCCGTGTTGGGACCGACGAGGTCGTGGAGGGTGACGGGGGTGACCGGCGTCGTCGTGGTCTGCGGGGTGCCGGTGACCCGGACCGGCTGGCCGCGGGTCGTCCCGCCCGACATGAGGCAGACGAAGCTGTAGGTGCCCTGCCCCAGGGTCGCGGTGAGGTCGGCGGTCGTGGCCGGGCCGATCGTCTCGATCTCGCCGACGACGCCCCCGGAGGAGTCGTCCAGGTTGATCTCGCCGGCGCTGCGGGAGGTGTTGTCCACGGCGAAGGTCTGGGTCCCGGTGCGCCCCGACGACCACTCGTCGGCGCACGCGTGGGAGGTCACGGTCACCGCCGTCGTCGTCGAGGTGTGCACCGGCAGCACGGCGATGACGGTCCCCGCCACGAGGACGGGCACGACGACGAGGACGCCGGCGACGGGCCAGGCGTGCCGGGCGACCGCGCGCTCCCAGCGCCCCACGCCGGGCTCCGCAGCGGGTGCGGTGGGTGCGGAGGAGGCGGTCGGTGCGGAGGGGGCGGTGGGTGCGGTCGGTGCGGAGGGGGCGGTAGGCGTGGCTGTGGCTGTGGCTGTCGGTGCGGGTGCGGGCTGTGGTGAGGGTGCCGGCGCCGGCTGCCGGCCCGCCATGACGAACGTCGGGATCACGACGAGGAGGTAGGCGAGCCAGGCGACGACCTGGAGCACCGTCATCCGCGGCGCGAGGTCGGTGACGCCGGTGACGATCGAGACCCACCAGGAGTTCGGGTCGAGGTGACCGGTCAGGTCGACGGCGACCCACCGCTGCCCGGGCAGCCACCCGGCGTCCTGGAGGTCGCCGAGGCCGTAGGCGAGCACGCCCGCCGCGATGACGACGAGGGCGATGGCGGTGCGGTTGAAGAACGTGCCGAGGTTGATCCGGACCGCCTGCCGGTAGAGCAGCCAGCACAGGACGACCGCGGTCGCCAGGCCCAGTGCCGCGCCGACGAGCGGGGCCACCGTCGATCCCGACGCCTTGACCGCGGTCCAGATGAACAGGGTCGTCTCCAGGCCCTCGCGGCCCACCGCGAGGAACGCGGTGAGGGTGAGGGCCCCGGCCCCGATCGCCACGGCGCGGGCGACCTCGCCGCGCAGCTGGGCCGAGAGGGTCCGCGCCGTGCGCCGCATCCAGAACACCATGCCGGTCACGAGGGCCACCGCGAGCACGCTGAGCAGCCCGCCGACCGCCTCCTGCGCGGACGACGACAGGGCGTCGGTCGAATACGTGAGGACCGCGGCGAAGCTGCCGGCGACCATGACCGCCCCGAGCACACCGAGCCAGATCGCGACGGGGGAGATCCGCCGGCCGCCCTCCGGGCCGTCCTCGGCCGCGAGGGCCGCGTTGGTCCGGTGCAGCGCGGCGAGCAGGATGCTGACGACGAGCCCTGCCTCGAGACCCTCCCGAAGCCCGATCAGCAGGTTGGGAACCGCGTCAGCCCAGCTCACCTGGATAAGGTAAGGCGAACCTATCCTCTCGGCCCATGGGTGGGGCCTGCGAGTTCCCTGGGGATCCCCTGGGACCTCCTGCCTCGCGGAGGGGACGGGGTGACGCGACGAGAAGGAGAGAAGGTGACGACTTCCCCATAATCACGGCAAAATGGACTGACCAGCCGTCTTTTGTCCGAGACGCGGAGCCTCAGCAGTGGCCTTGGCGGCGATCCGGGGTCACACTGGAAGAGGGCACATCAGCGACATGTGCAGCCACCGCGAGGAAGGGGTCCTCATGCGCTACACCGTTCCCGACGGCATCCCGGTGCTGTCGGCGGGCCGCCACCGCCGTCCGCGCAAGGGCGCGTGCTTCATGGAGTTCGCCTCGTACCTCGCCGGCGAGCGGTGGAGCGACCACCCGTCCTGCACCCATCCCCTGCTCGCCGGGCTGGCCCGCACCGTCAACGACCTCATCGACGACGCCCACCGGTCCGAGCTCGTCCCGTTGATCCCCGACGTCGTCGGGGTGACCGGCGACGACCTCGCCATCGACGTGACGATCGCGGCCCGGGCCGCCGTCGCGGCGCTGCCCGTCGTGTCGATGGAGTACCAACGGGCCCTCGCCGTCGGCCTCGTGACGACCGACCGCATCGCCACGACGCTGGACCACCCCTCGATCCCCGCCCTGCGCGCGGACATCGCGCGCGTCCTCGTCCGGGTCCCCGAAGCCGCGTCGTGGGCCGGTCACTTCACCGAGGGCACCTCCGTCGTCGAGGCCCGCATCTTCCGCAAGCTGTCGGCGCCGCGCATCGTCGCCTACGCGGGCCGCGGGATCGCCCTCGCCGTCATCATGGATCCCGACGACCGGCTCGTCGCCCTCCTGCGGCAGTGCATCGCCGACACCCGCATGCTGACCGGGCACGCGACTCCCGACGCCGCCGGCCACCCCGCCGGCAGCAGCTACGACACCGGCAGTGCCGCGGCGAGGAAGTCGACGGTCCGCGACCAGGCGAGCGCCGAGGCCTCCGCGTCGTAGCCGACGTAGTCGGGGTTGTCGAAGGCGTGGTCGGCGCCGGCATACGTCTCGAAGCGCGTCCCTGCCCCGGTGACGGCGCTCTCGATCCGGCGCACCGTCGGCTCGTCGATGAAGGAGTCGGCGAGCCCGAAGTGGTGCAGGCTCGGCGCCGTCACGGCGGGCGCGAGGTCGAGCAGCCCGGGCAGCGCCGAGCCGTAGTACGAGACGAGGCAGGTCGGCGCGACCTGGGCCGCGACGGCGAACCCGATCCCGCCGCCGTAGCAGAACCCGACGATCCCGGCTCCTCCACGCACCTCCGGTCGCGCGCGGAGGGCACCGAAGGCGGCGACGCTGTCGGCGATGGCCCCCTCGAAGGGGACCCTGGCCATGACGCCCATCGCCTCCTGGAGGACGTCCGGCCCCTCGGGCACCGCCGAGACGCCAACCCGCCAGAACAGCTCCGGCACGAGGACGACGTAGCCGAGCGCCGCGAGGTCGGCGGCCCGCGCCTGCACGTAGCGGCTGTAGCCGAAGATCTCCTGGACGAGCAGGACGCCGGGGCCGCTGCCCGCCTCGGGGAGGACGAGGTGGGCGGGCATCTGTCCCGCGTCGGTCTCCACGGTGAGGGTCTCGGTCATGGGGTCAGTATGCCGACGGGCGACGCCCGCCGTCTGGGAGGCTGACCTGATGGGGCCCCCGGTCCACCGCAAGCACCTCCCCGGCAACCCGTCGTATGCCGCGTGGGAGTCCTCCGGTCTGCGCTGGCTCGCCGCCGCGACGCCTGCCGGCGGGGCCCGGGTCGTCGAGATCCGCACGGTGACGTCCGACCGGATCGACCTCGAGCCGCTCGTGTCCGCCCCGGCGACGACGGCGGCGGCCGAGGACTTCGGCCGGGCCCTGGCGGCGACCCACGACGCGGGGGCACCGGCATACGGCAGCGGGCCCCCCGGCTGGGAGGGCGACGGGTGGCTCGGCCCGAGCGACCAGCTGCTGCCGCTCGAGGTGACGGACGAGGCGTCGTGGGGCGTGTTCTACGCGCGGGCCCGCCTGCTCGCCGTGCTCCGGATGGGCCGGGACCGCGGGACGTTCACGGCGGGCGAGGCGGCGGTGTACGAGCGGGTGGCGGACCGGGTCGCGAGCGGTGAGCTCGACGACCCGGCGGACCGGCCGGCCCGGCTGCACGGCGACCTGTGGTCGGGCAACGTCCTGTGGACGGCCGGCGGGGCGGTGCTCATCGACCCCGCCGCCCACGGCGGGCACCGGGAGACCGACCTCGCGATGCTCGCCCTCTTCGGGGCCCCGCACCTGGAGCGGGTCCTCGCCGCCTACGCCGAGGCCCACCCGCTCGCCGCGGGATGGCAGGAGCGGGTGGGCCTGCACCAGCTGCACCCCCTCATGCTCCACGCCGTCCTCTTCGGCGGGGGCTACGTCGCGCAGGCGCTGGCCACCGCGCGGCGGTATGCCTGAGCGGTATGCCGTGGCCCGGAGGTGAGGTGGGGTGGGGTGATCGGTGTCCCTGCGGCAGTCCTCGCATACCTCGATCGGCTGGGGGCTGGGCCGGGTGGAGGTATCTGGCGTCCGTGTGGTGCTCATCGCATACCTCGATCGGCTGGGAGCTAGGGGAGCCCGGCCGGTCCTCTAGGCTCTGGTCATGGCACGGGTGCACACCGCGGCGGTCGTGGAGGACGCCCTCAACCGGCGCCTGGCCCGGCTCCTGGAGGACCGCGGCTGGAAGACCAAGGTCGTGCCCTTCACCGGCTACGGCACGGTCGGGTACGTCCGGGTCCTCGGCCGGATCCTCATGTCGCGCGACCCGCTCCGGCCGGCCGCCGCGGACGCCGGGGCGTCCGCGGGCGAGCTGCGCGCCGCCGAGGACGAGCAGCGCGGGTGGCGCGCCTTCATGACGGCGCCGGTCGTCGACGCCCCGCTGACCGTCGTCGTCGGCGACCAGCGCGTCACGGGGCGCACGGATCGGGCGGGCCTGTTCGAGGTCATCGTCCGCGGGCACGGCCTCGCGCCCGGCTGGCATACCGTCCGGGTGTCCTCGCCGGAGGCGCGCGACGTCGAGTCGTCGGTCCTCGTCGTCGGGGCGCGCCAGACGTTCGGGATCATCAGCGACATCGACGACACGGTCCTCGCGACCTACCTGCCCCGGCCCATGGTCGCCGCGTGGAACACCTTCGTGCGCACCGAGCGGGCCCGGCGACCGGTGCCCGGCATGGCGACGATGTACCGCGAGCTGCTCGCCGACCACCCCGGCGCGCCGATCGTCTACGTGTCGACGGGGGCGTGGAACACCGCGCCGCTGCTCACCCGCTTCCTGCGCCGCAACGGCTTCCCCGCCGGCCCGCTGCTGCTCACCGACTGGGGGCCGACGCAGCAGGGCTGGTTCCGCTCCGGCCGGGAGCACAAGATCGCGACCCTGCACCGCCTCGCGCGGGACCTGCCCCACGTGTCCTGGCTCCTCGTCGGCGACGACGGCCAGCACGACCCCTCCATCTACTCCGACTTCGCCGAGCAACGGCCCGACGTCGTGCGAGCCATCGCGATCCGCGAGCTGACCCACACCGAGCAGGTCCTCACCCACGTCATCCCGGTCGCGAGCGACGACCTCGCGCCCCGGCGGCGCGAGCCCGTCCCCGTGCCGGTATGCCGCGCCGGCGACGGGTTCGGGCTGCTGCGGCTCGTCCGGCTCGTGCTGCGCCGGCGGGTCGACCCGGACGTGGTCGACCCCGACCGGTCGGGCC
>JBDIAL010000158.1:0-8587 GCA_039812405.1 Nostocoides sp.
GCCGCGGCCACCGCCGCTTGGGCCTGGGCGAGCGCGAGGTCGGCCGCATCGAGCCTCTCCTGCGCTCGGTCTCTGACGCGGGCTGCCATGTCGACCGCGCTCAAGGCCCGGGCCTCGACCCGCTGCGCCTCTCTGAGTCGATCGCGTGCTGTCCGGCTGGCCGGTGAAGACGTCATGGTGATTCTCCCTTCGTGCGACGTTAATCCCTCCACGGCCTTGTCGGGGGCAACGTCGGGCACCCCGGCAGCATCCGGTGGCCTGACTGCGACGTCGTGCCATTCGGCAGAGCCCGACAGATCAACCGGGACGGGCGCGTCGCACCTCACACGGCGCCTCGTGCGATCAAGATGTCGCGCATGGACCCGTGGACCCTCGTCGCAGACGAAATTCGGAAGAACATGCACGAGGGCGTCCGTATGTCGGGGCCGATTCTCGCCCAAGCGGGCATGATCTCAGCCATCAACAGGTGGGGTGGACGACCCACCGACAGCTTGGCTAGGCTCGCGACCCTGCTTGGGCTCCACGGAACTTGGATCAACAACACCCGCGCATGGCTCGACGAACCAGCTCGCCATCACTCACTGACCGTTGTCGCGGGGGCGATGACCAGCCTTTTGATCCTCTCACTCGCTTACAGGGCGGGTACTTGGGCCAGTCAGCAGGAGAAGGTCAGCCGCCTGTGCGATGCAACGCAGGATGAAGCGGACCAGCGGAAAATCATACGCCGCGACATTGAGCTCACCGTGGCTCGCATCCAAGGTACTGGCACTTCCATCTGGTTCGGCATAGCACTCCTCCTCGAGCTAGCCGTGATGAGCTTGTTTGTCGTTGTTGCAGGCGCAGTCTTCTACATCATCACAGCGTTATCAATACACATTTGGACCAGACTTCAGGAGTCGGAGCCCCTGGAGCTGGGCTGGGCCGCACTTTCCCTTGGCGCGGCCGCAGGATTCACCCTCATCCCGACTCTGTTCTCCCCCGAACTGCGCCTGCTCAACGTCCTCACCGTCAAGCCGCAACGCGCCTAGTCGCCGAGACCGACACAGCTGCTCATTTGACGCAGCGCAACACCGTACGCGACCCCCACCCCGATCGCGTACACCTCTGGCACGACCCTGACGGGTCGTGGGCGGATGCCGCCCCGCCGCGGGGCGTATCCCTTGCGTGACGATGTCGATCAGGCGGATGACGCTGGGCGCGGGGTACGCGTACCTGATGTCGTCGGTGGCCCGCGCCGACGAGGCGCGCGGCGTGTCCGGGCTGACCGCCTACTACGCCGCGACCGGGACCCCGCCGGGCCGGTTCCTCGGCGCCGGTCTTGCCGGCCTCGGCCAGGGCGAGGGCATCGCCCCTGGCTCACCGGTCCGTGAGGAGCAGCTGTGGCGGATGCTCGGCATGCTCCAAGACTCCCTGACCGGGGAGCCCCTCGGCCGGGCCCCGCGACCCGACCGAACCCAGCTCATCGACGCCAACGGAAGGGTCCGCAAGGCGTCCAAGACGGTCGCCGGGTTCGACCTGACCTTCTCCGCGCCGAAGTCGGTATCGGTCGCCTGGGCGCTGGCCGACGACGCGCTGCGGGAGCAGATCCACGCCGCGCACCGGGCCGCGATCGAGGACGTCATCGCGTATGCCGAACGCCAGGTCTTCGCGACCCGAACCGGCGCCGGCGGGGTCGTGTCGCAGGACGTGCGCGGGGTCATCGCGGCCGCGTTCGACCACTGGGACTCCCGCGCCGGCGACCCGCAGCTGCACACCCACGTCGTCGTCCTCAACCGGGTCCAGGCCGCCTCCGACGGCGGGTGGCGCACCCTGGACTCCAAGGCGCTGTTCCGGGCGACGGTCGGGCTGTCCGAGCTCTACAACGCCGTCCTCGCCGACCGGCTGACCGCCGACCTGGGGTGGGCGTGGGAGCCCCGGACACGGGCCCGGTCGGCCGCGCCGACGTGGGAGGTGGCCGGTGTTCCGAAGCCGCTGACAGACGAGTTCTCCCAGCGGGCGCACCAGATCGAGACGGCCACCGAGGAGCTGGTATGCGGTTTCGTCGCCTCCCACGGGCGGCGCCCCACGACCGACGAGGTGCTGCGTCTGCGGCAGCAGGCGACCCTGTCGACGCGGCCGGAGAAGGAGCGGCGCAGCCTGCACGACCTCGTCACCGGGTGGCGGGTCCGGGCCGAGAAGGTCGCCGGGCGGGGCGGTCCGGAGTGGGTCGCCGGCCTCTCTTCTCTGGGCGCTCAGACGGTAGGGATCCGCCACGCCGGTGTCGGCGCCGCTGCCCAGCGAACCCTCGAAGCTGTCGGGTCGAAGCGGTCGGTCTTCAACCGCGCCAACGTGTTCGCCGAGGCCGTCCGGCAGCTGCACGGCCACCGGTTCGCCACCGCCAATGAGCGGGTGGCGGCCGTGGAGGACGTGACCGGGCTCGTCCTCGATGCCGCCGTCCGGCTCACCCCCGACGATGGCGTCGAGCACCTGCCGCCGGAGATGATCCGCGACGACGGGTCCTCCCGGTTCCGGGCCCGCGACGGGGTCTCCTTCACGACCACGGAGACCCTGGCCGCCGAGGAAGCCCTTCTCGACGCGGGCCGGGCCCTCGACGGGCCGCTGGTCGACGACGTCCTCGCGCAGGCCGCCCTCGCCGCCCCACTGCCGGAGTCCGGGGAGCGGCTCGGGGAGGACCAGGCCACCGCGGTCGTCGCCGTCGTCTCCTGCGGCCGGGCCCTGGACGTCCTCGTCGGTGCCGCCGGAACCGGCAAGTCCACCGCCATGGCCGCCGTCCGCGCCGCGTGGGAGTCGGTCTACGGGGCGGGGTCGGTCGTCGGCCTCGCGCCGTCGGCAACCGCCGCCGACGTCCTCGCCGACGCGGTCGGCATCCCGACCGAGAACACCACCAAATGGCTCCTCGAACACGCCCGGCAACCCGACCGTCAAGCCCAGCTCGACCGCCTCGACACCCGCCTGCGCTACGCCGCACCCTCCCTACGAACCCGCGCGCTCCAGCGCACCCGGGACCGCATCGCCGCCGAACACCGACGCTGGAGCCTGAGACCCGGGCAGCTGGTCATCGTCGACGAAGCCTCCATGGCCTCCACCACCGACCTTCACCGCATCACCACCGAAGCCCGCGCCGCCCACGCCAAGGTCCTGCTCGTCGGCGACCCCCACCAGGTCTCCCCCGTCCAAGCCGGCGGCGCCTTCGCCCTGCTCGTCGCCGACCGCACCGACGCCCCCGAACTCGGCGTCGTCCGCCGCTTCCGCCACGAATGGGAACGCGACGCCTCCCTCCAGCTACGCGCCGGACGCCGCACCAGCATCGACACCTACCAACAGCACGGCCGCATCACCGGCGGCCCCCGCGAGGAGATCCTCGACCGCCTGTATGCCGCGTGGAAAGCCGACATCGACGCCGGCCGGACCGCCGTCATGGTCGCCGCCGACGCCGCCACCGTCGCCGAACTCAACGCCCGCGCCCGCGCCGACCGCATCGCCTCCGGCGCCGTCGCAGACTCGACCGTCGTCACCGCGGCCGGGACGCGAATCGGGGTCGGCGACCTCGTCGTCACCCGCCGCAACAACCGCGACCTGGCCGTTCCCGGCGGCTGGGTCAAGAACGGCGACACCTGGACCATCACCGCCCTCGGTGACGACGGATCCGCGACGCTAACTCGGCCTGGTCGGTCGGCCGGAGAGGCCGTGACGGTCGCCCTCCCGGCCTCGTACGTCGCCGAGCACCTCGACCTCGGCTACGCCTCGACCGCCCACCGCGCCCAAGGCCGCACCGTCGACACCGCCCACGCCTACGTCACCGCCACCACGGCGCGCGAGCCGCTCTACGTCATGGCCACCCGCGGACGTGAAGCAAACCAGCTCTACGTCGACACCACCTACGACCCCGACCCCGGGACCGCCCACGACAACCTCCCCGAGACCGACCCGGTCGCCGTCCTGCGCGGCGCCCTCGCGAACACCAGCGCCGACACCTCAGCCCTTCAGACCCTGGCTAACGAGGCCTCCGCAGACGCCAGCCCCGCCCGCCTCGACGCCCAAGGCGCCGCCCTCCTGGCGATGGCGCGCGAACGGCGTGCCGCCCTCCTGGTCGACGCCAGCTTCACGCAGCATGATCTACGTGCGGCAAGCACGCCGACTAGGGGCCACCTTTAACCTCGAGGCAGTCGCGTTTTATGCCGCTAGGCCGGAGCCAGTGGCGGGCCATCGACGAGCTGCTCCGACACGACCTCATAGAGGTACTCGCGGCCGCCGCGCGATGAGCCGGTGACTTGTGCCTTGCGCAGCGCTCCAACGGCGGCGAGCCGCTTGAGACGGTTGTTCGCGTTCTGCGCTGACAGGCCCAGGGCGTCGGCAAGCTGTTTTGCGCTGAACGAGCCCAGCTCGGACGCGGCGGTGAAGGTCGCTACGAGCATGGGGTCGCCGACCAGCCGCAACGCACCCTTCTCGAGGACGACCACCTGCGTGTCGCGTCGCTCTACGCAAACGACGACGGCGTACCGGTTGTCCTCATCCAGGCCGGTCACTTTGAGCGTCGCGTCGCGTTGAGCGAAGTCGTTGGCGGTCAGGAACTTGCCGAGAAACTCATCGACGAAGCTCATGGTCATGGCCTGGACTCCACCGAAGTCGATGGTGAGGTCGAGTCGATCGTGCCTGATGAGCAGGTCGTCCAGTCTGTCGCGGCCCTCGCGGCCGAGGCTGCGCGTCGCCGGAAACACGCCAAGCTGGTGGACACTGAAGGTGGTCGCTTGCGCTTCGGTCATGGCTTTCTCCGTTTTCATTGTTGCAATTGAACCACTTGTACTACTGGACGGGCGTGCGGTGGGAGAGCCACGCCCAGGTTCCGCTGGTCTGGTCTGGACGGTCCTTCGGCGACTCGGAGTGGCTCTCGGGAGACCCGGAGACCCTCACTTCGCCCCTGCCTGAGCGGATCTGGAACGAAACGACGCCGTGGAGTCGGGTCCGTTCGATCACATCGCTAAGCCCGTTGCCCCGGTCCGCGCCGACGCCGCTGACGCCCGCCTCCATCGCCTTCTGAATGGCGAGCTCGTCGCGGGTGTAGTGAGCATGGCGAGGGTTTCGCCTGAGATGTTGCATGACTCCGATGCCGGTGTCGCACACGGCGAACTCGAAGCGTCGACCGTCGGTGGTGTTTCCGGTGTGAGTCTGAGCGGCAATGAAGGCGCCCGGGGCACTGTGCCCGTGTTCGACGGCGTTGGACAGGAGTTCGCCACAGGCCAGGAAGACCGCGCTGCTGGCGGCGGTCGCCTCGGGTCCGTAGAACGAGGTCACGAGGGGTCCGAGCCTTTCGGCGAGGTCGTCGGCGTTGTGGGGGTTCAAGGCGGTGACCTCGAGCAAGGTCCCGCGGTGGTCGGTGCGGCCCTCGGGGGGAACGTGGCCGCGGATCACGGTCCTGGAGGGCATGTGGCGCAGAACGTCCATGCGCTGGAGGTAGGAGGCGGTGTTGGTGTCGGTGGGCATCTTGAGGGTGACCGGTATCGATGACTCGGCGGCCCAGTGCGCGGTGGCGACCATGCCGGCGAGGTCGAGGGGGCAGGCGAAGGTGAGTCGGGTGGCGTCGATGACGAGAGCGTCCGAGGTTCCGGTGAGGGAGAGGAACGCGGCCTCTGCCAGAGGCCGAGTCCCAATCAGCAGTAACTCCATCCGAGGAGTGTCCCTTGACGGGGTCTTCGAGTCTGGGATACACGCGCGGCCTGCCGGCTCATCCGCCGGGAGCCTCAGACGCGCGTCGGCAGCTCGCGTCCGTCGCCGTAGGCGAGCACAGAGTGCGGACCGTTGCCGCACACGTAGCAGGTGGGGTCGACGTGTGGCGTCTGCACCACCAGCTGCGGGTGACCGGCGGCGGCCGGTCGGTTGCGGAGGAGCCGGAACCCGTCGGCGGGGCGGCCGAGGCCGCTGGCGTAGTGCATGAAGTCGTTGACCGCCCAGCCGGCCGCGAGCGAGTTCAGCGTGATCACGCTCGGCGCCGCGATACCGGGCTCGTCGACGTAGCGCTGGTTGCGGCGCTGCTCGTCGGTGGCGACGGACTCCTCGGCGAGCTTGGCGAGGTTCACCAGCCCGTTGCAGCGCATGCAGCCAGCGGTCGTGCCGAGGGACCGGACCACGCCGTACAGGTCGAGCACCTTGCCCGTGGCCTTGTCGAGGACGACCTTTGAGCCCACCTGGAGGGTGGGGATGAGGTATTGGAAGGCGATCTGGTTCACCACGTCGCGGGCGAGCATGGTGTCAGCGGCGAGGTACACGAAGTCGCAGCCAAGGAGCTGGCGGGCGACGTGGTCGTCGGCGACGTCACCGCGGATGGCGGTCACCGTGGCGTCGGGGTTGGCGCAGTGGATGATGCGACTGGCGAGGTCGATCTTCCAGGTCGGCCGGTTGAGCCCGATCCTCTTCATGGCCTTGCCGATCCAACCTGCCCCGAACCTCCCGATAGCGTCGCGTCGGGTGGCCTCGGGCAGGCGCGAGAGGTTGGTGGTGGAGACGTGGTCGGGGTCGATGATGACGAAGTGCCCGACGCCGAGCCGGCTGAGGTACTGGATGATCAGCATGCCGATGCCGCCAGCTCCGACCACGCCAACGGTGATGCGCCGCATCCGGTCGTTACCCGCGTCGCCGAAGATCAACGCTTGTCGGGCGTACTGCACCGCGGAGGCGAGGCTGCCGTCGTCGTGACGGTGGAGACCATCGGTGAGGACGTCCATGGCGGGCCCGACGACAACGGTGGTGTGGACCGGGTGCCGGGTGTGGTCGGTGAGCCAGATGTCCCCGGCCAGGGCGTGCCGGGCGAGCACCAGCCCGCCGACGGGTGCGCCGTTGAGGGTGAGCAGCGTGGGGTAGCCGCGTTCGTGGGAGGCCAGGTCGAGGCCGGAGAACCCGACTTCGTCGGTCCCGCCGTGGTTGTGGACGGCCAGGTAGACAAGGCCGGCGTCCTTGGCGCGGCGTAGCGCGCGTGTGACGAAGGTGCCGGTGAGGTGTCGGTGGCCGCGGGTGCCGGGTACGTAGTCGGTGCCGTCGCTGGCCAGGATAACCTCGCGCACCAGGAGGTTCAGCGTGCCGTCGACGTGCGCGCGGCCGCAGAGCAGGGCCGCGCCGTGTTCGTCGGGCGTGCCGCCGAACAAGTGAGCGTGCAGCGCTTGCCAGTCCTCGTCACGGAAGCGGACGCTGACCCGGTTCGTGTCGGTGGGGCTCATCGCGTCTCCAGCCAGTTGAGGACCTTGCCCAGCTTTTGCGCCGCGGTCTGAGCCGCGAACGCTCCTGCGCGGGTGCGCCGGGACAGCTGGGTGACCTGTCGAGGCGTCCCCTCCCCGGACCAGCTCAGGGGCACCAACGCGAACCCCTCCCCGAGCGGCTTGTCGTCGACCCGGGCCAGGTCGGCACGAACGAACATCGGGTAGATGTCGCCACCTGGCAGGTTGAAGGGGAGGTTGAAGATCAAGAAGGTGTCGTCCTGGACGTAGGTCGGGCCGAGGGCGATGTCGGCGAACTGCACCCAGAGTCCGCCTTGGCCGTCCGGGAACGTCGAGGTCTCGACGTCGGGGTAAGCGACGCGGAGGGTCTTCAGGGCGGCTAGAACGGCGGCCTTGGCGGTCACATCAGGAGTTGTCGTCACCAGGGACCGCCCAGAACTCGTCGTGGTACTTCACGGTGATCTCCTGGTCGTCGGTGATGATGTCCTGGTGGCCGTCGCGGTGGACCTGGGAGAGCACGAAGTCGGACTCGATCGGGACACCGACATCGATCGCCGCCCGCTTCAAACTGGCGCCGGTCTGGCGGCGCTTGTCAAGCTTGACGAAGGTCTCGTTCACCTCGACGCCGAAGATCACCGAGACGAACTCGTCGCCGTCCTTCAGGTCGATGACCTTCCCGTCGCGGAGGACGTGGAGCTCGCCGTCGGGCTTCTTGCGGGCGAGGTCGTAGACCTCGGGGTCACGGTCCGCCAGGCGCAGGAGCGCGGAGGCCTCCTGGTCGTCGTCGTGCGTCGAGTACTTCTTGCCGTCGATCGTGATCGACAGCTTCTTGCGGGTCTCGTGCTTGGCGTCCACGGTTCTGCTCCTCTTCTCGCACGGAGGAGGTAGCCGGGCGGATCCCGTCTCACCGTCTTCACTGTGCACAATGAAACCGTATCCGTCGATCCTCGGCCATGTCAAGCGGGACCGGTGTTGCACTGTCCCTTTGGCATGTTGGCGGCCGACAGCATCTCGCGTCGATTCCGATCGGTAGCCTCATCTGGGCGGTGTGCAGCACCTTCGTTGCCGCGACAGTCGGACCGTTGAGACCAAGCTTCAGAGCCGGCTCCTTCGGCCGTGACGGAAGGGCGAGGTCTCGCCGCTGACACTGGCCAGCAGTCCTCAATCGTTTCTCCCGGGCAGGCGTCGCGGCGTGTCGCTACGGCCACGAGCGGGCCATAAGCACCAGCCTCCTTCGGTTCTGGAGGGTCTTCACGGGGCAGCGTCGGGAGCACGAACCAGCCACGCATGCAGCTGTCCGCAGGATTCCCAAGCTGGACACGCGGGTTCGATTCCCGTCATCGGCTCCACGTTTCTGCAGGTCACAGGCTTGCAGGGCGCAA
>JBDIAL010000159.1:0-8523 GCA_039812405.1 Nostocoides sp.
GCTCGGCGTCGAGCTGACCGTCGCGGCGGCCGACCGCGCTCCCTGGCACCCGGGGCGGTGCGCCTGCGTGTCGCTGCCCGACGGGACCCTCGTCGGGCACGTCGGCGAGCTGCACCCCACGGTCGTCGCCGCCCTCGACCTCCCCGCGCGGACCGTCGCCGGGGAGCTCGACGTCGACCGGCTGGTCGCCGCGACGGGGGCGCCGACGCAGGCACGCCGGCTCTCGACCTACCCCCAGGCGACGACCGACGTCGCTCTCGTCGTCGACGAGACGGTGCCCGCGGCCCAGGTCGAGGCGGGACTGCGGGAGGGAGCCGGCACCGACCTCGAGGGGCTCGTCCTCTTCGACGTCTACCACGGGGACCAGGTCGGGGCCCGGCGCAAGTCGCTCGCCTACCGTCTGGTCTTCCGCGCCCCGGACCGGACGCTGCGGACCGAGGAGGTCAACGCGCTGCGCGACCGCGCGGTCCGGGCCGCCGCCACCCGCACCGGCGCCGTCCAGCGCTGAGCCGCGTCCGCCGGCTGGACGGTCGGTGAATGGATTTGTAAGAGACGGTATGGTCATGCGCATGACGGTCAGGGTCGCGGTCGCCGGTGCGAGCGGGTATGCCGGGGGGGAGGCGCTGCGCCTGCTCCTCGCCCACCCCGACGTCGAGATCGGCGCGGTCACCGCGTCGGCCAACGCCGGGGCACCGCTCGGCGCGATCCACCCGCACCTCACCCCGCTCGCCGACCGCGTCCTCGCCGACACGACCGCCGAGGTCCTCGCCGGACACGACGCCGTCGTCCTCGCCCTGCCCCACGGCCACTCCGCGGCGATCGCCGCCGGACTCGGCGACGACACCGTCGTCGTCGACTGCGGTGCCGACCACCGGCTCACCGACGGCGCCGCGTGGGAGGCGTTCTACGGCACGAGCCACGCCGGGAGCTGGCCCTACGGCCTGCCCGAGCTCGCCACGCCGGACGGCCCGCAGCGCGCGGCCCTCGTCGGCGCGCGCCGGGTGGCCGTGCCCGGCTGCTACCCGACGGCCGTGAGCCTCGCCCTCGCGCCCGGCCTCGTGGCCGGGGTCGTCGAGCCCGACGACATCACCGTCGTCGCCGCCTCGGGCACCTCGGGGGCCGGCAAGGGGCTCAAGCCGCACCTGCTCGGCAGCGAGGTCATGGGGGCGATGTCGCCCTACGGCGTCGGCGGCGTCCACCGGCACACCCCGGAGATCGAGCAGAACCTCACCCGGGCCGCCGGCCGGCCGGTCGTCGTCTCGTTCACCCCGACGCTCGCGCCGATGCCCCGGGGCATCCTCGCGACGGCCACGGCCCGGGTCGTGCCCGGGACCGACCCGGCCGCCGTCCGGGAGGCCTGGGCCGCGGCATACGAGCAGGAGCCCTTCGTCCACCTCCTCCCGGAGGGGCGGTGGCCGTCGACGGCCTCGGTCCTCGGGAGCAACTGCCTCCACCTCCAGCTCGCGGTCGACCCGCGCGTCGGCCGGGTCGTCGTCGTCGCGGCCGTCGACAACCTCACCAAGGGGACGGCCGGAGCCGCCGTGCAGTGCCTCAACCTCGCCCTCGGACTCGGGGAGACGACCGGGCTGCCCGTCGCGGGGGTCGCGCCGTGAACCGGATGCCGATGCACCTGCTCCACCACCCGCAGGACCTCGCGATCGTCCGGCTCGACGGCGGCACCGAGCCGGACTGGGAGTGGCGCGGTGGTCCGTATGCCTCGCTCACCTCCTCCGCGCACGAGACCTCCGTCGTCTGCCTCGCCGAGCGGGTCCCCGAGGGCGCCACGTGCAACGGCCCCTACCACGGGTTCGAGGTCGCCGGGCCGCTCGCCTTCGACATGTACGGCGTCCTCCAGGGTCTCCTCGAGCCGCTGGCCCGCCACAAGATCGGCATCCTCGCCATGTCGACCTACGACACCGACTGGATCCTCGTCGCCGCCGGCCGGGCCGACGAGGCCGCCGAGGCGCTCAAGCGTCACGGCTGCATGGTCACCCCACCCGTCCTGCACGGAGGTTCGAGCACATGAGCGTCACATCCCCCCGAGGGTTCCGCGCCGCCGGCGTCGCCGCCGGGATCAAGAGCAGCGGACGGCCCGACCTCGCCGTCGTCGTCAACGACGGGCCCGACCACGCGGCCGCCGCGGTCTTCACGGGCAACCGGGTCCAGGCGGCCCCCGTCACCTGGTCGCGGTTCGTCGTGGCCGACGGGCGGGTCGACGCCGTCGTCCTCAACTCCGGCGGCGCCAACGCGTGCACGGGTGCCCAGGGCTTCCAGGACACCCACCGCACGGCCGAGCACGCCGCGCAGGCGCTCGGCGTCTCCTCGGGGGACGTCGTCGTCTGCTCGACGGGCCTCATCGGCGAGCTGCTCCCGATGCGCGAGGTGCTCGCCGGGGTCGAGGCGGCCGCCGGGGCGCTCTCCTCCGAGGGCGGACCCGACGCCGCGGCCGCCATCATGACGACCGACACGGTCGCCAAGGAGGCGGTGTGCCGCGGCGAGGGGTTCGTCGTCGGCGGGATGGCCAAGGGGGCCGGCATGCTCGCGCCGGCCCTCGCGACGATGCTCGTCGTCGTGACGACGGACGCCGTCGCGAGCAGCGCGGACCTCGACGCCGCGCTCCGCGCCGCCGCCGGCGTCACCTTCGACCGGGTCGACTCCGACGGCTGCATGTCGACCAACGACACCGTCGTCCTGCTGTCCTCGGGCGCCTCGGGCACGACCCCGTCGCCGGCGGCGCTGACCGAGGCGGTGACGGCCGTCTGCGCCGACCTGGCCCGCCAGCTCGTCGCCGACGCCGAGGGGGCCCATCACGACATCGCCATCGAGGTGCGGCACGCCGCGACCGAGGACGACGCCCTCGAGGTCGCCCGGGCCGTGGCCCGCAACAACCTCTTCAAGTGCGCGGTCTTCGGCAACGACCCGAACTGGGGCCGCGTCCTCGCGGCCGTCGGCACGACGGGGGCCGCCTTCGAGGCGAGCGAGCTCGACGTCGAGATGAACGGCATCCAGGTCTGCCGCGCCGGCGGGGTCGGCGCCGACCGGTCCCTCGTCGACCTGAGCGGCCGTCAGGTCCACGTCGCCGTCGACCTCCACGCCGGGGACGCGACGGCGACGATCTGGACCAACGACCTCACCCACGACTACGTCCACGAGAACTCGGCCTACAGCTCATGACGATCACCCCGGCGAGCACGGACACCGTGCGCGGCACGCTCGACGCTGCCGCCCTGCGGGTCGCGCAGGCCAAGGCGCGCACCCTCGTCGAGGCCCTGCCCTGGCTCGAGCGGTTCCACGGCGACCTCGTCGTCGTCAAGTACGGCGGCAACGCCATGGTCGACGACGCGCTGAAGGCCGCCTTCGCCCAGGACATCGCCTTCCTCCGGTATGCGGGACTGCGACCCGTCGTCGTCCACGGTGGCGGCCCGCAGATCAAGGCGATGCTCGACCGCCTCGGCCTGGCCAGCGAGTTCCGCGGCGGGCTGCGGGTCACGACACCGGAGGTCATGGAGGTCGTCCGGATGGTGCTCACCGGCCAGGTGGGTCGCGAGCTGGTCGGCCTGCTCAACCAGCACGGCCCGCTCGCCGTCGGCATCTCCGGGGAGGACGCGGGCCTGTTCGGGGCGCGGCGCAAGGCCCTGGTCCTCGACGGGGAGCCGGTCGACATCGGCCTCGTCGGCGATGTCGAGGAGGTCGACCCGTCGGCGGTCCGGGACATCCTCGACGCGGGCCGGATCCCCGTCGTCTCCACGGTCGCCCCCGACCTCGACGTCGACGGGCAGGTCCTCAACGTCAACGCCGACACGGCGGCCGCCGCCCTCGCCGTCGCGCTCGGAGCCCACAAGCTCGTCGTCCTCACCGACGTCGAGGGTGTCTACTCCCGCTGGCCCGACCGCTCCTCACTCCTGTCGCGACTCGACCTCGCCGGGGCGAGGGAGCTGCTCACCCGGGTCGACGAGGGGATGATCCCCAAGCTCGAGGCCTGCATCCGGGCCGTCGGGTCCGGCGTGCCGCAGGCCCACGTCGTCGACGGCCGTCAGCCGCACTCCATCCTCCTCGAGGTGTTCACGAGCGAGGGGATCGGGACGCTCATCGAGGAAGGAGGGGCCGCATGACGACCTCGGAGGACCTGCTGGCCCGCTACGGGGACGCCGTCATGGGGGTCTTCGGCACCCCCGCGCTCGTCCTGTCGCACGGCGACGGGGCGTGGGTGTGGGACGTCGACGGCAACCGCTACCTCGACCTCGTCGGCGGCATCGCCGTCAACGCGCTCGGCCACAACCACCCGGCCCTCGTGGCCGCCGTCTCCAAGCAGGTGGCGGAGGCCGTCCACATCTCCAACCTGTTCACCTCCCCGGCCCAGATCGCCCTCGCCGAGCGGCTCCTCGCGATCACCGGTGCGCCGGAGGGGTCCCGGGTCTTCCTCGCCAACAGCGGCGCGGAGGCCAACGAGGCGGCCGTCAAGCTGGCCCGCCGCACCGGCCGCACCGGCATCGTCGCCGCCGAGGGGGCCTTTCACGGGCGGACGACCGGCGCCCTCGCGCTGACCCACAAGCCCGCATACCGGGAGCCCTTCGAGCCCCTCCTGCCCGGGGTGACCCATGTGCCCTACGGCGACTCCGACGCGCTCGCCGACGCGGTCATGGGGGACACCTCGGCCGTCGTCCTCGAGCCGATCCAGGGGGAGGCCGGGGTCGTCGTGCCGCCCGCCGGCTACCTGCGCGACGCCCGCGACATCACCCGCGCGGCGGGCGCGCTGCTCATCCTCGACGAGATCCAGACGGGGATCGGGCGCACCGGCTCGTGGTTCGCGTTCCAGGAGGAGGGCATCCTCCCCGACGCGATCACCGTGGCCAAGGGGCTCGGCGGCGGGGTGCCCGTCGGCGGGCTCGTCGCCCTCGGCCCCGAGACGGCCTCGCTCCTGGCCGCCGGCCAGCACGGCACGACGTTCGGGGGCAACCCGCTCGCCGCCGCGGCGAGCCTCGCGGTGCTCGACACGATCGAGCGGGACGACCTGCTCGCCCATGCCACGCGGGCCGGGCAGCACCTCGCTGACGCCGTCACCGCGCTCGGTCACCCGCTCGTCACCGAGGTCCGGGGCCGCGGCCTGCTGCGCGCCGTCGGGCTCGCCGAGCCGGTGTCCGTGCCGCTCGCGGCCGCGGCCCGGGAGGCCGGGTTCATCGTCAACCCCGTCGCGCCGGACGCCATCCGGCTGGCCCCCCCGCTCGTCATCACGACCGCGCAGCTCGACCAGCTCGTCGCCGCGCTGCCCGCCCTCCTCGACCGGGCCCTTGCCCTCCACACCACCCGGGAGCCGTCATGACCCTGCGCCACCTCCTGCGCGACGACGACCTGTCGCCCGCCGAGCAGCGGGCGGTCCTCGACCGTGCGGCGGCGCTCAAGGCGGACCCCTTCGGCGACCGGAGCCTGGAGGGTCCGCAGTCGGTCGCCGTCCTCTTCGACAAGCCGACGCTGCGCACCCAGGTCTCCTTCGCGACCGGCATCGCCCAGCTCGGCGGGCTCCCGCTCGTCGTCGACGGCCGGCTCGCAGGCGTGGGGGAGCGGGAGTCCGTCGCGGACGTCACGCGCGTCCTCACCCGCCAGACCTCCGCCATCGTGTGGCGGACCCACGGGCAGGACCGGATCGAGGAGATGGCCGCCCACGCCACGGTCCCCGTCGTCAACGCGCTGACCGACGACTTCCACCCGTGCCAGATCCTCGCGGACCTGCAGACGATCGAGGAGCACAAGGGCGGGCCCGCCGGGCTCACCGCGGCCTACGTCGGCGACGGTGCGAACAACATGTCCCACTCCTACCTGCTCGGGCTCACGACGGCCGGGATGCACGTCCGGATCGGCACGCCGCAGGGGTACCCTCCCCGCCCCGACCTGCTCGCGCGGGCCCGCGAGATCGCGGCGGAGACGAGCGGGTCCGCGACGGTCACCGACGACCCGGTGGCGGCGGTGGCGGGTGCCGACGTCGTCATCACCGACACCTGGGTCTCCATGGGGCAGGAGGCCGAGGCGTCCGAGCGCAAGGGGACGGTGAGCCCGTTCCCGCCGTATGCCGTGACGCCCCGGCTCATGGCCCGCGCGGCTCCCGACGCGGTCTTCCTCCACTGCCTGCCGGCATACCGGGGGTTCGAGGTGTCCGCCGAGGTCATCGACGGGCCGCAGTCGGTCGTGTGGGACGAGGCCGAGAACCGGCTCCACGCGCAGAAGGCCGTCCTGTCCTGGCTCCTGGAGCAGGCGGGCCGCCGGTGACCGTCGCGACGAGCCGGGGCGCGCGGCAGCAGCGGATCGTCGAGATCCTCGCCCAGCACGTCGTCCGCTCCCAGCCGGCCCTGCTCGACCTGCTCGCCGCGGACGGGATCGAGGTCACCCAGGCCACCCTGTCGCGCGACCTCGTCGAGGTCGGGGCGGAGAAGGTGCGCGTCGGCCGGAGCCTCGTCTACGCCGTCCCGGGGGAGGGCGGGGACCGCACCGTCCGGCCGGCGCCGGAGGCCGAGTCCTTCGCCGAGCGTCTCGCCCAGCGCTGTCGCGAGCTGCTCGTCTCCGCCACCCCGAGCCACAACCTCGTCGTCGTGCGCACCCCGCCCGGGGCGGCGAGCTTCCTCGCCTCGGCGCTCGACCACGCCAGCGTCGACGGGGTGCTCGGCACCATCGCCGGCGACGACACGATCATGGTCATCACGACCGGAGCGGGGGCGAGCCGGCACACCGCCGACCGGCTCGTCGCCCTCGCAGGGAAGGACACCGCGTGACCGACACCAGCAGCCCCAGCGGCGAGCGCCTCAGCCTCTGGGGCGGGCGCTTCGCGGGCGGCCCCGCCGACGCCCTCGCCGAGCTGTCCCGGTCGACGCACTTCGACTGGCGGCTCGCGGCATACGACATCGCGGGGTCCCGGGCGCACGCCCGCGTGCTCCACGGCGCGGGACTGCTCGACGACGCGACTCTCGCGGCGATGCTCGACGGGCTCGACCGGCTCGCCGCCGACGTGTCGTCCGGTGCCTTCGCGCCGGCGCCGGACGACGAGGACGTCCACACCGCGCTCGAACGCGGCCTCATCGAGCGGGTCGGGCCCGAGGTCGGCGGCCGGCTGCGGGCCGGCCGCTCGCGGAACGACCAGGTCGCGACGCTGTTCCGGATGTACCTGCGCGACCACGCCCGGGTCGTCGGGCGCCTCGTCCTCGACGTCGTCGACGCCCTCGTCGGCCAGGCGGGAGCCCACCTCGGCATCGCCATGCCGGGCCGCACCCACCTCCAGCACGCCCAGCCGGTCCTGCTGTCCCACCACCTGCTCGCCCACGCGTGGGCGCTCCTGCGGGACGTCGAGCGGCTGCGGGACTGGGACGGCCGGGCGGCCCTGTCGCCCTACGGGTCGGGCGCCCTCGCGGGCTCCTCGCTCGGTCTCGACCCGGAGGCCGTCGCCGCCGAGCTGGGCTTCGCGGGCGCCGTGGAGAACTCCATCGACGGCACCGCCTCGCGGGACTTCGTCGCCGAGCTGTCCTTCGTCCTCGCCATGACGGCCGTCGACGTGTCGCGGATCGCGGAGGAGGTCGTCCTCTGGGCGACCAAGGAGTTCGGCTTCGTCCGGCTCGACGACGCCTACTCGACGGGGTCGAGCATCATGCCCCAGAAGAAGAACCCCGACGTGGCCGAGCTCGCGCGCGGCAAGGCCGGCCGGCTCATCGGCGACCTCGCCGGACTCCTCGCGACCCTCAAGGCCCTGCCGCTGGCATACAACCGCGACCTCCAGGAGGACAAGGAGCCGGTCTTCGACGCCGTCGACACGCTCGAGGTGCTGCTGCCCGCGTTCGCCGGCATGCTCGCGACGATGGTGTTCGACACCGCGCGGATGGAGTCGCTCGCACCGCAGGGCTTCTCGTTGGCGACGGACGTCGCCGAGTGGCTCGTGCGGCAGGGCGTGCCGTTCCGGGTCGCCCACGAGGTGGCCGGCTCGTGCGTGCGCGTCTGCGAGGAGCGCGGCTGCGAGCTGTGGGATCTCACCGACGCCGACCTCGAGGCGGTCAGCCCGCACCTCACACCGGGGGTCCGGGAGGTCCTGTCCGTCCAGGGGTCGCTCGCCTCCCGGGACGCGAAGGGCGGCACTGCGCCGGTCCGGGTCGCCGAGCAGCTGGGGCGGGTGCGCGCCGCCTCGGACGCCGCGAGGAGCTGGGTCGGCTGACCCCGGTGGACGACGACCGGGCGGACGGGGTCGGCGGCGGGACCCGGCTGGGCCGGTCGTTCTTCGCCGAGGACGTCCTCGACGTCGCGCCTGCCCTGCTCGGCTGCCGGCTCACCCATGGCGGGGTGACGGTGCGGCTCACCGAGGTCGAGGCGTATGCCGGCTACCTCGCCGACCCCGGCTCGCACGCCTACCGGGGCCGGACGCCCCGGACGACGGTGATGTTCGGGCCCCCGGGCCATCTGTACGTCTACTTCAGCTACGGCATGCACTACTGCGCCAACCTCGTCTGCGGGCCGGTGGGCCGGGCCTCGGCGGTGCTGCTGCGGGCCGGCGAG
>JBDIAL010000160.1:0-8522 GCA_039812405.1 Nostocoides sp.
GCTGCGGCGGAACGCAATGCAGTGAGCGCGCCTGACCGTCCTTATCGAGCAGCACGGTGAACGGGCGCTCGTAGGTCTGACTATGACAGGTTGATTTGGCCCCACCGTGACGGTCTGTTCTGGCCCCACGGGCGACGCGCCGGGGTGGTTGTGACGGTTTGATCTGGCCCCATCTGAGCCTGAGTTCCATCGGTTGGTTCTCGAGGCAAGGGGTTGGGTCGGGATGGGATCACGTGTGGACGTCTTTGCTGCGATCCGCCGGGATGCGCGGGTCGGAGAGCTCTCGATCCGTGAGCTCGCGGCCCGGCACGGGGTGCATCGGCGCACGGTCCGTCAGGCGTTGGCGTCGGCGGAGCCGCCGCCGAGGAAGCGGCCGGTGCGATCGTCGCCGAGGCTCGAGCCGTACAAAAGGGCGATCGACGCCATGCTCGTCGCGGATCTGGACGCGCCGCGTAAGCAGCGGCACACCGCCACCCGGATCCTGGCGCGGCTGGTGCAGGAGCACGACGGGATGGGGTTGTCGTACTCCACGGTGCGGGACTACGTGCGGGTCCGCCGCGCCGAGATCGACCTCGAGGCCGGCCGCCGGATGGAGGCGTTCATCGCCCAGGAGCACGCGCCCGGGGTGGAAGCACAGGTCGACTTCGGCGAGGTGTGGGTGGTCCTCGGCGGGGTGCGCACCAAATGCTTCCTGTTCGTGGTCTGGCTAGCCCACTCCGGCAAGGCGATCCACCGGGTCTACCCGACCCAGGCGCAGGAGGCGTTCCTCGAGGGGCACATCGCCGCGTTCGAGGCGATCGGCGGGGTCCCGACCGGGCACATCAAGTACGACAACCTCAAGGGCGCGGTCTCGAAGGTGGTGCACGGCCCTGGACGGGCCCGGGTGGAGAACGAGCGGTGGGTGCTGTTCCGCTCCCACTACGGCTTCGACGCGTTCTACTGCCAACCCGGGATCGGCGGTGCCCACGAGAAGGGCGGGGTCGAGGGCGCGGTCGGCTGGTTCCGCCGCAACCACCTCACCCCGATGCCCGAGGTCGCCGACCTCGACGAGCTCAACGCGCGAATCCTGGAGTGGGAGACAGCCGACGACCACCGGGTCATCAGTGGCCGCACTGAGCCGGTGGGTGCCGCGTTCGCGCGGGAGCAGCCGCTGCTGGCCCCTCTCCCGGTCGAGGAGTTCGACCCGGGCACGGTGCTGCACCCGCGGGTGGACCGCTCCTCCATGGTCACCGTCCGCATGGTGAAGTACTCCGTCCCGGCGCACCTGATCGGGCGCCGGGTCCGGGTCTCGCTACGCGCCTCCCAGGTCGTGGTGTTCGACGGCCGCACGGTCGTGGCGGTGCACCCGCGGGTCGCAGCCCGCACCGGGCACCGGCTCGTCCTGGACCACTATCTCGAGGTCCTGCGCACCAAGCCCGGCGCGCTGCCGGGCTCCACCGCCCTGGCCCAAGCCCGGACCGCGGGCACGTTCACCCCGGCGCACGAGGCGTTCTGGGCCGAGGCGCGCAAGGTCAACGGCGACGCCGACGGCACCCGCGAGCTGATCGAGGTCCTCCTACTCCACCGCAGCATGAACCCGCGGGACGTCGTGGCAGGGATCCGGGCCGCCTTGACCGTGGGCGCGGTCAGCGCCGACGTCGTCGCCGTCGAGGCCCGCCGCCACGCCATGTCAGGCGGTGAGGGCGGGGCCACCGCGGGCCGTCACCCTGTTGCTCATCTCGAGCACCGTGAGCAAAGGGTTGTCAGCCTGACCCAGCGCCGCCTGACCGACCCGGCCGCGGTCATCGCCGGCCTCCCACCGGACACCCGGCCCCTGCCGTCGCTGGCGGCCTACGACGAGCTCCTCCCACGACGACGAGCCGTGGGCACCGACCAAGAGGCGCAGGTGAGCAGCCGATGACCCCCACCACCAGCAGCTCGCCGACGCCGGTCGCGCACACGCTGCGCCGCCGGCGCGGCCTGACCGAGGAGGCCGCGGTCGCGGCGGTCGACCAGGCCTGCCGGCGGCTCCGGTTGCCGACGATCCGCGCCCTGGTCGACCAGGCCGTGACCGCGGCGACCAAGGAGCAGCTGACCTACCAGGGCTTCCTGGCCGAGCTACTCCTGGCCGAGGTCGACGACCGCGACCGCCGCTCCACCCTGCGCCGGGTCAAGGCCGCCGGGTTCCCCCGCGAGAAGTGGCTCGGCGACTTCGACTTCGATGCCAACCCGGCGATCAACCCCGCCACCATCAACGAGCTCGCCACCGGCGACTGGATCCGCAAGGGTGAACCGCTGTGCCTGATCGGGGACTCCGGCACCGGCAAGTCCCACCTGCTCATTGCCCTGGGCACCGCCGCCGCCGAACACGGCCACCGCGTCCGCTACACCCTCGCGACGAAACTGGTCAACGAGCTCGTCGAAGCCGCCGACGACAAGGTCCTGGCCAAGACCATCGCCCGCTACGGGCGGGTCGACCTGCTGATCATCGACGAGCTCGGCTACATGGAACTCGACCGCCGCGGCGCCGAGCTGCTCTTCCAAGTCCTGACCGAACGCGAAGAGAAGAACTCCATCGCGATCGCCTCCAACGTCTCCTTCTCCGGCTGGACCGACACCTTCACCGACCCCCGCCTGTGCGCCGCCATCGTCGACCGCCTCACCTACCACGGCACCATCATCGAAACCGGCACCCACTCCTACCGCCTCGCACACAGTCGAGGCGTCAAGGGCAAGTAGCGCCCCGCCGGGGCGAGCACCGGCCGGGTTCAGGACCCACCCGAACCCGACGACGGCTGCCCCAACGCGGCCGACAGAAGGCCGAGAACCAAGTACGCCACTGCACCGCCCGCCAAGCCCGCAGCGAACCACAACAGGTGGGGGAACCGACGCCGGACGACAAGCCCAACACCGGCAGCCACGGCAGCAGCCAGCCAAGGCCATACCAGCCCCAAGATGCTCAGGACAAAGCCGATAGCGAGACCACCAGCAAGAGTGCCCCAAGGGGCGACGCTGACATGCGAGGTGCTTTCGACCTGTCTCACAGCCATCTTGATCCACGTCTCCTATGGTGTTGAAAGGTCATAGGGGACTGCTGCACGGATAGGTGACAACCGATCTGTGGTGCCGAGAGGTGCCGCTGGAAGGATGTCGCCGTGCCCAAGCCCTATCCCCAGGAGTTCCGTGACGACGTCGTCCGGGTGGCCCGTGCCCGCGAGGACGGGGTCACCCTCAAGCAGGTCGCCAAGGACTTCGGGATCTCCGAGTCCTGTCTGACGAACTGGATGACCCAGGCCGACCGCGACGCCGGTGTCCGATCCGGGCCGGGCCGTGAGGAGCTGGCCGAGCTGCGCGAGCTCAAGCGGCGCAACCGGCTGTTGGAGCAGGAGGTGGAGGTGCTGCGCCGGGCGGCCGCCTACCTGTCCCAGGCGAACATCGGCCCAAAATGATGTACCCGCTCGTCCGTGAGCTGGCCGTCGACGGGATCCCCGTGACGGTGACGTGCCGGGTGCTGAAGATCGCGAGAGCGCCGTACTACCGATGGCTCGAGGCGCCGGTCACCGACGCCGACCGGTCCGCGGCGCACCGCGCCAACGCGTTGTTCGACGCCCACCGCGACGACCCGGAGTTCGGCTACCGGCTCCTGGTCGACGAGGCCGCTGATGCCGGTGAGCCGATGGCGGTGCGGACCGGGTGGGCGATCTGCTCCGAGAACGGGTGGTGGAGCGCGTTCGGCAAGCCCAAGCGAGGAAAGGGCAAGAGACCCGGGCCGCCGGTCCACGACGACCGGTGCGCCGTGACCGACGAGCACGGCGTGACCCGGCACGTCTTCACCGCCGACGCCCCGAACCAGCTGTGGCTGACCGATATCACCGAGCACTGGACCGGTGAAGGCAAGCTCTATCTCTGCGCGGTCAAGGACGTCTACTCCAACCGGGTCGTCGGCTACTCCATCGACTCGCGGATGAAGTCACGCCTCGCGGTCGCGGCCCTCTCCAGCGCCGTCGCCCGCCGTGGTGACGTTGCCGGCTGTATTGTGCACTCCGACAGGGGATCTCAGTTCCGATCTCGGAAATTCGTGCGTGCTCTGAGCCGTCACGACATGGTCGGATCGATGGGCCGGGTCGGTTCCTGCGGCGACAACGCCGCCATGGAGAGCTTCTTCTCCCTGCTCCAGAAGAACGTCCTCGACCGCCGCTCCTGGGCCACTCGAGAGGAGCTCCGCATCGCAATCCTCACCTGGATCGAGAGGACCTACCACCGACGCCGCCGGCAAGACGCCCTCGGCCGATTGACCCCCATCGAGTACGAGACCATCATGACCACACCGGCCACTCAGGCCGCCTGACCCAACCTGTCACCTATCGGTGCAGGAGTCCCAGTTGTCGTCCTCAAGGGGGGTGAGCCATGGTGCCGCGGGCCTGTCGGGGAATAGAGACGACCTTCTTGAGGGATTCGTTGCTTGCGTTCGGGCTTTCCGGTCGGCCGTGGATCTCGGTGGTTCGGGCGTGGTTCGACTCGTACCAGGTGCCGTACTGCTTCTGTCGTAGGCGAAGTCGACCGAGCGGCCGTCCAGGGCCTGGATACCGCTATCGAACAGGGGGTGGGTGTGGACCGCGCCAGACAGCGCGGTTTGACTTGCGGGTCGCAACCCAGATCGAGCTCCCCGACCGCCCCAGACAGAGGCAGCACCGGGCGCCGACAAACCGGCGCCTCGACATGCGACACGTCATCCGCACCCCATCGGCTTTCGCGCTGCCCGCCAGGCCAACTGGTTAACCGTTTATGGTGGTCACATGACCCAGGCTCTCCGTTTGGTGGCGTTGCTCAACAGCGTGCATGTTCCAGACCACGATGACCAGTTGGCCGACAGCCGTGCTGGACGCTGGCTCGAAGAATGGACTGGCGACCCACGGGACGCCGAAGTCAGGGCTGAAGCCTGTGTTCCCTTGAGAGAACTGCGCGAGGGCATTCGCCAGCTGGCCGCCGCGCGCGAGGGTGGCGTTCCGGAGCCAGGTGTCGTCGACCGGGCCGCTGCCGTGCTTCGTACAACGCCACTTGTGCTCGAGCTTGGTGAAACTCCGCGCCTCGGCGCCGCCGGCGATGTCGGACCCGTCGGCCGCGCCGTCGCTGCCGTGGCCGGGTTACTGCCCGCCGTGCACGCCACCGGTGAGTGGGGCCGGGTGAAGGTCTGCGCTTCGACTGAATGTCAGTGGGCCTTCCTCGACGGGTCGCGCAACCGCTCGCGGCGCTGGTGCAGCATGTCCGGCTGCGGCAACCGTGCCAAGAACCGAGGATTGCGTGACCGGTTAAATCAGTTGAGTGGTTAGTTTCGATCGAACACACTAGCGACATGAACCACCTCCACATCGACAGCTACCCCGGGCCGCGTGAGGCGCTACGCCCGCTCTTCGAGCTCGCAGAGGACTCTCGCTCAGAGCTGGACTCCTACCTCGACCTCGGCCGTGTACTGGTCGCTACGAGCGGTGACGGTGAGGTCATCGGGCACATCCAGCTCGTCGACACCGGCGAGGCCGGCAAGATCGAGCTGAAGAACATGGCCGTCGAGCTGGCACATCAGCGCCGGGGGGTAGGGCGTGCCCTGGTATCGACGGCGCTGAAGCAGCAGGGTGCGTCAACGACCGCTGTCGTCGTCGCCACCGCGGCCGCCGATATCGGCAACCTGCGCTTCTACCAGCGTCTCGGCTTCCGGATGCGATCGATCGAGCGTGACGCATTCACTTCGGCCACCGGGTATCCGAGGGGCATTCGGATCGACGGCATCGAGCTGCGCGACCGTGTCTGGCTCGACCTGACCCTCCCCACAGCGAGCACGTCATGAGCGACCACCGACTGCCACTCTTCTGCGACACGGCGCTGGCGCAACGCCTCGAGCGGGCCGAGGTCCAGCTCATCGCGGCGGCCAGCGAGGCCGCTCACCTCCGCCAGGAGAACCCCCGCGGCTTCGTCCTGCCTGTCGCGGGTGGGGTGGCCAGCTTCGCCGAGGATGGCTCGCCCTACAACAAGGTGGTGGGGCTCGGCTTCGGCGGTGTGCCCACCGCGACCGAGTTCGACACGATCGAGGAGGCGTACGCCGCGGCCGGCGCACCCGTCCAGGTCGAGCTCGCCCACCTCGCTGACCCGGAGCTCCTGCAGTTCCTGGCCGGTCGTGGCTTTCGGGCCGAGGCGTTCGAGAACGTGCTCGGACGGGTGCCGGCGGTCGAACAGCCCGTTGCTGTTGGCTCGGGAATCGAGGTCCGACCCAGCGGAGACGACGAGTTCGAGCAGTGGCTCGAGGTCGTGACCGAGGCTTCGATGCACCCGGACACGCAGGGCGTGCCCTGGCGTGAGGAGTTCCCCCGGGAGACCTACCAGCGGGCTGAGCGAGACTCTCGTGCGGCGGGCGTCACGCGCTACGCCGCGCTGCACAACGGGGTCCTGGCCGGCGGCGCAGGCATCCGGATGACCGAGGGTGTCGCCCAGTTCGCGGGGGCGGCAACGGCGCCCGCTCACCGGCGGCGCGGCATCCAGTCCGCCCTGCTCACGGCTCGGCTGGCTGATGCCGCTGCGGCCGGCTGTGACGTCGCCGTCATCACCACGCAGCCAGGCTCCAAATCCCAACAGAACGCGCAGCGCCGGGGCTTCGACCTGCTGTACACCCGGGCCGTGTTGGTGAAATAGGGCAACGCTCCTCAGGTCCAGTAAAGAGCCAAACAGCGGGGCCACGATCAGCACGTCTGTCCATCGCTGGTCGAGCAGCGGCTCTCCGCAGGTACTGAACTCTGAACGGGGTACGTCCATCTGGGCGTAGAGCCGTTCGGGTCGGCGTAAGAAAGGGCACGCCAAACTCGACTTGCCTAACGGCTTGGTCCCGACGGGCGTAGTCGATCGGGCGCGGAGGGCTGGTGGCTGTCCTGCTGCGGATTGGGCCGTTGACGAGTCGGCTCCGGCTCGCTGTAGGGGGTTGCTGGTAGCTGATGCAGTGCTACGAGCCGGTACCTGAGGTCTTGGGCGGGCATGTTGCCCAGGGGGCCTTCAGCCATGGCTTGATGCACGAGCCGGACCGGGTCGGCACCGTTGTCTTGGACGGCGGTGAGCATGTGCGCCAGTGCCAGCCAGTCTGGTTCGGAGGTCAGTCGCGGGTCGACGCGGTCGGCGAGCGACACCCATGGAGCTGGCGGTGGCGCCTGGGGGGCGGTGGGCCGCTGCGCGAATTCGTCGATGGCGCTGGCGGCGGCACCAGCGGGGTCGCTGTTCCATGTTTGGACCTGCGCAACCAGTTGGTGGGTGAGCTGCGTGGCATCGATGCCCAGCCGCTGGCCGGCCAGGCTTGCCTGTGCCGGCCAAGCCTGTGGGGGCTGGGCCGCGATGAGCGCGACGGCCAAGTCCACCGTGTCTGCCTGAGCCTCGTTCAGCAGGTCGTCGAGGAGTGCGCGGCCGAGTGGCTGGGCGGAGTCCAAGTGTTCGCGCAGCGTGCTGGGCCCGGCGGCGGTGAGGATGGCGGGGTCGGTGCCGTAGGGCAGTTCGGCGGTGCGTGGGTCGGTTCCGTGTTGGGCCAGGAGCCAGTAGTCGCGTTGTGCGGCGCCTCGTCCGGCCGGGTTGAACCGCCCCGGCATGTCCGGAGACTCCGATCCTTGGGAAGGTTGGAGTCATGCCAGGAGAGACGAGCAGGCGGTACCCGCCTGAGCTGAAGGCGCGGGCGGTGCGGATGTACGCCGAGATCCGCCCCGATCATGAGAGCGACTGGGAGGCGATGGGCCGGGTCGCCGAACTGCTCGGGGTCTCCACCGCGGAGACGGTCCGCAAGTGGGTCCGCCAGGGTCAGGTCGACGCCGGCGACCGGGGCGGGGTGAGCACGGAGGAGGCCGCGGAGATCAAGCGGCTGCGGCGGGAGAACGCCGAGCTGCGGCGGGCGAACGCGATCTTGAAGGCGGCCTCGAGTTTCTTCGCGGCCGAGCTCGACCGGCCCTCGAGGTGATCGTGGACTTCATCCGCGAGCACGCCGACCACCGCGAAGACGGTGGGCTGCGCTGGGGTGTCGAGCCGATCTGCCGGGTGCTCACCGAGCACGGGCTGCAGGTCGCCCCGTCGACCTACTACGAGCACGCCGGGCGTACCCCGACCGCCCGGGAACAGCGCGATGAGCACCTGCTGTCCGAGATCCGACGGGTCCACGCGGCGAACTACGCGGTGTACGGCGCCCGCAAGGTGTGGCTTCAGCTCAACCGGGAAGGCATCCCGGTGGCCCGGTGCACGGTGGAGCGGCTCATGCGTGCGGACGGGCTGGCCGGCGCGGTTCGCGGCAAGGTCAAGCGCACCACCATTGCGGACCCGGCCGCGCAGCGCGCCCGGGACCTGGTGTGCCGCAACTTCTCCCCGGCGGCACCGGACCGGCTGTGGGTCGCCGACATCACCTATGTCTCGACCTGGTCGGGGTGGGTGTACGTCGCGTTCGTCGTCGACGCCTACGCCCGCCGCATCCTGGGTTGGCGCACCGGCACCAGCATGAGCACCGAGCTGGTCCTGGACGCCCTCGAGCAGGC
>JBDIAL010000161.1:0-8425 GCA_039812405.1 Nostocoides sp.
GGTATTGTTCGACTAACGTGCCCTCCATGGGTCGATCGCAGGCAGAGACGCTGGTCGGGGTCACGCTGAGGCAGCTGACCGATGCGGACGCGGCTGCCTACCTGGACTTCATCTCCCAGATCCCCGATGGGGATCGACGGTTCTGGAAAGAGGACCCCTCCCAGGATGCCGCCACGTACCGGAGCGTGCTGAGCAGCGGCGCGGCACGACGCATCGCCGCCTTCGACGATGCCGGCATGATCATCGGCATCGCGGGTGCCCACCCCGGCGACGGATGGTCCTCGCATGTGGCCGAGCTGCGAGTCCTGGTCGACGGACGACATCGCGGCCAGGGCATCGGCCGATTGCTCGCCCGAGCCTCGCTCGTCGAAGCGATGGAGGCCGGCTGCGTCCAGACCTATGTCGAGGTGATCGCAGAGCAGGAGGCCCTGATCGAGATGTTCCAGGACATGGGATTCCTCCCGGAGGCGCTTCTGCCCGACTTCGTCCGGGATGCCGCCGGCGACTTCCATGACCTCATCGTCATGACCCACCGCACCGACGAGCACGCCGCGCGAACCCGAAGCCTCGGCGTCGAGGAGACATCAGCATGAGCACAGACGTTCAGTCCACGGACCAGGTCCTCTTCATCTCCGGCCGCAGCGTCCGAGTCAGACGGCAGGGAACAGGCCGTCCGGTCCTGCTGATCAACGGGCTGGGCGCCAACCTCACGATGTGGAACCCCTTGGTCTCGGAGCTCGCCGGCTTCGAGGTGATCAGCTTCGACGCACCGGGAACGGGCCACTCCCAGGCGCCGCTGCTTCCGTACTCCCTATCGCTCATCGCCGATGTTGCGGTTCACGTGCTCGACGAGCTCGGCCTGGGCGAGGTGGACGTGCTCGGGTACTCCCTCGGCGGTGGGGTCGCGCAGACACTCGCCCATCGGCACCCAGACCGCGTGCGGCGCCTGGTGCTCGTGAGCACGTCGTGCGGCGCGGGCTCGGTTCCCGGATCATTGCGCTCCCTGATGGCCGTCATGACACCGGCACGGCACTACACGAAGTCTGGTTACCGAACCAGCATGAAGATGATCAGCCTCGCTCCCGCCGAGCGCCAGAGCAGCCAGATCAGCGCCGAGGCTGACAACTGGCATCATGAACAGCCGCCGTCTGTTCGCGGTTACGCCCTCCAGATGACCGCATTCGCGACGTTCAACAGCCTGCCCTGGCTCCGCACGATCGGTCACCCGACCCTCGTGATGTCGGGCAGCGACGACCGCGTCGTTCCCATGGCCAACGCCGCGATCCTGGCAGCCCACCTTCCCCACGCTCGGATGGCCGTCGTCAACCGGTGGGGGCACTACCTGCTTCACGATCCGGGCTCGGGTGCGAGCGCACAGATCCGGGACTTCCTCGGAGCCGAGGACGTCGAGACGAGCGATGCGTGGCAGAGCGCTCAGACGGTGAGCCGGAAGGAGATGGCGGAGTTCATCAAGTCCGCCCCGTTCAGTGCTTACCCAACGAAGTTCGCCAACGAGATGGTCCGGCGATGCTATCCGCTTCGGCCCGAGGCGCGGTGACATGGCAACGTCACGATCGCCGCTGTGGAAGCAGGTCTTCGACGACGTGGAACGTCGTGTCGGCAGGCCGCTGGCCGCGGTGACCAGCTCGGCCGAGTTCCAGGCGACTGCGATGAGACTCCTTCGCACTCAGCGATCGATCGTGGCCCCGGTGCAAGCGACGGTGAATTTCGGCCTCCACCTGGTTGGACTGCCGTCGAATGCCGAGGTGCGCAAGCTGCGACGGGACCTGACGGCTGTTCAGCGAGATGTGCTCACCATCCAGCGCACCGAGGCCGAACGTGACGGACAGGAGGCGCCATGACGTCGGTCGACTCGGCGCTGGACGTCGCCCGTGGGATCCGCCGTGAGGTGGAGCGCACGCAGCTTCGTGCGGCCAAGGGCATCAAGCTCATCGCGAGAAGGCCGCCTCCCCGCGTGAGCACGACACCCAAGGACGAGGTGTGGTCCCTCGGCAAGTCGAAACTCTGGCGGTTCCGCAACGACGACGTGCGGCAGGGTCCCCCCGTGGTCCTGTTCCTCGGGCTGCTCGGTGACTCGGCGATCTTCGATCTCCATGCGTCGAACTCGTGGGCGGAGCGTCTCGTCGGCGAGGGCTTCGACGTCTTCCTCTTCGACTGGGGTCGACCAGAAGCCGCTGAGGGCGACCACACGTTCGAGACCTACCTCATCGGATATTTCGTGCACGCCGTGGACGCTGCTCGACGTGTTGCCGGCTCCGACGAGGTATCGCTTGGGGCGTACTGCATGGGCTCCCTGATGGCACTGCTCCTGCTCGGCAGCCGTTCCGACGTTCCGGTGCGCAACCTGATCCTCTTCACCCCGCCATGCGACTACACCCACGCGCCCCCCTTCATGAAGAAGTACCAGGAGGGGCGCATGGATCCCGCTGAGGCGATCGACGAGATGACGGGCCTCGTCCCCGAAGGCGTCGTGCGGGCCATGTTCCGGATGCTCCAGCCGACATCGGAGATCGCCCAGTTCGTCACCCTCTGGGAGAACCTCTGGAGCGACGACCACACCGAGGCCCACCGGGCCGTGAATCACTGGGCGTGGAACCACCGCCCCATGGCCGGGCCCGCCTTCCTGCAGATGGTGAACGACTATGTCAAGGAGAACCGGCTCATGGCCGGCACGGCCGAGCTCGATGGGCGACCGGTCCGACTCGACACCATCACGGCGCCGACCCTGATCATCGTCGCCGAGAAGGACGAGTTCGTCCCACCGAAGAACTCCGAGCCGCTGGAGCGGTTGCTCGGGTCGGACGACATCGAGCTGCTCCGGATACCCGGTGGCCATGCCGGCGCCCTCATGGGCTCGGCGGCACGCCGAATCACCATGCCCGCCGTCGTCGACTGGCTCCGACGCCACTCGGTGCCGACCTCGTGACCCGTCCTGCGTGACGGAACCCGCGCAGGTCACTCAACCGCCCGCATCGCGCGAGGACCACAAGAGGGGATAGGAAATGGCTACGCCGCCGGATACGTTGTTCGGTTCTCTGCTCCGCGCACGAGACGCCGTGCCCGGTGACCGTCGCGCGCTGGTGGGACTGCGCAACTCCGATACCTGGGTGGAGCTCACCTACAACGAGCTGCTCCAGGACATCGAGACGGTCAGCGCGCATCTGCATGCCCTGGGGATCGGTCCCGGCGACGTCGTGTGCATCCAGCTGCCCAACTGGACCGAAGCAGTGATCTACACGTATGCCGCCTCGCGCATCGGGGCGGTCGTGTGCCCGGTGACCACCATCTACCGGGAGCGCGAGCTCGCCTTCATCCTCGAGCGAACGGAATGCAAGCTGGTCGTCACCCCCTCCATCTACCGGGGGTTCGACTACACGGCGATGACGGCGGCGATAGCACCCGCCCTGCCGGCCCTGCGCCATATCGTCTCCGTCGGAGACTCCGCGACGCCAGGCGTCATCCCGGGCAGCAGCCTGTTGAAGCCTCCCCAGGTGGCCGTTCCCGATCCGGTGACGGCCGACCTCGCCGACCTGGCCCTGCTGGCCTTCACCTCGGGCACGACGGGCGAGTCCAAGGGTGTGATGCACTCCCATGCCTCCATGCACGCCGCCATCGACGACTTCGTCGGACACGCAGGATTCGGCACCCAGCTGACCTCACTGGTGATGTCGCCCTTCGGTCACCTGACAGGCTTCACCTGGGGAATCCTCATGCCCCTGAGGTCCTCAGGGAACGTGATCCTGTTGGAGACGTGGGATCCCGAACGCGCTCTCGATCTCATCACGACCTATGACGTCACCTTCACGATGGGCGCGACGCCTTTCCTCAGCGACCTGCTGGACCACGCCCACCGCTCGAGCAAGTTCCCGGACGTCTTCGTATGCGGCGGTGCGCCCATCCCACCTGTCCTGGTCGAACGAGCCGTGCAGCAGTTCGGCTGCCGAGTGGTGGCGGTCTGGGGAATGAGCGAGTACCCCGTGGGGACGGCCACCTCGGTCACGGACGATCCCACGCTGGCGAGCACGACCGACGGCCGGCCGGCCGGCCGGGCCGACATCCTCATCGTGGACGACACCGGCACCCCCGTGACGGACATCGGCCAAGAGGGCGACCTCCTCATCCGCGGTCCGGGCCTGTTCCAGGGCTACTACAAGCGACCCGATCTCGAAGCGGACAGCATGACATCCGACGGCTACCTGCGGACCGGTGATCGGGCGCGGCTGGTCGACGCGGAAGGTCACATCAGAATCTGTGGTCGCACGAAAGACCTCATCATCCGCGGCGGCGAGAACATCCCCGTCGTCGAGATCGAGAACATCCTGTTGACCCACCCGGCCATCCGTGAGATCGCCCTCGTGCCACAGCCCCATGCCCGGCTCGGTGAGACCGCGTGCGCCTGCGTCGTCCTCCAACCAACCACCACGTCAGGGCCCACGGTCCAAGAACTCGGTGTCTTCCTCGGCCAACACGGCGTGGCCAGGCCGTTCCACCCCGAGGCGATACGGGTGATGGATCGTTTCCCTCGCACGCCCAGCGGAAAGATCCAGAAGTTCGTTCTCCGTGACCAGATCACGTCCTAGCCCGTCGGCAACGGCAGTCGCATCGTGACATCAAGCACATCACGCGGGGCGCTGGGAGACCCTGCCAGTACCTCCACCAAGCGGGACTCCCTCACCGAACACACCCGTGTTTGGCTGACGTCACGATCGACGCACAGAGAGGCAGACCAATGACCGGTGCCAGTGGTTCGTATTCCGGCCAGGCGGTATTCGTCACCGGCGCCGGAAGCGGAATCGGCCGGGCGACGGCCCTCGCCTTCGCCCGGGAAGGTGCTCTCGTCACCGCCGCGGGGAACGATCTCGCGGCGGTGCAGGAGACGGCGCAGCTCATCGAGCAAACCGGCCAGAATGCGCTCGCCACACTCTGCGACGTGACCGACGAGCAGAGTGTGGCGAGCGCCGTCGAGGCCGCCGTGCACGCCTTCGGCCCGCTACGGGCGGCGGTCAACTCGGCGGGCGTCGAGCAGTCGGTGAGCCCTCTGGGGGACACCACCGTCGCCGAATGGGACCAGATCATGGCCGTCGATCTGCGGGGCATCTTCGTGTCCATGAAGCACGAGATTCGCGCGATGGACAGCGAGGGCGGGTCGATCGTGAACATCTCCTCGGGTGCTGGACTCGTGGGGATCCGCGGCCAAGCGGCCTACGCTGCGGCCAAGCACGGGGTACTCGGGCTGACCAAGTCGGCAGCGCTCGAGTACGCGTCCCACGGCATCCGCATCAACGCCATCTGCCCCGGCATCATCGCCACGCCGATGATGGACCGCTTCTCCGGCGGTACACCGGAGGGCCGCGCCCGCGTCATCGCGCAGGAACCCATCGGCCGCATGGGCACGCCCGAGGAGATCGCCTCAGCCGCGCTCTGGCTGTGCTCCGAGCTCGGCGGGTTCACCATCGGACACGGCCTGGTCGTCGACGGCGGCCAGACCGTCGGATTCTGAAGCGGAATCCCACGATGAGACGCATCACCCCGACGAGACCAGGGCGAGCCATCGCGCACCATCCGAGGCGCTCAACCACCCCAAGAAGGCCCGACACCTCCATCCCGAGATACAGGAGAACCACATGACCGACACCGTCACCTACGACTTCACCGACCGGGTCGCACTCGTCACCGGCGCCAGCTCCGGCATGGGCCTGACCGCCGCGCGTGCGTATGCCTCCGCCGGCGCGGCCGTCGCGCTGCTCGACGTGAACGCCGAGCAGGTTGAGCAGGCCGCCGCCCGACTCCGCGACGAGGGGCACCGCGCCATCGGCCTCACCTGTGACGTCACGAACGAACCGCAGGTTGCCGATGCGGTGGCGGCGACCGTCGCCGAGTTCGGCCGTCTCGACATGGCCTTCAACAACGCGGGCATCATGGTGCCGCAGGTCGACGCAGCCGACGAGGCTGCGGAGAGCTTCGACCGCGTCAACGCCGTCAACATGCGCGGCGTGTGGGCCTCGGTCAAGCATGAGCTGCGCCAGATGCGCACCCAAGGATCCGGGTCGATCGTCAACAACTCCTCCCTCGGCGGACTCGTCGGCAGCGCGGGACGCGCCGCGTACCATTCGACCAAGCATGGGGTCATCGGGTTCACCAAGAGCGTCGCCCTGCAGTACGCACCCCTCGGAATCCGGGTCAACGCCATCTGCCCCGGCACCATCGAGACGCCCATGGTGGCGCACATGACCGCCACCCACGATCTCGATCCCGAGGGCACGCTCGCGGTGATCCCCATGAATCGGTACGGAACCTCAGACGAGATCGCAGCCGCGGTGCTCTGGCTCTCCAGCTCCGCATCGAGCTACGTCACCGGGGTGGCACTCCCCGTCGACGGTGGCTTCGTCGCCTGATCGATCAGCGACACGACGTGAACATGGACGGCCCGGGAGGTCAGCCCCGACGACCTCCCGGAGTCGACGTCGATCGTCTGTCGGACGAATGTGAGCCGCCCACGGGCGCAGCGGTCACGCCATGTCGGGACGAGCTCGCCATGGTGGTGTCGAAGAAGCCACCCATGAAACAACCACGAAAACAGGAGTACTGATGCGCGCTGTTGTCCTGCATGCACCCGGCGACGTCCGGGTCGATGAGGTCAGCGATCCAACCATCGTCGAGCCGACCGACGCGGTCATCCGCGTCACCGCCACGTGCATCTGTGGCTCCGACCTATGGCCCTATCGCGGCGCCGACCAGCTGGATGGCCCGACCCAGATGGGTCATGAGTACATCGGCGTGGTCGAACAGGTCGGGGAGCAGGTCCAGGGAACACAGGTGGGCGACTATGTCGTCGGCTCCTTCGTCGCGTCGGACAACACCTGCGAGATCTGCCAGGCCGGCTACCAGTCCCGTTGCATCAACCACATCTTCATGACGACGGTCGGCACTCAGTCCGAGCGTGCGCGGATTCCGTTCGCCGACGGCACCTTGGTCAAGGTGCCTGGCACACCGACGGCCGCGCAGGCTCGCAGTCTGCTGGCCGCATCCGATGTGCTCGGCACCGGATGGTTCGCGGTAGTGGCCGCCGAGGCCGGCCCGGGCAAGACCGTCGCCGTCGTCGGAGATGGCGCCGTGGGGCTGCTCGCGATCCTGGCGGCCCGCCGGCTCGGAGCGGAGCGCATCATCGCGATGTCTCGGCATGGCGACCGCCAGACACTCGCGCGGCGTCTCGGAGCAACAGACATCGTCGAGGAGCGAGGTGACGCGGGCGTCGCGAGGATCAAGGAGCTCACTGGCGGCTACGGCGCTCACTCGACAGTCGAGGCAGTGGGCACCCAAGAGTCCATGATGCAGGCCATCCGCGCCACCAGACCAGGCGGCCACATCGGCTATGTCGGTGTCGCCCATGACGTCGAATTGGACGGCCTGGAGCTGTTCTTCTCCGGCGTCCACCTGCACGGTGGCCCAGCTCCGGTTCGTCGATTCCTGCCCGAGCTGGTCGACCTCATCATGACCGACCAGATCGATCCGGGTGTCGTCTTCGACCTGTCCCTCCCCCTCGACCAAGCCGCTGACGGCTACCGGGCCATGGACGAACGCAAGGCGACCAAGGTGCTCCTTACTCTCTGACGGAGCTCCGCCCCAGCCGGACGGTCAGGGATGCCAGCGGAGTGCCGTCGTCGCGCTGCATGGCGACGTCGACCTCGTCCGGTCCAGTGGGTGTCACGGTGACGCGGGCATCGGTCCCACAGAACAGGGGTGCGATGTTGCGGTGTCGGAGCCTGCGGGCCCGTCGCTCGTCCTGGAGGCGCAGGGCCTCAGCCAGGACGAGAGTGGACAGCGGCCCGTGGACGACGAGGCCCGGGTAGCCCTCCACGCGGGTGGCATACGGCCAGTCGTAGTGGATTCGATGGGCGTTGGCGGTGGCGGCGCTGAAGCGCATGAGCAGGGTGGGATCGGTGACGAACCTCCAGCCGTCGCCGTCGTGCCGCAGCGGAGGGCCCACCGGGGCCAGTGCGGCCGCGGCCCGCGGGTCCGCCGCGCGAGCAGGATCGGCAGTCGTGGCCGCGGGACGGTAGACGAGATCCTGTCGCTCGGTGACCAGAACGACGTCTCCCTCGGGGTCGCTCAGCGTGGTCGTGACCTGGACGAGGACGAGCCGTCCGCTGCGCCCTGTCTTCTCTTGCATGCTCGTGACGCTCGAGGACACCGCGACCCGGTCCCCCACGCGCACGTCCCCGTGCAGCACGACCTCTCCACCGGCGAACATCCGCCGTGGCAGGTCGATCGGGGGCAGGAAGTCCCCTCGGCGCGGGTGTCCGTCGAGGCCAAGCACCGACGACGGCGTCCAGCGCGGGAGGGCCACCCAGTGCCACAGAGGAGGGAGCACGTCCCCCGCCGTGACCGGAGCGCCGCTGTCGAG
>JBDIAL010000162.1:0-8338 GCA_039812405.1 Nostocoides sp.
GCCCGGATGTGCGCCGGCCCGGCGGCCGAGCTCGCCGTCGCCCTGACCAACCTCGCCGAGGCCCCCGATGCGGCGGCCGCCCAGGTCATCGCGTCGGCCCCGGTCGGCGACCACCGGGACGTCGAGGCGGTCCTCGCCTTCGCGGCGGACTGCGACGTCGTCACCTTCGACCACGAGCACGTCCCCGCGCCGGTGCTGACCGCCCTGGCGGGGGCCGGCATACCGATGCATCCCACGCCGGAGGCGCTCGTCTACGCCCAGGACAAGATCGCCATGCGCGAGCGGCTCACCGGGCTCGGCATCCCGTGTCCGCGCTGGGCCGTCGCCCGCAGCGACGCCGACGTCCGGGCCTTCGCCGCGCAGGTGGGCTGGCCGGTCGTGGCCAAGACGCCGCGGGGGGGCTACGACGGCAAGGGGGTCCTCGTCGCATACGGCCTCGACGACGTCGCCGACTGGCTGTGCGTCGCACGGGACCAGGAGGGGACCGATGGGCCGCTGTCGGGGGGCGTGCTGCTGGAGGAGCGGGTCGACTTCGTCCGCGAGCTCGCCGTGCTGCTCGCCCGGAGCCCGTCGGGGCAGACCGCGGTCTATCCCGTCGTCGAGACCGTCCAGACCGACGGGATCTGCACCGAGGTCCTCGCGCCGGCGCCGGATCTCGGCGACGACCTCGCCGCGCGGGCCAGCGCGGCGGCGCTGACCATCGCCGGCGAGCTCGGGGTGACGGGGATCCTGGCCGTCGAGATGTTCCAGACGCGGGACGGGGCCGGGTTCGTCGTCAACGAGCTCGCGATGCGCCCCCACAACAGCGGCCACTGGAGCATGGACGGGGCGGTGACCGGGCAGTTCGAGCAGCACCTGCGGGCCGTCCTCGACCTGCCGCTCGGCTCGCCCCGGCCGCGGGCGCCGTGGACGGTCATGGGCAACGTCCTCGGGGGCGACTACCCCGAGCTCTACCCGGCATACCGGCACATCATGGCCCGCGACCCCGAGCTCAAGGTGCACATGTACGGCAAGGGGGTCCGGCCGGGCCGCAAGATCGGTCACGTCAACGTCTCGGGGGCCGACCTCGCCGACCTGCGCGAGCGGGCCGGGCACGCCGCCGACTACCTGCGAGGAGTGGTCACCGAATGAGCGACGCCGGTATGCCGTCGGTCGGGTCGGCCGGATCGGGGGACTCTGCGGGGCTGGCCGGGTCGGCCGGGGGACCGGTCGTCGGGATCGTCATGGGCAGCGACAGCGACTGGCGGGTCATGGAGGCCGCGGCCGGTGCTCTCGACGAGCTCGGCATCGCGCGCTCGGTCGAGGTCGTGTCGGCCCACCGGATGCCGGCCGAGATGATCGCCTGGGGGCAGACGGCCGCCGAGCGGGGGCTGCGCGTCGTCATCGCCGGTGCGGGTGGCGCCGCTCATCTGCCGGGGATGATCGCGTCCGTCACCCCGCTGCCGGTCATCGGCGTGCCGGTGCCGCTGGCATACCTCGACGGCATGGACTCGCTCCTCTCGATCGTCCAGATGCCGGCCGGGGTGCCCGTCGCGACGGTGTCGATCGGCGGCGCCCGGAACGCCGGGCTGCTCGCGGCGCGCATCATCGGCAGCGGGTCCGGCCCGGAGGCCGAGCGGGTGCGGGCGGCGATGGTCGACTTCCAGGCCGACCTCGCGGCGCAGGCCCAGGCCAAGGGGCGGGCGCTGCAGGAGCGGCTGGCGGGCGGCGCCTGAGCGCTGGCCGGGTCGTCTGGCGACGTCGTCTGGCGAACCTGACCCGACAAACGGTCACTGTGCGGGGGAAGCGTTCTCGGGTGAGGTGACCGTTTGTCGTGGAACCCGATAAAGGTCGCCGGGGCGGGGTCGGGCGACGCCGGGGCGGTGGGGTCGAGGCGCGGGGCGGGGGCGGCGGGGAGGTCAGCCGGCGGGGGAGACGCGGGGGAGCTCGATCTTGGGGCAGGTGTCCATGACGACGTCGAGACCGGCGCGGCGGGCCCGCTGGGCGGCCGCCTCGTCGACGACGCCCAGCTGCATCCAGATCGCGTCGATCTTCAGCCGGTCCTTGTTGGCGATCGCCTCGTCGACGACGGCGCCCACCTTGTCGGAGGAGACGAAGCAGTCGACGACCTTGACGTCCTGGTCGGGGATGTCGGTGATGGAGGCATAGCCCGGCGCGCCGAACACGCTCTCGGCCCTCGGGTGGACCGGGATGATCCGCTTGCGCTGCTCGTACTTGAGCCACCGCGCCACGTCGTGGGCCGCCCGGTCGGTGTTGTTCGACAGCCCGACGACGACCCACGTGCCGGGGTCGAAGAGGAGGTCGCGGATGAGCTGCCGGTCGTTCTGCTGTCTCACGCTCATAGGGCCCATCATGGACCGGTATGCCGGGAGGCGCCTCAGTCCGCGCCGAACAGATCCCGGGTGTAGACCTTGTCGGCGACGTCGGCCAGCTCGGCGGAGTGCCGGTTGGCGACGATGAGGTCGGACCGGGTCTTGAGCTCCTCGAGATCCCGCACGACCTCCGAGCCGAAGAACGTCGGATCCGACAGCTCCGGCTCGTAGACGATGACCTCGACGCCCTTGGCCTTGAGCCGCTTCATGATGCCCTGGACGCTGCTGGACCGGAAGTTGTCCGACCCCGACTTCATGATGAGCCGGTGGATGCCGACGACCTGCGGCGCCCGGCCGAGGATGTCGAACGCGACGAAGTCCTTGCGCGACGCGTTGGAGCTGACGATCGCCTCGATGAGCGTCTGGGGGACGTTCTCGTAGTTGGCGAGCAGCTGCTTGGTGTCCTTGGGCAGGCAGTAGCCGCCGTAGCCGAACGACGGGTTGTTGTAGTGCGTTCCGATCCGCGGGTCGAGTCCCACGCCGTCGATGATCTGGCGCGTGTCGAGCCCGTGGAGCGAGGCGAAGGTATCCAGCTCGTTGAAGAAGGCCACCCGCATCGCGAGGTAGGTGTTGGCGAACAGCTTGATCGCCTCGGCCTCCGTCGAGTGGGTGAGCAGGACGGGCACGTCGTCGTCGAGGGCGGCCTCGGCGAGCAGGTTCGCGAACCGGCGGCCCCGGTCGCTCACCTCGCCGACGACGATGCGCGACGGGTGGAGGTTGTCGTGGAGGGCCCGGCCCTCGCGGAGGAACTCGGGGGAGAAGATGACGTTGTCGGTCTCGAGCCGCTGCCGGACGCCCCGGGTGAAGCCCACGGGCACCGTCGACTTGACGACCATGACGGCGTCGGGGTTGATCGCGGACACGTCGCCGATGACCTGCTCGACGCTGCTCGTGTCGAAGTAGTTCGTCTCCGGGTCGTAGTTCGTCGGGGTGGCGATGACGACGAAGTCGGCGTCGGCATACGCCTCGTTGGGGTCGAGCGTGAGCCGCAGGGACAGCTCGTGCGTCGCGAGCCGCTCCTCGATGTCGGGGTCGGCGATGGGGCTGCGCCGCTCCCGGAGCAGCGCGATCCGGGCCGGGTCGATGTCGTAGGAGATGACGTCGTTGTGCTCGGCGAGGAGCACCGCGATGGACAGGCCGACGTAGGAGGTGCCGACGACGGCGACGGAGGCATGGGACACGGCTGACACCGTACCGGCGCAGGCTAGGGTGACGAGGGCGGTCCGGAGACTCCGGCCTGTCTCGCACATGTCGCATACGTCCTCGTCGAGGGAGACTCCCGGTGAAGTTCGGACTGTTCGTGCCCCAGGGCTGGCGGATGGATCTCGTCGGCATCGAGCCGGAGATGCACTGGGGCGTCATGGCCGGCCTCGCCCGCCGGGTCGACGCGAACGAGGACTGGGCCTCGATCTGGCTCTACGACCACTTCCACACCGTGCCCGTCCCGAGCGAGGAGGCGACCCACGAGGCGTGGTCGCTCATGGCGGCGCTCGCCGCGGTCACCGGGCGGGTGCGGCTGGGCCAGATGTGCACGTGCGTGAGCTACCGCAACCCGGCCTACCTGGCGAAGGTCGCCGCGACGATCGACGTCGTCTCCGAGGGCCGGGTCGAGATGGGCATCGGCGCGGGGTGGTACGAGAACGAGTGGCGGGCCTACGGCTACGGGTTCCCCCCGGCCGGCGAGCGGCTCGCCCGGCTGCGCGACGGCGTCGAGATCCTCCGCCGGATGTGGACGACCGGGGAGGCGACGTATGCGGGGGAGCACTTCTCCGTCGACGGCGCCCGGTGCTGGCCGCGCCCGCTCCAGGGGACCTCCTTCCCCGGGTCGCGGGCCAACGGCATCCCGCTGTGGATCGCGGGAGGCGGCGAGCGCAAGACGCTGCGGATCGCGGCCGAGTTCGCCGACTACACCAACTTCGACGGCACGCCCGAGATCTTCGAGGCCAAGTCGGCCGTCCTGCGCGGGCACTGCGACGCCATCAGTCGCGACTTCTCCGAGATCGTCCGGACCGCGGACTACAACGTGTTCATCGCCTCGAGCGAGCGCGGCGTCGAGGAGCGGATCGCCGAGCTCGCGGACCGGCTCCGTGGGGCGGGGGTGCCCGAGGCGAAGGTCGAGGAGCAGGTCGACTCCGCGCGGCGCGGCCCGCTCGTCGGCACGCCCGAGATGGTCGTCGAGCGGCTCCAGGAGCTCGAGCGGCTCGGCATGACGTATGCCATCTGCTACTTCCCCGAGGCCGCCTACGACACGACGGGGATCGCGCTGTTCGAGCGGGAGGTGATCCCCGAGCTCGTCGACCGGCGCGCCCACGGCCATCTCTGGCACCTCGGCCGCCGCTGACCGCTGCCCCTCCGCTGACCCTGCTCCTCCGCCGCTCCGCCGTGCCCCCTCCGGCCCCGCATTCGGCCGGCTCCGCTGCCCCTTTATCGGGTTCCACGACAAACGGTCACCTCACCCGACTGTGCTTCCCCCGCATAGTGACCGTTTGTCGAGTGAGGTCGTGACAAACCCGGCAGCCGTCGGATCCGGCGGACGCCCTGCGCGGGGTCCCGCCCGCCGCTAGGGTCGGTGCGATGAACCGCTTCCGACGACGCCTGGCGCTGTGCGGGGCGACCGTGCTCGCCCTGGTCGGCCCCTTCCTCTGGCCGGCCGGTGCCTCCGCGGCGACGCACTACGCACCCGGGACGAAGGTCAGCCCGTCGCAGTCGACCCAGGTCATGGTCGCCCACCGCACGTCCGGCCACCATGGCACCTTCACCCGCTACCAGTGGAACGGCACGACGTGGACGACGGTCGGCAGCACCGGCGCGGAGTTCGGCGTCGGCGGCATGAAGCCCGCCTCCCAGCGGGTCGAGGGTGACCACTCGACGCCGACCGGCACGTTCGGCTTCGTCTACGCCTTCGGCGAGGGCAACCCTGGGACCGCCATGACCTACCGCACCGTGACGTCCTGCTCGTGGTGGATCGAGAAGCCGGGGCAGAAGGACTACAACCGCTGGCGCGAGTCCTGCTCGGTGAGCGGGTCGGTCGCCGCCGCGAGCGAGCACCTCATCTCCTACGTCACGAACTCCATCGGCCAGTACCGCCAGGCTGCCGTCATCGACTTCAACTACGCCCACCCCAAGTCCACCGGCAAGGGCTCCGGGTCGGGGATCTTCCTCCACTACGAGCCGAACGGCCGGGGCACGTGGGGGTGCGTGGGGCTCAACAGCCGCGCCGAGCTCACCCGGACGATCACCTGGATGAACCCCGCGAGCCACCCGACGATCGTCATCACCGCCTGACACCGCCGGGGCGCCACCGGCTGGCGGGTCGACCGACCGAGCGGGTCGTATGCCGACAGCGGCCGGCCCGTCCCGGCTTCACCTCGACGAGTGGTCACGGGCCGGCTGTGGCCGGCCCGTCCCGGCCTCACCTCGACGAGTGGTCAGGAGCCGGCTGTGGCCGGCCCCGTCCCGACCTCACCCGACAACCGGGCACTGTGCGGGGGAAGCGTTGTCGGGTGAGGTGTCCGTTTGTCGTGGAACCCGATAAAGGGCCGGGCGCGCGGGGGCCGGGCGCGCGGCGGGCAGCGGGGTGGGTGGGCCTGGCATACCGACGAGTAACATGAGGTCTCGTGAGCGGGAACCCAGACTTCGACGCATACCGGCTGTCCGAGGACCACGAGGCGATCCGGGAGGCGGTCCGCGAGCTCGCGAGGGACCGGATCGCACCGTATGCCGCGGCCGTCGACGCCGAGGCGCGGTACCCGCAGGAGGCGCACGACGCCCTCGTCGCGACCGACTTCTTCGCCCCGCACATCCCGGAGGAGTACGGCGGGGTGGGCGCCGACGCCCTCGCGACCTGCCTGGTCATCGAGGAGGTCGCCCGGGCCGACGCGGCGGCCTCGCTCATCCCGGCGGTCAACAAGCTCGGCACGATGCCGCTGCTCCTCGCGGCGAGCGAGGACGTCAAGCAGCGCTACCTGCCGCCGGTGGCGCAGGGACTCTCGACGTTCTCCTACGGCCTCTCGGAGCGCGAGGCCGGATCGGACACGGCCTCGATGCGGTGCCGGGCGGTAGCCGACGGCGACGACTGGGTGCTCACCGGGCAGAAGTCCTGGATCACCAACGCCGGGGTCTCCGACTACTACACGGTGCTCGCGGTGACCGACCCGGACGGGCGCCGGGGGGCCAACGTCACGGCGTTCGTCGTCGAGAGGTCCGACGCGGGGTTCGGCTTCGGGGAGAAGGAGCACAAGCTCGGCATCAAGGGCTCCCCGACGCGCGAGCTGCACTTCGAGGGGTGTCGGATCCCCGGCGACCGGGTCGTCGGGGAGGTCGGGGACGGGCTGAAGATCGCGCTGCGGACCCTCGACCACACCCGGGTCACGATCGGGGCCCAGGCCGTCGGGATCGCCCAGGGCGCGCTCGACGTGGCGACGGCATACGTCAAGGAGCGCAAGCAGTTCGGGAGGGCGATCGCCGAGTTCCAGGGGCTGCAGTTCATGCTCGCCGACATGGCGATGCAGCTCGAGGCGGCCCGGCAGCTGGTCTATGTCGCGGCGGCCAAGTCCGAGCGGGGCGAGGCGGACCTGCCGTTCTTCGGGGCGGCGGCCAAGTGCTACGCCTCGGACACGGCGATGAAGGTGACGGTCGACGCCGTCCAGCTGCTCGGTGGCGCCGGCTACGTCCGCGACTTCCCCGTCGAGCGGATGATGCGGGACGCGAAGATCACCCAGATCTACGAGGGCACCAACCAGATCCAGCGGATGGTCATGGCCCGCCAGCTCCTCGCATAGGCCGGCCGCGGAGGAGGCGCACGCGGGGGCATACCCGCACGCCGGCATGCCCCCGCCCGTATGCCGACTCGGCCGCAGGCGTGCCCTGCCGGCTCCTCCGGCTCCTCCCGACCTGCCTCAGCCGGTCGGGTTCCCGTCGGTGTGTGGCGGCGCCTTGGTCAGGGTCTTGTCGTCGCGCAGGTCCCGGAACAGCTGGGTGGCCAGCTCGGTGTCCCACTTGACCGCGCTGCCGGCGTTGGCCGTGTAGTAGCTCCACGTGGCGAGCGGCACGGTGTAGCTCAGCGTCTTGCCGCTGCTCGTCCCGCGCAGCGTCTGCAGGATCGACTCGGCCTGCCGCATCGACATGTCGTCGCTGACCCGCACGGACGACGCGATGGACATCATCGTGTGGTAGTAGCGGGTCGGGATGAGGAACGTCGACGGCGTCGCGACCTTCTTCATGATCGCGGCGAGGAACTGCCGCTGCCGGGCCGCCCGGCCGATGTCACCCCGGGGGTCGGAGTGCCGCGCGCGGACGTAGCCGAGGGCGTTCTTGCCGTCGAGCGTCTGGCAGCCCTTCTTGAGGTTGATGCCGGCATCCTTGTCGTCCATGTCGAACGGCACGCAGATCCACACCCCGCCGACGCTGTCGACGAGGTCGGCGAACCCGGCGAACCCGATCTCGAGCACGCCGTCGATCCGCAGGTCGGTCACCTGCTCGACGGTCTGGACGAGGAGCTTGGCGCCCCCGAAGGAGTAGGCGGCGTTGATCTTGTTCGGCTGGTGGCCGGGGATGGGGACGTAGCTGTCGCGGGGGATCGAGATGAGGGACGACTTCCCGCTCGAGGAGACGTGGACGAGGATGATGGAGTCGGTCCGCTGGCCGACGTCCTCGCCCGTGCGGTACTCCTTGCGCTGGGCCGCGCTCAGCCCCGCCCTGCTGTCGGAGCCGACGAGCAGGTAGTTGTGGCCCTTGCCCGGCGCGGGCCGGCTGCCCGACGGGGTGGCGTCGATCCGGGTCACGCTGTTCCACGCGTGGACGGGCACCCACACCATGAAGGCGCTCCACGCGACGAGGACCGCGAGGACGAGGACGAGGCCGAGCCGTATGCGACGCCGCCAGTTCGGGGCCTGCCTCGGCCGGGGTGCGGGGCCGGGTCGGCCGGCGCCTCCTGCCGGGCCACGGCCCCCGGCGCCTCCCGACGG
>JBDIAL010000163.1:0-8334 GCA_039812405.1 Nostocoides sp.
GCCGACACCACCCGCGCGGCGCTCGCCGACGCCCTGGGCGTCGCCCCGGACGCGCTGACGACCGGGTCGGCCACGGCGGCCGGGACCGACCACCACCGACCCGCACACCGATGACGAGGGGCATGGCATGGCACAGGTTCAGACGTCGTCCCCGCTCTCCTCGAGGGCGGCCTGACCGAGGACGACATCGACACGATCCTCGTCAAGAACCCCCGTCGCTACTTCAAGTGAGGTTGCCCCACCATGGATTTCGCCCCGGACAGCACGACGACGGAGTTCGTCGGGCGGCTCACCGCGTTCATGGACGAATGCGTCCATCCCGCCGAGCCCCGCTTCGCGGAGGAGATGGCCGCCCGCCCCGACACGTGGTCCTCGCCGCCCGTCGTCGAGGAGCTCAAGGCCGAGGCGAGGTCGCGCGGCCTGTGGAACCTCTTCCTCCCCGGTGACGAGGGGGCCGGCCTGACGAACCTGCAGTATGCCCCGCTCGCCGAGATCACCGGCCGGAGCATCCACCTCGCGCCGCCGGCGACGAACTGCGCCGCGCCGGACACCGGCAACATGGAGGTGCTGTCACAGTTCGGCACGCCGGAGCAGAAGGAGCAATGGCTGGAGCCGTTGCTGGACGGGCGGATCCGCTCCGCCTTCGCGATGACCGAGCCGGCGGTGGCCTCCTCCGACGCGACGAACATCGAGACCTCGATCGTGCGCGCGGGGGGCGACTACGTCATCAACGGGCACAAGTGGTTCATCTCCGGGGCGATGAACCCGAACGCGAAGATCCTCATCGTCATGGGCAAGACCGACCCGACGGCGGCCCGGCACCGTCAGCAGTCGATGATCCTCGTGCCCCGGGACACCCCGGGAGTCGAGATCCGGCGCAGCATGCGGGTCTTCGGCTATGACGACCGCGACCACGGCGGCCACGCCGAGGTCCTGTTCACCGACGTGCGCGTGCCCGCGAGCAACATCCTCTCCGGGGAGGGCGACGGGTTCGCCATCGCCCAGGCCCGGCTCGGTCCCGGCCGGATCCACCACTGCATGCGGTGCATCGGGATCGCCGAGCGGGGCCTCGAGCTCATGGTGCGACGCACCGCGGACCGCGTCGCCTTCGGCCGGCCGCTGTCGGAGCAGGGTGTCGTCCGCGACTGGATCGCCGAGTCCCGGGTGCGCATCGAGCAACTGCGCCTCCTCGTCCTCAAGACGGCCTGGCTCATGGACACCGTGGGGAACCGGGGCGCGCACACCGAGATCCAGGCCATCAAGATCGCGACGCCGCAGACCGTGGAGTGGATCCTCGACAAGGTGATCCAGGCCCACGGCGGGGGTGGGGTGTCGCAGGACTTCCCCGTGGCCGAATGGTTCGCCCAGGTCCGCACCCTGCGGTTCGCCGACGGGCCCGACGAGGTGCACAAGAACTCGTTGGCCAAGCGGGAGATCGCCGAGGTCGTCGGCCGTGGCTGACCCGGCGGCCACCCCAGCCAGCCCGCCCACCCCGGCCGACCTGGAGCGTCGGGTCGGGGAGCTGCTCAGCGCGCACGACCTCGCGACGACGAGCGAGACGGACTTCCTCGGAGCCCGGTTCGACGCGGGTCTCGCCTGGGTGCACTTCCCCGTCGGCCTCGGAGGTCTCGGGCTCCCCCGCGACCTCCAGGGGACGGTGGACGCCATGCTGTCCGCCGCCGGTGCGCCTCGTCCCGCGGTGGGACGCAACGGGATCGGGCTCGGCATGGCCGCGCCGACCCTCGTGGCCTTCGGCTCGCGAGCGCAGCAGGAGCGCTATCTGCGGCCGCTGTTCACCTGCGAGGAGGTGTGGTGCCAGCTGTTCAGCGAGCCCGGTGCCGGGTCCGACCTCGCGGCCGTCGCGACCCGTGCCGTCCGCGACGGCGACGACTGGGTGGTCGACGGCCAGAAGGTCTGGACCTCCGGCGCCCACCTCGCCCAGCGGGCCATCCTTGTCGCCCGCACGGACCCCTCCGTGCCCAAGCACGCCGGGCTGACCTACTTCGTCCTCGACATGACGGCACCCGGCGTCGAGGTCCGCCCCCTACGGCAGATCACCGGCGAGGCGGAGTTCAACGAGGTCTTCCTCACCGGCGTCCGCGTGCCCGACACCGACCGGGTCGGCGACGTCGGAGCCGGCTGGCGCGTCGCGACGGCGACGCTCAACAACGAGCGCGTGGCGATCGGGGCGGGGACGGCGCGCGAGGCGGGGCAGATCGGCCTCGTGGCCTCCCGGTGGCGCGCCGACCCCTCGGTCCGCACACCTGCGGCATACGACCGGGTCCTCACCGCCTGGGTCGAGACCGAGGTGACCCGCCTCGCCGGGGAGCGCCTGCGCCAGCAGCTCGCCGCCGGCGCGCCGGGGCCCGAGAGCTCGGCCATGAAGCTCGCCTTCGCCCGCCAGGCGCAGCGGATCACCGGCCTCGCGCTGGAGCTCGACCCCGACGGGGGGCTGGAGTACGACGACTGGACGATGGTGCGACCGGCCATGACGAACTTCCTGGGCCGCGGGCCCGGGTTCCGCTACCTGCGGGCCAAGGGCAACTCGATCGAGGGCGGCACGTCGGAGATCATGCGCAACATCGTCGCGGAGCGGGTGCTCGGCCTGCCCGCGGAGCAGCGCCCCGACAAGGACGTGCCGTTCTCGGAGGTGCCCCGATGAGCGACCTGCTCTACTCCGCCGACGAGGAGGACCTGCGCGCCAGCGTGCGCGGCGTCCTCGACCGGCGGCTCACCCCCGCGGCCGTGACAGGGCTCGCCGACGCGCCGGCACCCTACGACACCGGGCTCTGGGCCGAGCTCGCCACGCTCGGGCTGCCCGCCCTGCTCGTGCCGGAGCCGCTCGGCGGCGTCGGCGCCGGGCCGCGCGAGGCAGCCGTCGTCCTCGAGGAGCTCGGCCGGTCGGTGGCGCCCGTGCCGTTCCTCACGAGCGCGGTCGTCGCGACCCGGGTCCTCACCAGCCTCCCCGAGCCGCCGGCCGAGCTGCTCTCGGCGTTGGCGGAGGGGCGGTCCGTCGCCGCGCTCGTCCTCCCATGGTCCGCACGAGCCGGCCACTGGTCGCCCGTGTCCGGGTCGGTGCGTCCGGTCGCGGGGGCGCTCGGCGCGGACCACCTCCTCGTCCCCGTCGCCGGACCCGACGGGCCCGAGCTGCGCCTGTATGCCGGTGCCGACCTCGGCGTCACGCCCGTCACCTCCCTCGACATGTCCCGACCGCTGGCCGAGGTCTCCGGTGCCGGGCGGGCCGCCGCCGGGCCGGGGTCGTCCGCGGCCGGTGACGCGCCCGTCGACCCGCTCGGCGGACGCCTGCTCGCCTCGGGGGGGCAGGCCGTCGCCGCCGTCGACGCGGGTCTGCTCACCGGAGCGGCCCTGCTCGCCTCCGAGCAGCTCGGGGTCGCCCAGTGGTGCCTCGCCACGACGGTCGACTACGCGAAGACCCGCATCCAGTTCGCCCGCCCGATCGGGTCCTTCCAGGCGATCAAGCACCGGCTCGCCGACCTCTACCTCGAGGTCGTCCAGGCACAGGCCGCCGCCCGGCACGCCGCCGATGCGCTCGCCGCCTCCCTGGCCGCGAGCGCGGACGATCCGGCGGGGGCCGACGAGGCGAGGATCGCGGCCGCCGTGGCCCAGGCATACTGCTCCGAGGTCGCCGTCCACGCGGCCGAGGAGGCGCTGCAGCTGCACGGCGGGATCGGGATGACGTGGGAGTATCCCGTCCACCTCTACCTCAAGCGCGCCGCGTCCGACCAGCTCGCCCTCGGCACCCCCGCGCGGCACCGGGAGGACCTCGGACCCCTCGTCGACCTGCCCCGCTGAGCAGCGGACCCTGATCGGCCGGGCGGGCAGAGACGGCGGACGGCGGTCAGTCAGTCGGTCGGTCAGTCCTCGCCGACGTGCTGGTCGAGCCAGGCGACGACCGGGCCCATGGCCCGCCAGTGGCGGCGCACCTCGGTGAGGGTGCGCCGGGTCGGCAGCCAGTCGGGGAAGCCGAGGTCGCGCCCCACCGTCAGCGTCCGGTAGCGGAGCAGCTCGGCACGCGGGTGGTCCTTGGCGAAGCCGGACGGCACCCGGGTGATCTGCTGGCCGCCGAGCTCGAGCCGCCGCACCGCGCGGTCGGCGAGCGCCGCCTCGAGCGTCGCGCCGGCCACGTCGTCGGCGACGGCCCGCCGCAGCCGGCCGACCTGGGCCGGCGACATCCGCCAGTAGCCCCCGGCGACGAAGAGGCCGGCCGCCGAGACGTGCAGGTAGCGGTGCGACTCCCCGAACCACACGCCCTGGTGGGTCTTGTAGGGCGTCTTGTCCTTGGCGAACCGCACGTCCCGGTACGGCCGGAACACCGTGCCCGGCCCGAACTCGTCCTCCAGCTCGGCCGCCAGCGCGTCGATCGGCGCCCGGACCTGCTCGTCGTAGACCGCCTTGTGCGCCAGCCACCACGTCCTGGAGTTGTCGGCCTCGAGGTCCTCGTAGAAGTCCAGCGCGGCGAACGGGATGCCGGTGAATGCCATGTCAGCCCCTCACGTGAGCAGTTGGGTCAGTGCGTGGATGACCAGGCCGGCGAGCGCGCCGACGACGGTGCCGTTGATCCGGATGAACTGCAGGTCGCGCCCGACGAACAGCTCGATGCGCTGCGCCGCCTCCTTGCCGTCCCAGTGCTCGACGGTCAGCGTGATGACCCCGGCCAGCTCGTCGCCGTAGGTGTTGACGGCGAAGGACACCGCGTCGGCGAGGGTGCTCTCGAGTCGCTCACGCCATGTCGGGTCCTCGCCGGTGAGGTGCGCGCTGACGTGGGTGAGCAGCTCGTCACCGCGGCGCCACAGGTAGGAGCCCTCGTCGTCCATCGCCGTGGTCATCGTCGTCTTGAGCGAGCGCCACAGGCTGAGCGTCGTGGGCCCGACCTGCGGGTGGGCCAGCAGCCGGGTCTTGAGCGCCTCGGTCCGCTCCATGACCTCGGGGTCGTGCTGGAGGTCGTGGGCGAGGGTGCGCAGCAGGTCGTCGAAGGCGATCCGCGCCGGGTGGTCGGGTCGACCCCGGACCTCGTCGAGCCAGGCGAGGACCTGCTTGTAGCTCCACCCGATGACCCGGTCGTCGAGCCAGGGCGGCGTCCACCACGGGGCCCGCTCGGTCATCAGCTCGTGGAAGACCTCCGGGTTCTCGGCGAGCCAGTCGCGCGCCTGGGTCAGGGTGAGGTCGACGAGTCCGTGGTGGGCCCCGTCCGCGACGACGCCCTCGAGGAGGTGCCCGGCGATCGGGCTGACCGGCTCCTGGACGAGGCGCGGGATGAGCAGGTCCTCGACGAAGGCCCGCACCTCCTCGTCGTCGAGCCGCTGCAGGGCCGCCCGCGCGGCGCGCACCCCCTCGACCATGACGCGGTGCCGGTGAGCGGGGCTCTCGAGCCAGGCCCCGAGCCGCAGCCCGATCCGGGCCGCTGCGAGCCGCTCCCGGGCGATGTCCTCGGTGAGGAAGTTCTCCGTCACGAAGGTCTGGAGGCTGCGTCCCAGCTCGTCCTTGCGCTTGGGGATGATCGCCGTATGCGGCACCGGCACCCCGAGCGGGTGCCGGAACAGCGCCGTCACCGCGAACCAGTCGGCGAGCGCGCCGACCATGGCCGCCTCGGACGCGGTGTTGACGTACCCCCAGAAGCCCTCGTCGCGCACGTGGAGCGTCGCGAGGTAGAGCACCGCGGCGAGGACGAGCAGCGACAGGGCCAGCGTCCGCATCCGGCGCAGCCCCTGCCGGCGCTGGGCGTCCGCGGCGGTCGGCGCCATGAGGCTCATGCCCCCGATCCTGCCGTATGCCGCCCGCTCGCCTGTCCGCATACCGTCACCGCGCCACGGTCGGGAGGCGGCACCCGACCCCGCCGAGGCACACCGGCCACCTCGGGCAGGCCGTAGACTCGGCCGACGTGCAGTTCCTCAATGGCATGCAGCCCCAGGTCGACCTGACCTACGACGACGTCTTCATGGTCCCGAGCCGCTCGGACGTCACGAGCCGGCTCGACGCCGACCTGTCCACGGCCGACCGCTCGGGCACGACGATCCCGGTCGTCGTGGCGAACATGACGGCCATCGCCGGACGCCGGATGGCCGAGACGGTCGCCCGCCGGGGCGGGCTCGTCGTCATCCCGCAGGACATCCCGACCGACGTCGTCGCCGACGTCATCGCGCGCGTCAAGTCGGCCCATCTCGTCGTCGACACCCCCATCACCCTCGACCCCGGCACGACCACGGGCGAGGCGCTCGTCCTCATCGACAAGCGGAGCCACGGCGCGGCCGTCGTCGTCGAGGGCGGCCGCCCGACCGGCCTGGTCACCACGCGCGACCTCACGGGGGTCGACCGGTTCACCCAGGTGCAGGACGTCATGGTGCGCGACGTCCAGTCGCTGCGGGACGGGCTGGAGCCCAAGGCCGCCTTCGACGAGCTGTCCCGGATCCGGCACCGCCTCGCGCCCGTCGTCGACGACGACGGGCGTCTCGTCGGCATCCTCACCCGCTCCGGCGCGCTCCGGGCCGGCCTCTACCGCCCGGCGGTCGACGCCGGCGGCCGGCTGCGGGTCGCCGCGGCGGTCGGCATCAACGGCGACGTCGCGGGCAAGGCCGAGGAGCTGCTGCGGGCAGGCGCCGACGTCCTCGTCATCGACACCGCCCACGGCCACCAGGAGCGGATGATCCAGGCGCTGCGCCTCGTCCGCGACCTCGACCCGCAGGTGCCGGTCGTGGCCGGCAACGTCGTGTCCGCCGCGGGCACGGGGGACCTCATCGAGGCGGGGGCCGACATCGTCAAGGTCGGCGTGGGGCCGGGCGCCATGTGCACGACCCGGATGATGACCGCCGTCGGGCGCCCCCAGTTCTCCGCCGTCCTCGAGTGCGCCGCCGAGGCCCGGCGGCTCGGCCGGCACGTGTGGGCCGACGGCGGTGTCCGCCACCCCCGCGACGTGGCGCTCGCGCTCGCCGCCGGCGCGGCGAACGTCATGATCGGGTCGTGGTTCGCCGGCACCCTCGAGTCGCCCGGCGACCTGTTCACCGACGGCGACGGCAAGGCATACAAGGAGTCCTTCGGCATGGCCTCGGCCCGGGCGGTCCGCAACCGCACCGCGGGCGACTCCGCCTACGACCGCCACCGCAAGTCCCTCTTCGAGGAGGGCATCTCGACGGCGCGCATGTACGTCGACCCGGCCCGTCCCGGCGTCGAGGACGTGCTCGACCAGATCGTCGCCGGGCTGCGCTCGTCGCTGACGTATGCCGGTGCCCGCACTCTCGAGGACTTCCACGAGCGGGCGATCGTCGGCATCCAGAGCCTGTCCGGGTTCGCCGAGGGCCGGCCACTCCACCAGTCCTGGTAGCGGGCGACGCGATGGCCCATCAGCCGCAGCCGCTCACCGCGCCGGTCGACCCGATCGAGGCGCTGCGGCGCACGGCCTATCTCATGGAGCGTGTCGGCGCGGGCTCCTACCGGGTCGACGCCTTCCGGAGCGCCCTGGGGATCCTCAAGGCGATGGCTCCCGAGGAGCTGGCCACCCGACTGGAGCAGGGGACGATCCGCGAGGTCCGCGGGATCGGCCCGTCGACCGGGCAGGTCGTCGAGCAGGCCTATGCGGGTCGGCTGCCGGACCGTCTCGCGCGGCTCCAGGACGAGGCGAGGACTCCGCTCGTCGAGGGCGGTGAGGACTACTGGGCCGCACTCGTGGGCGACTGCCACTCGCACTCGACGTGGTCCGACGGCGGCTCGCCGATCGACGAGATGGTGCTCGCGGCGATGGGCCTCGGCCAGGAGTGGCTCGTCCTGACCGACCACTCCCCGCGGCTCACCGTCGCCCACGGGCTCTCCGCCGAGCGGCTCGCCGAGCAGCTGGGCGTCGTCGAGGCCATCGACCGGTCGCTCGGCGGCGCCTTCCGGCTGCTCAAGGGGATCGAGGTCGACATCCTCGACGACGGCTCGCTCGACCAGACCGACGCCATGCTCGGTCGCCTCGACGTCGTCACCGCGTCGGTCCACAGCGCCCTGCGGATGGAGCGCGGGGCGATGACCCGGCGGATGGTCGCCGCGGTGTCCGATCCGCGCGTCGACGTCCTCGGCCACTGCACGGGCCGGCTCGTGACCGGCGAGCGCGGGACCCGGCCGTCGTCGCAGTTCGACGCGCGCGCGGTCTTCGAGGCGTGCGCCGCGCACGGCACGGCGGTCGAGATCAACTCCCGGCCCGAGCGCTGCGACCCGCCGGACGAGCTCGTCACCCTGGCGCTGGAGCTCGGGTGCCTCTTCGCCGTCGACTCCGACGCCCACGCGCCGGGACAGCTGGAGATGAAGCGGTACGGCTGCGAGCGGGCCGCCCGCCTCGGCGTC
>JBDIAL010000164.1:0-8303 GCA_039812405.1 Nostocoides sp.
CTGCGTCGATCAGGCGTGGGCCTCGTCGTATGCCGCCTGCACCTCTGAGGAGATACGTCCCCGGTCACTCACCTGGTGACCGTGCTGACGCGCCCACTCGCGGACGTCGGAGACGTTCTTGCGGGGGGCCGAGGATTTCGGGGCGGCGGACCGTCCGGCACTGCGACGCCCACCGGAACGGGTCGCGAAACCGATCCACGGGGCGAAGCTGTTGCGCAGCTTCTCCGCATTGTGGCCGGACAGGTCGATCTCGTAGGTGACCCCGTCGAGGGCGAAGGTCACGGTCTCGTCTGCGTCGGTGCCGTCGGTGTCGTCGACGAGGGTCACCTGCACGCGCTTTGCCATGGGCTGTATTCCTTGGATTTCGTGGATGGAACTCCGACGCGCACCACGATAACCCGTTCGCTGCCGCTACGGGGAATTGGCGCCCTGCTCTTTCTCGTCGAGGCGGCCGTGCTCCGCCTCCCATTTCCGCATGGCTATCCGTTCCCGCCGGTCCCCCTCGATGACGGCTTTCATGATGACGTAGAACATGTACGCCGCACCGAGGAACGGAATGAGGGCGGCGGCATACGGCCAGATCTCGTGCATGTCAGGCCTCGGGCTTCACATGGGGGAACAGAATGGTCTCACGGATACCGACTCCGGTGAACAGCATGACGAGCCGGTCGATGCCGACACCCACCCCGCCCATCGGGGGGGCGCCGTACTCGAGCGCCCGGAGGAAGTCCTCGTCGAGGGACATCGCCTCGGGGTCGCCGGCCGCGGCCCGCAGCGACTGCTCGGTGAGCACCTCGCGCTGGACGACGGGGTCGACGAGCTCGGAGAACCCCGTCCCGCGCTCGACCCCGGCGATGAACAGGTCCCACGCCTCGATGAGCCGGGGGTCGTCGGTGCGTCGGCGCGCGAGGGGCTGGGCCTCGGCGGGGTAGTCGCAGACGAAGGTCGGCTGGAGCAGGTCCTTCTCGACGAGCGCCTCGAAGAGCTCGATGACGACCTTGCCCGCGCTCCACGCCGGGTCGACGTGGACGTCGTGGCGCGCCGCGACGTCCCGGAGCGTCGCGAGGTCGGTGTCCACCGTCACCGGCTCGCCCACCGCCTTGGCGACCGCGTCGTGGACGGGCAGCCAGGTCCACTCCCCGTCGAGGTCCACGGTCCCGGCCGGCGTCTCGACCCGGCGGCCCCCGAGCACGTCGGCGACGGCGAGGAAGAGCTGCCGGGTGATCTCCGCGACGGACCGCTGGTCGCCCCACGCCTCGTAGAACTCGAGCATCGTGAACTCCGGGCTGTGGGTGGAGTCGACCCCCTCGTTGCGGAAGATGCGGCCCATCTCGTAGACCCGGTCGATCCCGCCGACGACGGCCTTCTTGAGGTTCAGCTCGAGGGCGATCCGCAGGATCATGTCCTCGTCGAAGGCGTTGAGGTGGGTCCGGAACGGCCGCGCCGCCGCCCCGCCCTGGACGAGCTGGAGGACCGGCGTCTCGACCTCGACGAAGCCCGTGCCGTCGAGGGCGCGCCGGATGGCCGCGAGCGCCGCGGCCTTGGCGTGGACCATGGCCCGGGCCTCCGGACGGACGATGAGGTCGGCATACCGCTGGCGGACCCGCGACTCCTCCGACATCTCCCGGTGGAGCACCGGGAGCGGGCGCAGCGCCTTGGAGGCCATCGACCAGCGGCGCGCCAGGACCGACAGCTCGCCGCGCCGGCTGGAGACGACCCGGCCCTCGACGAAGACGTGGTCCCCGAGGTCGACCGTCGCCTTCCACTCGGCGAGCGCCTCCTCGCCGACCTCGGCGAGGCTCAGCATCGCCTGGAGCCGGGTCCCGTCGCCCGCCTGGAGCGTGGCGAAGCACAGCCGGCCGGTGTTGCGGACGAAGACGACCCGGCCGGCGACGCCGACGACGTCGTCGGTCTCCTCACCGGTCGCGAGGTGCCCCCAGTGCTCGCGGACCTCGCCGACGGAGTGGGTCACCGGGACCGAGACCGGGTAGGCCTGCCCGCCCGCCTCGAGGATGCGCTCCCGCTTGTCACGCCGGATCCGCATCTGCTCCGGCAGATCGGACTCGGGAGGCGCGGGAGGCGCGGGTGGTGCGTCGGTCACCGCTCAAGGGTAACGAGTGGGGCTGGGCGTCCGGTCGCGGCCGGGTGCGGCTCAGCGGAGGGCGGCCTGCACCATCTGGGCGGCCCCGCGACGGCCCTCCGGCGTCGGCGTGAGGGGATAGACGTGGACGGCCCCCGCGACGACGTGGAGGGTCGCGTCGACGCCGGCCTCCAGGGCCCGCTCGGAGAGGGCGAGGGCATCGGGGTGGAGGACGTCCCGGGTGCCGGTCCAGACCTCGACGGGCGGGAAGCCCTCGAACGACCCCGTGACCGGGCTGGCCCACGGGTCGGCGGGGTCCCGGTCGCCGGCCCATACCGCGCCCATCGTCCGCAGCGCGTCGGCGCTGAGCCACGGGTCCCGTGCGGCGAAGCGCTCGAGGTCCGGGCCGGCCATCCGCACGTCGAGCCACGGGGCGTCGAGGAGCAGCCGCCGCGGCACCGGCCGGCCCGCGTCGCGCAGCGCGTGGGTCACCGCGACCGCGAGCCCGCCCCCTGCCGAGTCGCCGGCGAGGACGACGTCGGACATGGCATACGTCCGCTCCAGCCCGGCGAGGATCGCGAGGACGAACGGCACGGCCTCCTCGACCGTGTGCTCGGGCGCCAGGCCGTAGAGCGGCACCTCGACCCGGCAGCCCGCCCGGGCGAACCGGCGGACGAGCCCCCAGTGCTGGCGCACGATCTCGTCGACGTACGAGCCGCCGTGGAGGTAGACGACGACCCGCTCCGGCCGGCTCTGCCCCGGCGGGAGCACGGTGTGGACCGGGAACCCCGCGACCTCGCTCGTGCTCACCACGCAGGCCCGGCGCAGCGACAGCGGCGGCTCGCCGCTGCCCTTGGGGGCCGCGAGGTGCGCGCGGACCCGCTCCGGGGTCTGCGCGTCGGGCCGGTACAGCATCCGCACGGCGACGGCCGTGAGCTGCATCGGGATGCTCGTCACCATCGGTCTCCCTCAGCTCCTGTCGGGGTATGCCGCGAGAAGGGTCTCCATGACCCGCACGCCGAGCCGCCGGTCGGCGTCCTCGGTGCCGCCGTAACCGTAGCCCTGGGTGGGCTGCGCCGGGGTCTCGCCGGGGAGCACGACCCGATGGCCCGCGTCGGGCTCGACGAGGACGGTGGTGTCGTGGCCGTGGGCCGCCCGGCGGGAGCGGATCTCGTCGGCGAACAGGGCACCGGGCCAGACCTGGTCGTCCCCACCGGCAGCGAGGACGACCTGTGCGGCGACGTCCTCGACGGCCACCCGGGCCGTGGGGACGCGATCGGCATACCGGCGCAGCGAGGCCTCGTAGACCTGGCGCGGCGTCCGCAGCGGCGGGCCGGACCAGGTCGTCTGGTCGAGGATGGGCACGAAGGGGAGCGGGTCGCCGCGCCAGGTGAAGGACGAGCGGGTCACCGGGCGGTCGTCGGCGGTGAGGGTGGGCGAGGCCCAGACGACGTGGCTCGGGGCGAGCCCGGCGACCAGGTCGACCCGCGGGTCGGCGATGCCGAGGAGCAGGGCCGCGAGGGCACCGAAGGAGGTGCCGACGACGCCGACCCGCCCGGAGAGCCCGGCGAGCCGGTCCACCTGGTCGACGAGCAGCTCGACGGGCACCTTGGCGAGCGTCGCCGTCGGAGCGCCCTCGCCGAACCAGCGGACCGACGCCGCGACGAACCCGCGCCGGGCCAGCGCCTCGCACCGGTCGACCGACACCCGCCCACTGGAGCCGGACAGCACGAGCAGCGCCGCGCGGGGCGGCCGGTCCGGGTGGACGAGGAGGCCGTCGGGCCCGGTCAGCCGCTCGGTCCGCATACCGACCATCCTCCCGCAGTCCCCACGCCGGGTCGGACGGGACGGTGCGCCTCAGGCGTCGAGGGGTCGGGGCGGGAAGACGTCGAGAGGGCCGCCACCGGGTCCGAGGATGAGGGGCTGGTTGTCGATGAGCCGCGTCGTGCCCACCCGGGCGGCGACGGCGAGGAGGGCCTCCCCCCGGTACCACTCCGGCACGTCCTCGAGGGTGTCGGGGTGGACGAGGACGAGGTAGTCCACGAGGGCCAGCGGCTCGGCGACGAGGACCGCCCGGGCCGCCCGCCGGACCGCCGAGGGCCCCTCGGCCGCCGCGGCGGCCCCGGCGGCGAGCGCGCGGGACAGGCACCGCGCGGTCTCCCGGTCGCTCTCGGTGAGGTAGGTGTTGCGGCTGCTCATCGCCAGGCCGTCGGCCTCCCGCACCGTCGGCACCGACACGACCTCGACCCCGAAGTCGAGGTCGCGCACCATCCGCCGGATGAGCAGGAGCTGCTGGGCGTCCTTCTGGCCGTAGTAGAAGGAGGTCCCCCTCGTCAGGTGCATGAGCTTGCTGACCACGGTGAGCATCCCGTCGAAGTGGCCCGGTCGCGACTGCCCCTCGAGCACGTCGCCGAGCGGGCCGGCCGAGATCCGCACCCCGGGGTCGCCGTCGAGGTAGACGACGTCGGGCGTCGGGTGGAAGACGAGGTCGACACGCTCCCTCGCGCAGATCTCCATGTCGGAGTCGAAGGTCCGGGGATAGCGGGACAGGTCCTCCTTCGGCCCGAACTGCAGCGGGTTGAGGAAGATCGTCACGACGACGTGCTCGGACCGCTCCCGGGCCCGGTGGATGAGCCGCGCGTGCCCGTCGTGGAGCGCCCCCATCGTCATGACGACGGCCACGTCGGTGTCGGGCAGGGCCGCCCGGGCCGCCCGCAGCTCCGCCCGGGTGCGGGCGAGGACGGGAGCCGATCCCCCGTCGGAGGACCCGGCATACGGCGACCCGGCATACGGCATGGAGGTGTCGGTCACTGCTGCTCCCTGAGGAAGTCGGCGATGGGTCGGGCCTGGTCCTCCCGCAGCCGGCGGTCGCGGGCCGCGCGCTCGACGGTCGCGAGGGCCATCGCGACGTAGGCCGGGCGCACGTCGGGCGGCTCGCCGGCCGCGGTGCTGACGTGGCGCTCCACGGTACCGAGGTCGCCGCGGGCCACCGGTCCGGTGAGGGCGGCGTCCCGGGACCGCAGCGCGTTGTCGAGGGCTGCCCGCACGAGGGGCCCGAGGACCCGCTCGGGCTGCTCGACGCCGGTCCCGGCGAGGATGTCGAGGGACTGGCTGACGAGGGTGACGAGGTGGTTCGCGCCGTGGGCGAGGGCGAGATGGTATGCCGCCCGGTCGCCGTCGGCGATCCACACCGGCTCGGCGCCGACCTCGAGGACGAGGGCCTCCGCGACGGGGCGCAGCGGCTCGGGCGCGGTGACGCCGAAGCAGCACTCGTGGAGCCGGTCGAGGTCGACGGCCGTCCCGGTGAAGGTCATCGCGGGGTGGAGGGCGAGCGGCAGGACGTGGTGCTCCAGGGCCGGCCCGAAGACCTCCAGCGCGTGGAGCCCCGAGGTGTGGACGACGATCTGGCCGGCCTGCCAGGCGTCGACGGCCGAGAGACCCGCGACGAGCCCGGCGAGGGCGTCGTCGGGGACCGCGAGGAGCACGAGCTCGGCGCCGGAGACCACCTCGGGAACCTCCCGGACCGGCACGCCCGGGAGCAGCCGCGCGGCCCGGTCGAGCGAGGCGTCGCTCACGGCCGAGACGCCGGTGACGCGGTGGCCCGCCTCGGCCAGGGCCGCCCCGAGGACGGCGCCGACCCGGCCCGCGCCGACCACGCCGACGGTGAGCCGGGCGGGGCGGTCCTGTGCCGTGGTCACGCCCCGCACGCTACCCACCCTCCCGCCCCTGCCTGCGTCCGACCCGAGCGGACAGGGAGTCCGGCCCGATCGGGCCGCGACCCCGTATGCCGCGTGCCCTGGGCCGGGGCCCTGCCCTAGCCTCGGGGCGTGGCGAGCGAGCCGGTCCCCTGGGAGAGCGCCTGGCAGGAGGCGCTCTACGGCCCGGCCGGGTTCTATCGCACCGGCGCCGGGCCTGCGGGCCACTTCACGACGGCGAGCCACGGACCCCTCGGCGACGTCCTGGCCGAGGGGCTGGTGCGCCTCGCGGACCGGTATGCCGTGCGCCGGATCGTCGACGTCGGCGCCGGCCGCGGAGAGCTGCTGGCGGCGCTGGCCCGGCACGACCGGGCCGGCCGGGACCTCCTCGGCGTCGACGTCGTCCCCCGGCCCGACGGCCTCGACGACCGAGTCGACTGGCTCGTCGCCGCGGGGGGTGCGGCGCTCCCGGACGACCTCGACGACCTGGATGCCTGTCTCGTCGTCGCGAACGAGTGGCTCGACGTCGTCCCGTGCCCGGTCGCCGAGGCGGACGACGGCGGGGCCCTGCGAACGGTGCTCGTCGATCCGGTGACCGGCCGGGAGTCGCTCGGCAACCTGCTCGGGGACCCGCTCGCCGAGGTCGACGCCGGGTGGGCGGACCGCTGGTGGCCGGCCCGGGGTCCGGGACGCGCCTACCGTCCCGGTGAGCGCGTCGAGATCGGCCGGCCCCGCGACGCGGCCTGGGCCGACCTCGTCGCACGGCTGCGGTCGGGGCTGGCCGTGGCCGTCGACTACGGGCACCGGGCGGCCGACCGCCCCCGGGAGGGGACGCTCACGGCATACCGCGCCGGACTCCGGCTCGAGCCGGGCGAGGCGCTCGCCGAGGCCCACCGGGGTGAGGGCCCGGCGGACCTCACCGCCCACGTCGCCGTGGACAGCCTCGCGGCCGACCGGCTCCTCACCCAGCGCGACGCGCTCGGCGAGCTGGGCCTCGCGCTCCGGTCTCCGGACCCGGCCCGCGCACGGACCGATCCCGCCGCCTACCTCGAGAGCCTGCGTCGCCTCTCGGCGGCGACCGAGCTGCGGCGGCCCGGCGGGCTGGGCGACTTCTGGTGGGCGGTCGTCGAGCGCTGAGGGCAGGTCGCCCGGCAGACGCGGACCCACGGCATACGCGAGGGGCCGGCGCACCCGGCTGCCCGGCATACTCAGGGGTATGGCCGACCCGACCCCGACCCGCGCGCTGACGGTCGGCGTCGGCGCGGGGGGCCTCGCGACGGCCGACATGGTGCTCAACATCGGCCCCCAGCACCCGGCGACGCACGGCGTCCTGCGCCTCAAGGTCGTCCTCGACGGGGAGCGGGTGCAGTCGGCCGAGCCGGTCGTCGGCTACATGCACCGCGGCGCGGAGAAGCTCTTCGAGGTCCGCGACTACCGCCAGATCATCGTCCTGGCCAACCGGCACGACTGGCTCTCGGCGTTCGCGAACGAGCTCGGCGTCGTCCTCGGTGTCGAGTCCATGCTCGGCATGGAGGTCCCCGAGCGGGCCGTGTGGGCGCGCACCCTCCTCGCCGAGCTCAACCGGGTCCTCAACCACCTCATGTTCCTCGGGTCGTACCCCTTGGAGCTCGGTGCCATCACCCCGATCTTCTACGCGTTCCGCGAGCGCGAGGAGCTGCAGGCGGTCATGGAGGAGGTCTCCGGGGGCCGGATGCACTACATGTTCAACCGGGTCGGCGGTCTCAAGGCCGACCTGCCCGCCGGCTGGCTCGACCGGGCCTGCGCCGCCGTCGCCGCCGTCCGCCGCCGGCTCCCCGACCTCGAGTCGCTCATCGTCGGCAACGAGATCCTCGCGGCCCGGACCCGGGGGGTGGGTGTGCTGCCCGTCCCGACGGCCCTCGCCTACGGGGTCTCCGGGCCCATCGCCCGGGCGAGCGGCGTCGACGTCGACCTGCGGCGCGACGCGCCCTATCTCGCGTATGCCGACCTGTTCGGCCCGGAGGGACCCGGCCGCGTCGTGACCCGCACCGCCGGCGACTGCCTCGCCCGGCTCGAGGTGCTGCTCGAGCAGACCCGGGTCAGCCTCGACCTCGCCGACCGGTGCGTCGAGGTGCTGCGCACGCTGCCCCAGGGGCCGGTCAACGTCCGGCTCCCCAAGGTGCTCAAGGTCCCCGAGGGTCAGGTCTACACGGCGACGGAGAACCCGCTCGGCTTCAACGGCTACTACCTCGTCTCGCGGGGCGAGAAGACGCCGTGGCGCCTCAAGCTCCGGTCGGCGTCGTTCAACAACGTGGCCGTCCTCGCCGACCTGCTGCCGGGCACCCTGCTCGCCGACCTCGTGGCCATCCTCGGCTCGATGTTCTTCGTCGTCGGCGACATCGACAAGTGACGGCCGGCCTCCCACGTCCCCGGGCCGACCGGCTGGCCTCCCACGTCCTCGGCCGACCGGTGGGCCGCCCACCGTCCTGGCTGGCCGACTGGCCACCCACCGTCCCGGCCGGCCGACTGGCCGCCCACCGTCAGATCGG
>JBDIAL010000165.1:0-8299 GCA_039812405.1 Nostocoides sp.
CGCGGGGTGGAGCAGCTCGGTAGCTCGCCGGGCTCATAACCCGGAGGTCGCAGGTTCAAATCCTGCCCCCGCTACTCGTCAGGGCCGTGGATCCAGTGGATCCATGGCCCTGTTTGGTTTGGTGATTTGATCGTGTGGGCAAATAGTGCCTACGAAGGACTCCGCCGAGCAGGGCCGGATCGTGCCACGCAGGTGCTTGGCGACGCCGGCATCGAAGGGGTCAGCCCGCACAGTTCTGTCGGACCGTGGCCACGGTGATCAACGAGCAGGCCAGCCTTAGAGATCGCGCGGGTAGGTGACGGCGTGGTGTTGCCGTGAGACGGGCACGGTGCCTGTTACCAGTGTGATTTGTGAGAAAAACGCTGCTACCCAGGAATCACCGTGCCCGCGGCCCCATCCTGGCTCATTGACCCCATCTGGGACCAGGTCGCCGCGCTGATACCGCCGATCATCGACACCCACCCGCTGGGCTGCCACAACCCGCGCATCGCCGACCGGGTCGTGTTCGACAAGCTGGTGCAGGTCCTCGTGCTCGGCGTCTCCTACGCCAAGATCGCCGACACCACCTGTTCGGCCACCACGATCCGTACCCGCCGGGAGGAGTGGATCACCGCCGGGATCTTCACCGACCTGGAGCACCTGTGCCTGCAGGCCTACGACCAGATCGTCGGGCTGGACCTGAGCACCATCACTGTCGACGGATGCCTGGTCAAGGCACCCTGCGCAGGCCAAGCAGCAGGCCGATCCCCTGTCGACAGAGGCACACAAGGCACCAAACGCTCCGGTGATGACCGACGGATCCGGGATCCCGATCGGGTGTGGTCGCGCCCGCCAACCGGCACGACTCCCCGCTGCTGCGCCCCACCCTGGAGCACCTGGCCCGCTTCGATGAAGGCCTGGGCGTGGGGCTGCCCGAGCAGATCACCGTGCACCTGGACGCCGGCTACGACAGCCGGAAGACTCCCGACCTGCTGGACACCCTCGGTTGCGACGACGTCATCAGCACGAAGGGCGAACCCCTCCAGGCCGGCGCCCGCTGGGTCGTGGAACGCACGAACTCCTGGCACACCCGCGGCTTCAAGAAACTCGCCATCTGCACCGAACGACGCACCCGCGTCATTGACGCCTTCATCGCCCTCGCCAACGCCATCATCATCACCCGACGCCTCATCCGCACCGCCTGGACCACCCACCGCTGGGACACCAGACCCACCCGCCGACCATGACCTACCCGCGCGATCTCTTAACCTCGCCAGCGAGCTGCTGGGCCACTCCGATCCCAAGGTCACCGTCGAGCACTATATCCAGCGCAACGAGCACGTGAACCTGCTGACCGCCGAGCTCCTCGACCGGGCGTTTGCTCGCCCGAGGGCGAGGACGTGGCATGACTCGATTACATAATCGGCGAAACTCTTGTACCATTGTGTTCGTGGCGAGCATCAGTGTTGCCGAGGCCGCCCAACGGCTCGGTGTCGGCGTGCCGCGCATCCACAAGAGGATCGCGGACGGTTCGCTGCGCGCCGAGCGCATCGGCTCCCAGTGGGTCGTTGATGAGTTGTCGTTGCTCCAGGTCGCCGAGCGCAAGGAGCCGGGCCGCCCGCTGTCCGCTCGGTCGGCATGGGCGATCATCGCGCTGGCCGAGAGGGACGATGAGGCGCTCGCTGCCCTTGCGTCGGTCGAACGGTCCCGTGCGAAGGTCCGCCTTGACGAGTTGCTGGCCTTGGTTGCCAAGGCCCCGAAGTCGGAGGATGACGTACGTCGCATCGCCTCGGCCCTGCGCCTGGTGTTCCGCAACCGTGCGGAACGCGTGCTGCGCAAGGCCGCATCAACAGATCTGCCGAAGCTCCGGCAGGACTCCCGCTGGGAGTCGCTTATCAGCCCTGCCGTCAGCGGCATCGCGTCGGTCGACGTCGACGGCTACCTCGCAGCCGACAGCGTCGATGCCGTGTCCCGCGCCTATCTGCTCCTGCCAGCCGATGCGGACGCCAACGTGGTGATCCACGTCCTGCCCGACGGGCAGAAGACGTACCCCGACTCCAAGCTCCTGTTGGCGGCCGACCTTGCTGACCAACGCGGCCCCCGCGAGGAACTCCGTGCCGCCGAGCTGCTCCGCGAGGTCGCCGTCGAACGCAAGGCGGTGAAGCGATGATCGTGCTACCCGACATGCCCGAGGAGCAGACCGCCTCCTGGCTGGGCATCCTCGACCTTTACGAGAGGCTCCCGCAGGGCTGGACCCTCATCGGCGGGCAACTCGTTCACCTGCACTGCGCCGAACGAGGTCGGTTCCCCGAGCGGCCGACCAACGACGCCGACACCGTCATCGACGTGCGGGCCGACCCGAGGCTCCTGAACACCTTCACCCAGACGCTGGAGGACCTCGGCTTCTGTTCAGCGGGCATCTCCGCGGAGGGCAGACAGCATCGCTGGGTGCGCGACAAGGCGTCGATCGACGTACTGCTGCCGGAAGGTATCGGCGAGAGGGCCAGCGAGCGCATCGGAGCCACGGGCAGCCCGACCTTGCCGACCCAGGGCGGTACGCAGGCGCTCCAGCGCAGCGAGGTCGTCGCTGTCACGGTCGGCGGCAGGGAGGGATTCGTGCGCCGTCCCGACCTCGTGGGAGCGCTGGTCGTCAAGGCCGCTGCTCACACCAACGTCGGGGACCAGGACCCGCGGCGTCATCGCCGCGACTTCCTCGTCCTTGCCGGCCTCATCACGGCTGGCGACTTCGTCGACGAGGAGTTGAGCAAGAAGGACCGACAGCGCCTGCGCAGCATCCTGACCGCCATCGAGAAGGATCGGGCTCTCCTGCTCGAGGTGCCCGCCGCAGTCGACTTCATCGCCCGACTCCGGCTCGCAGCAGGACTGGCCTGAGACATCACGTATGCCCGAGACACGGTGCGCTCGAATCGAACACACCGCGGCTTTCACCCTGATCGATCAGTCGATGTCGATCCTCGAAGGGCCATGCACCTCTCGTGTCAACGGCACTCTTGTCGGGTGACCCGATAAAGAGGCATCTCGTCCGAGAACGTTTGTCGGGTGAGATGACCACTTCCCACGCAAGGTCCACGCGCGTCCACGCCCGTCCAGCCCACTCCGAACTGACCCCGACACGTAGTCACCTCACCCGAGAACGCTTGTCGGGTGAGGTGGCTCCTTGTCGGGTGACCCTCACGCCGGTCCTCGGGCACCGCGGCAGTCTCCGAAGCGACCCCGACAGCGACCCCGACAAAGGGGCACCTCACCCGAGAACGCATCCCCCGCACGGTGACCGTTTGTCGGGTCAGGTTCGAGCGAGATCGGGGGTGAGGGGGCGGGAGGGGAGGGACTCGGCGTCCTCGGAGGGAGCGATGGGTCAGGTGCGAGCGAGATCGGGGCGAGGCGGCGAGGGGGAGGGGCTCGACCTCCATCACGGCATCCCTCTGTTGTCCGATGTTCAATAAGGTTAGGCTCACCTAAATCAGGACTCTCAAAGAGGCATACAGGCGCGGGGTCACTCGCCGACGATCGGAGGCCGCAGATGACGAGCACCATCGCGACACGGGGGCAGGCCGCTCGGGGCGCTGCCGCGTCCTACCGGGCGGCTGTGGCCGCAGGTGTGTCATGACCTCGGCGGACTCCGTCGAGGAGGCCGCCGTCGCGGACACGACGGACACGGCGGACACCGAGGGCCCCCAGGTCACGGAGGACACCCAGGGCGCCGGCGCGACACCGGCGGCGGGGGCGGATGGTGCGACGCCGGACCCGAAGGCGGCGGGTCGGGCGCTGGCCGAGCTGCGGCGCCCGGTCGCCGGAAGCATCCGCCTCGGGTGCGTCCTGGGCGCGCTGGGTGCCCTGGCGGGTCTGGCACCGTTCATCGGGCTGGTCAGCCTGGTCGACGCCCTGCGGGCTCGCTCGATCGACCATCGGCAGGTGGTGGTCGTATGCGGCTGGATCGTGGGCGGGCTGCTGGCCCGGGCCGCGCTGTCCGGGGCGGCGTTGAGCGTCACCCACTTCGCCGACGCCCGGTTGCAGGCGATCCTGCGGCGCCGGCTGGTCGCCCACCTCGGCCGGGTGCCGCTGGGCTGGTTCTCCTCGACCTCCTCCGGGCGGGTGCGCAAGGCCGCGGTCAGCGACGTGCACGACCTGCACCAGCTCGTGGCCCACCACGCGGTGGAGATGACCGCCGCGATCGTCATGCCGCTCGGAGCGCTCGGGTATCTGCTGTGGCTGGACTGGCGACTGGCGCTCCTGGCCGTGGTGACGCTGCCGTTCTACACCGCCGCATACGCCTGGATGATGCGGGGTTACGGGGAGAAGATGCGGCAGATGGACGCCAGCAGCGCCCGGATCAACGCCGCGGTGATCGAGTTCGTCTCCGGCATCGCGGTGGTCAAGACCTTCGGTCAGGCGCGCACCGCCTACGCGGCCTACCGGAGGGCCGCCACCGACTACGCGGCGTTCTTCGCCGACTGGGTCCGGCCGATGCTGCGCCTCGAGGCCGTGTCGATCATGGCGATCTCGGCGCCCGTGGTCGGACTGGTCAGCCTCTCCGGGGCGGTGTGGTTCGTCGACTCCGGCTGGGTGAGCACCGGACAGGCGCTGGCCTGTGTGCTGCTCGCGCTGGTCATCCCCACGGTCATCCAGCCGCTGGGCTTCGGCGCGCAGGCGCGGCGGGTCGCGGCGGCGGCGGCGCTGCGCATCCAGGACCTGCTCGAGACGCCGACGCTTCCGCCGGCCGAGGCCCCGCAGACCCCCCAGGGTCATCGGGTCGAGTACGACCAGGTGCGATTCAGCTACGACGGCACCCACGACGTGCTGGAGGGCCTGAGCTTCGCCTGCGAGCCCGGGGCGGTGACGGCGCTGGTGGGGGCGTCCGGCTCGGGCAAGTCCACGGCGGCGGCCCTGCTGCCGCGCTTCCACGACGTCACCGGCGGCGCGATCCGCCTCGGTGGCGTCGACGTGCGGCGGATCGAGGCCGGGGAGCTGTATCGACGGGTCGGCTTCGTGCTGCAGGACGTCCAGCTGCTCAGCGCGTCGATCCGCGACAACGTGCGCCTCGGCCGACCCGGGGCGTCCGAGGACGAGGTCCACCGGGCGTGCGAGGCCGCCCAGATCCACGACCGGGTCCTCGCGTTGCCCCGCGGCTACGACTCGGTCGTCGGCCAGGACGCGCAGCTGTCCGGCGGCGAGGCGCAGCGGATCAGCATCGCCCGGGCACTGCTGGCCGACTGCCCGGTGCTCGTGATGGACGAGGCGACCGCCTTCGCCGACCCCGAGTCCGAGGCGGCGATCCAGGACGCCCTGTCGATCCTGACCGCCGGGCGCACGGTGCTCGTCATCGCCCACCGCTTGTCGACCATCACCGGCGCCGACCGCATCGTGGTGCTCGACCGCGGTCGGGTGGCCGCCATCGGCCGCCATGACGAGCTGGTGGCCGCCGGGGGCCCGTACGCCCGGATGTGGGCCGCACACGAGCAGGTGTCGGCATGAACGGCGGCATGCTCGGCGACCTGCGGCTGATCCTGGGACCGGACCGGCAGCGCGGTCTCCGGACGTACCTGGCCTGGGCCACCGCATACGGCGTGCTCAGCGGCGTGGCGATGGCCTTGATCGTCCCGGTCATCGAGGACCTGGTCCGTCACGACCTCTCCCGCGTGGGCTGGCACCTGCTCGCCCTCGGTGCCGCGGCCGCGATGGCGTGCGTCGCCCAGTACGTGCAGGCCATGCGGGGCTTCGACACCGCCCTGGAGGTGCTCGGTCGTATGCACGAGCGGCTCGGCGACCATCTGGCCGGCCTGCCGCTGGGCTGGTTCACCGCGGACACGTCGAGCCGGATCACCCGCGCCGCGACCGACGGCAGCTACATGGTCGCCGGCCTGTTCGCCCACCTGCTCACCCCGCTGGTGGTCGGCCTGGCCGCCCCCGGCACCGTCACCGTCGCGGCGTTCTTCTACGACTGGCGGCTCGGGCTGGCCATGCTCGTATGCATCCCGCTGCTCGCGCTCGCGTTCGGTCTTGCCGCCCGCAACGTCAGCCGGGGCGAGCAGCTCGACCATGCGGCGGCGGTGGAGGCCGGCAGCCGGGTCGTCGAGTTCGCCCAGTGCCAGCCCGTCCTCCGGGCGTTCGGTCGCGGGGTGGACGGCTACGCGCCGCTCGAGGACGCCATCGAGCGGCAGCACCGCAATGGCCGCCGGTCCCTCTGGTATGCCGTGACGGGCCTGGCCACCGCCGGCGCGGCCGTCCAGCTCGCCATCACCCTCATCCTGGTCGTCGGCGTGTGGCTGGCCCTCGGCGGTCACATCGACCCGGCCCTGGCCTGCGCCGTCATCGCGCTCGGATTCCGCTTCGCCGGCCCCCTCGCCGACGTCGGCGAGTTCGCCGGCGCCCTGCGGATGGCCGGCAACGACCTGCGCCGGCTCGCCGACGTCCTGCGCGAGCCCGGCCCGCCCGAGCCCGACGCCTCCGTCGAGCTCACCTGCCCCGGCGAGATCACCTTCGACGACGTGACCTTCGGCTACCGGCCCGACGAGCCGGTCCTGCGCGACGTGTCGTTCACCGTCCCTCCCCGCTCGATGACCGCGCTCGTCGGAGCCTCGGGCTCCGGCAAGACGACGATCACCCGGCTCATCGCCCGCTTCTGGGATCCCGACACCGGCACCGTCCGGGTGGGCGGGGCCGACGTGCGCGAGCAGACCACCGAGACGCTCATGGGCCAGCTCGCCCTCGTCTTCCAGGACGTCTACCTCTTCGACGACACCCTCGAGGCCAACATCCGGCTCGGCAATCCTGCCGCGACCCACGACGAGGTCCGCGACGCGGCTCGCCTCGCCGGTGTCGAGGAGATCATCGACCGGCTCCCCGACGGCTGGCAGACGCGGGTCGGCGAAGCCGGCGTCATGCTCTCCGGCGGGGAACGGCAGCGGGTCTCCGTCGCCCGCGCGATCCTGAAGAACGCGCCCGTCGTGCTGCTCGACGAGGCCACCGCCGCCCTCGACCCCGAGAACGAACGGTACGTGCAGCAGTCCCTGCGTCGCCTCGCCGAGCACAGCACCCTCCTGGTCATCGCCCACCGGCTCACCACCGTGGTCGCCGCCGACCAGGTCGTCGTCCTCGACGCCGGCCGGGTCGTCGAGACCGGCACCCACACCGACCTCCTCGACACGGGCGGCCGCTACGCCGAGTTCTGGCGATCCCGGAGCGAGGCCCGGGGCTGGGGCTCGTCACCGGCGACACCACGCCGTGACCAGCACGGGTGCCGGAGGACGCATGGGCTCGTGCGAGCGTACGGTCATGGTCCGTCGCCCCCGACACGCCCCGCCACTGACCGCCGAGCGGGTCATCGACGTCGCCACCGATCTCAGCCGTGACCACGGGGTCGACGGCTGGACCATGCGCCAGGTCGCCGAGGCACTGCAGACCTGGCCCAACAACCTCTACCACCACGTCGGCGACCGCGACGCCGTCGTCCGCGGCGTCCTGGAGCGCGTCGTCTCCCAGCTCCCGATCCCTCCGGCACAGCTGGACTGGCAGGACTGGTTCCGCCTGCTGCTGCTCGACGGCCGCGACGTGCTGGGCCGCTATCGCGGTGCGGCCATGCGGCTGTGCCGCGACGGACCGAGCATCCCCTCCGCCGTTGCCATCATCGACCGTGGCGTCGGCATCCTGGTGCGCGCCGGGTTCGGCGACGACGCTCCCCGCGTCTACTCCGCACTGCTCAACGGCGCACTGCTGCTCGTCTCGCTCGAGGACGAGCGCGTCAAGAACGGCCAGGCAGCACACCAGGCCGCCACCCGACTGCGAGCCATGCCGCCGCCCGCGGACGCCGACCCGGACGGCTGGGACGCCATGCACCGCTACCTCACGCAACGGATCGCGGACCCGCGAAGCGCCCAGGCCGACACCTACAGGTACACCGTCGAGATCCTCATCGCCGGCGCCGCCTCGCGCGGCCCGTCACGGTGACCGCCGGCCGCGGCGACCCCACACGGCCGGCGGTCACATCCCACACGGCCGGCGGTCACCGGGACAGCGGAGAGGCGGGACCGGTGGCGGCACGCCACCGGTCGACCAGCGCCTCGGCCTCCCTCAGGTCGGGCGTGTCGAAGCCCTCGGTGAGCTCGCCGAGGGCGCCGGCCACGAGGTCGACCGCCTCCGCCGTGCGTCCCCGGTCCGCCCAGAGCCGGGCGAGGCTCACCGCCGCCCGGAGCCGGAAGCCGAGCGCGCCCCGCTCGGCGGCGAGCGAGACGGCCCGCGACAGCTCCTCCTGCGGGTCCTCGCCCGCCAGGCGGCGCAGTTCGCCGTGCAGTCGCAGCAGCTC